>DATJII010000263.1:0-2896 GCA_035493435.1 Candidatus Limnocylindria bacterium | reverse complement strand
TCAAACTGGCTTGGCATGAGCTGCGCCAGTCAAAAGGGTTGAGGGCGAGGCGTGACGAAGGAGCGTATTCTTGGGAATACGCGACCGAGGAGCAACGAAGCCCTCGCCCCTTTTCGCCAGCAGATCATGCCAATGCAGTTTGAAGGCACGCCCCAACATTCAAGACGGAGTAGCCACGTCAATGGTTGATTGCGTTGGTTCGGGTGTCGCGCCGGATCAGTTCGAGGAAGCGGTGCAGCAAGGGATTGGAATCTCCCCTGCGCCATGCCGCTCCCACGGACCACTCGGCGTCAGGTCCGGCCAGGGGACTCAGCCAGATGCCCGTAAAACGGCTCATGCGAAAAGACTGCGGAATAACGGCCACCCCCAAACCGGCGCGGACCAAGGCCAGAGCGGTTGTGACTTCCGGAACCTCCTGGACAATCTGTGGATGAAAGCCAGAAGCCGCACAGAGCCGCAGAAAATGGCGATGGAACCCCGGTGCCCGTTTTTCCGAAATCATTACAAAGGGCTGATCGCGGCAATCCTCCAGCGTTACTTGCTTGGGCAGTCCAGAAGTCGCGCCGCACACGAGCGCCAGACGGTCTGTGGTCACAGGAAACGATTCGAATTCCCGATCAATCGGCGACCGCAGAAACCCCACATCGATTTGCTCGGCGCGCAACGCCAGAATTTGCTCCAGCGTGGACATATCCCGCAGGCTGATCTGTATAGCGGGCGCCTTTCGCCGCATTTCCACGATCACCCGGGGTACAAGATCAAAGGTGTGGAAGCCAAAACCAATGCGCAGCCGTCCCGTGTCTCCCGCCGCATCCGACTTTGCACCCGCCAGAAACCTGTCGAATTCCCTCAGGACACCTTTGGCGTCCGCGAGAACTTTAATACCCAGCGAACTCAAGCGAGTCCCATGGCGCCCCCGGTCTAATAAAACTCCACCAAACTCTTCCTCCAGGCGATGAATCTGTTTGGTCAGGGCGGGCTGGCTGACGTGCAGCAGTTTGGCCGCACGCCCGAAATGGAGTTGTTCCGCCAGGACGATGAAGGAACGGACATCGCGCATTTCCATAACCCCAGGTTATCACCGTCATCCAATAATGCCATTGGAAGAATCAGCGAATGTCCCCGAAAGTAAAAACGTGATACGAAACACAGCAGCCGAGGTTGAAGGGCAACCGGTTCACGAAATCCGGGTGGCCTTCATCGACCTGGACGGAACCTTGCTCGGCCCGGATAAGACCATCAGCCAAGCCAACCGCTCTGCGCTTCGCTCCTTGCAGGAAGCGGGAATCGAAACCGTCCTCGCGTCCGGACGTGATCACCGGGATATCGTCAAGATCGCCGAACAGACGAATTGTTCCCCCTGGATCGTTTCGTCCCAGGGCGCCATGGTGAAGAATCGAAAGACCGGCGAAATTCTTCACGAACTAACGGTCGACAGGCAGTTGGCTGTGGAAGTCCATCTCTGGGCGACTCAGCGTGATATGAGCACCCTTGCCTATACCCGTGACGGAGTCTTTGCCGAGACAGAAACCGAATGGACCCGTCTCCACGCCCAACGCTACGGACGCCCTCAAAGCGACACCGTTGCCCGACTTGCGACCGGAGGATTACAAAAGTTGCTCTTCTCCGCCGACGCCCAACGCATTCCGGAATTCGAGACCCAATTACGCCAAGTCTACGGCGACCGCCTCCTGGTAGTCCGGACCGAACCCGAAACCGTCGAAATTCTTCAACCTGGCGCCCACAAGGCCCACGGAGCCGCCGCCGTAGCCCGCCACCTCGGCTTCGGCCCCCAACACGCCGCCGCCTTCGGCGACGGCAACAATGATGTGGAACTCCTCCGCTGGGCCCACCACTCCGTGGCCATGGACCACGGCTGGCCCGAGGCGAAAAACGCCGCCCGCCACATCACTGCGCATGGACACCCTTCAGAAGCCTTTGCCACGGGCGTGCGGCTGCTCCTGAAGACCGACGAATGAGGTCCGCGGTTCCCCATGGTGGGTGCCACTAATTCCATCAAGGCCTTTGCCTCAGGCGATAATACCGGGTCGTTTGAGTCGCCACAGCAGTAAGGAAGAAACGATTGACCGACTCGGTGATTCCCTCTGTCACGGGAGTCCATTCACTCTCTCCCTGCGGCGAGTCGCTCGACTCGACTTGGTAGTCTTTCCGATCCATCAGCCAGGAAGCGACAATGGTGTCCCCTGAGCGGTAGATTTCCAGTTTTGGTCCGCCAACGGTCAAAGGCACACCCTTGATAACTGACCGTCCACCTGCGTCGGATACATACAATTCACCGGCCTTGCCCATGGCGAGCGAGGTAAAGCCGCCGGACGCGTTCGCAATGTCAAGTCCTTCGTAGTTTCCAGCGATCGTCGATAGCCAGCCCCGGACATCAATCTTGCACAAGGCAGCCCGGCTGCGCTGGGACAGGAATACATTCCCCAATCGATCCACGGCAATCCCAGACGCGTTATTAAATCCACCGCTATTCAATGCTCCCTCACCAATCGTGTCGAAAGGTATCAATCGCTCGGGAGGAAGTCCGGTCACCATTTTATATATCTGAGAGCCCTGGTTGCCTGCTGCATATATATTCCCGACTGTATCCACCGCCAGCGCTCGAAGCGCGTCCGGGCCAATGGTCAAGGAGTACTCCGGCGCCCCTTCACCCACACCTACGGAATAAAAGTTGCGGTCCTCCCCGGCAAAAACTCGAATCTTGCCATCAGCACAGATCTTTCTAATGGCTCCGGTCGAATCATTAAAATAGACGTTCCCATCCAGGTCCACAGCAATACCGTGGCGAGCCGGCACCCGCATGGAAGGGCTGGTGGGATCGGTGGTATGAAAACCAGCGACCGGGCCGGCCAGCGTCGTTACCGTACCATCCGGG
>DATJII010000262.1:0-3095 GCA_035493435.1 Candidatus Limnocylindria bacterium | reverse complement strand
CCCTCCGCAAACGTTACCGGGCGGGCGAAGGCAAGCGGGCGGACCTTGATGACCCGATAGTCGCCGCTGAAGTAGCCTCGATGCCCGATCAGCCAGAACCCGACCTGGACGCCGTGTGGGAGTCCGAATGGGCGACCCATGTCGCTGCAGCCGCCATCGCGCGGGTCAAGCGCCGGACGAAACCCGAGCAATTCCAGATGTTCGAGCTTTACGTCTTAAAGGGCTGGCCGGTGAAGCAAGTGGCAGCCGCACTCGGCGTCAGTGTCATGCAGGTGTACCTGGCCCGGCATCGAATCGGGGGATTGCTACGCAAGGAACACGCGCGTTTGAATGGCCAGATGCAATGATTGGCTAACCCGTTGGTGGCGAATCGGTCTCCCCTCCGGGAATTGTTCGTGAGGGTTCGACTTTTAGCGAAAATCTGCCCAGGCTGCGCACGATGTCCGCGCCGCCAACCATTCCCGATCATGACCTGATCGCGGTGGTGGGCCGTGGCAGTTATGGCGAGGTCTGGCTCGCCCGCAACGTCCTCGGCACTCTCCGCGCCATCAAAGTGGTCCGGCGCGGCGAATTTCGCAGTGCCAAACCGTTCGAACGCGAATTCGCCGGCATTCAACGCTTCGAACCCGTTTCCCGTTCGCACGAGGGCCTGATGGATATCCTTCAGGTCGGACGCCATGACGCGGAAGGCTACTTCTATTCAGTCATGGAATTGGCGGATGACGCCAATGCCACCGGCGAAACGTCGGGCTTTCCGACTGCCGATGCGTCAGTCGAGCACTACGTGCCCCGTACGTTGGCCACGGAACTCGCCCGGCGAAAGCGGCTCCCGCCGGAGGAATGTTACGAATTGTTCCATCGCCTGGCGGAAGCACTGGCGCATCTTCATGCCGAAGGGTTGGTCCACCGGGACATCAAACCTTCCAACATTATCTTCGTCCGTGGGATCCCCAAGTTTGCCGACATCGGCCTGGTTTCCGGCGCAGGTGAAACAGGTTCGTATGTGGGAACTGAAGGATTCATCCCGCCCGAGGGCTCGGGGAGCGCCGCCGCCGACATTTATAGCCTGGGCAAGGTGTTGTACGAGACGTCCACTGGCAAGGATCGTCTGGAATTCCCTACCCTGCCCGACGACGCCAACCTGGCGGAGCAAGCGGGCCTATTGGAACTGAATGCGGTCATCGTCAAGGCCTGCGCCAATGATCCCACCCAACGACATGCGTCCGCCGCGCAACTGGCCACCGATCTGGGGGAACTGCGTGCGGGGCGATCAATCAAAGCCCAGCGCCGCGTGGAACGGCGACGACAGCAAGCCAGGATGCTGATCCTCCCCCTCCTCGCGGTCACGGTTCTCTTGCCGATCGTGATCTACGCAACGAATCGGCTCGGGCAACACCCCGTTTCAACGGCCGGGGGAATTCCCGCAGTACCCACTGCGGCGACCGATCTGCTGGCCCAAGCCCGGCGCTTGCGCGTTGAAGCCCAGCCCGGCTGGCGCTCGGCCGCCCTGGAGTCTTTGACCCGGGCAGCCGCGATCCAGCCTTCCGCCGAATTGCGGCAGGAAGCCATTCATGTCCTCGCGGGAGCTGACCTGCGCCCTCTTCCCTGGTCGCCACCCGAAAGTGCCGCCCCGTTACTTTTCGATTTTGCCCGCGACCGGTACGCTACCGCGGACCGCAATGGGGTCGTCATTTTCCGGTCTTTACGCGACTATGCCGAACTGTGGCGCAACGATCGGGAAATTGGCCCCGTCGAGCGTTTCCTGAGTTTCAGCGGCGACGGCCATTGGCTTATATTACTAGACCAGGCGGGCCACTTCCGTTTCCGTCGTTGCGATCCGGGAACAGGTGCCTGGAGTTGGACAAACCGGCGGGCCGATGGCGGCCACGCATCTTTGAATTCGGACGGCAGCGTCGCGCTCTTTACCCGGCCCGAAGATGAAATCGTGCTGGCTCGAACCGAAAACATGGCCGAACAGCGGCTCGTGGACCTGCCAGGACACTCGCTAAAATCGGCTTGGGCACCCGACGATCACGCTGTCGCGGTGCTCGTCGAATCGCCTCCCGCTTTGGTGGAAATCAGTCCCGCCGGTGAAGTCCGTCGGCAGACCCGATTGCCAGGATCCCCGGTCGCCTTGGCGTGGTTACGGGATAGCTCGGCCATTTTGGTGGCTGGACAGAGTCAAGTGTGGCTCGTGCGCCCGGGCAGTGGCCCCGAAATGTGGCTCCCGGAACTTTCGGGAATACGCAGCATGGATCTGGACGAGACAGGGCAACTCCTGGCCCTGGTCACAGGCGACCAATTGGAGGTCTATGATCTGCGCGGCAAACGCTTGCATGCCCGGACGCCAGCCGTCGCCGAACGGGTCGCGCTGTCAACAACCGGGCGCCGAATCGTTACCTATGCCCCTGGTGGCACTCACGCCAGCCTGTGGGAGTTCGGGTTAGCCCACGACGTTGTCGCGTGGGTGGATCAACTGCCTCCGGGCGGCAACTCCCTGGCTGTGGATCGGGAAGGCGTGCGCTATCCCATCTCTCCCAAAGGACCCCCGTTACTGCTCCCGGTTCCCTCGAAGCCGACGGAAGCGCGCTTGATGTCCGAAACCCAGCAGCTCTATGTGCGGCTGGCCGACGGTACCGTACAATGCTGGAACCTGACCCGTCTCCGCGAGCGGCTCGAATCCTTCGGACTCGGCTGGGCCTCAACGGGTCCCTGACTGTGCCCGCACCAATCAACTGGACAGACGGGCGCAAGATTCCCAAACAATTTTGAAAAAATGCCTGCGGCGGTGGCGAATGCCTCGTGATGAAACCATTTTTCACCGCCTGGATCGCAGCCGTGCTGGCCGCTGCCGGGTGGGCGCACGCCCAAGAGGACTCCGTCATGACGAAGTCCCGCTGGTTCACCCAAACCTCGAGCGCCACTCCCGCCCCCTCCGCCACCCAACCGTTTCGTTTCACCTATTTTGGCAGTGGGCTTAACATCGGCGGAGGATCGCCCACCCTGACTCTTCCCTCGGGGACGATCAAACCGTTGACCACCAGTGGTTCGGATATAAATTACGCGGATTCCGCCGCCTCGGCCGCGGCATTGGA
>DATJII010000261.1:0-35998 GCA_035493435.1 Candidatus Limnocylindria bacterium | reverse complement strand
CGTCCTCCAGTACCACGCCCAGGTAGAGCCAATCGAGCCACGAGACATGGTTCGGCAATAGGAGAACCGGTCCGGGGGTATTCAGGACAGCGACGTTGTAGGCGCGGAAACGATAGAGAAGCCGTAAAATAAAATGTAGGATGGTTCTCATGGCACTCGAGACGGGTAGCGGAAAGTCAGGCTTAGAATGATGAGGCAGGCCAGGACGGAACACGAAGGAGCTCCATAGCGATCCCAGGGAATATAAGTTTTGGGGCTGTCGGGTATAAGCAGATCACAGAAGAGGATGTTTCCCGCCCCGATGGGCGTTTTGAGGCCCGTCGCGTCCACGGGAAGATACTGGGAAATGCCGGAACTGGCGACCCGTACGATGGGAATCCGATATTCCAGCGCCCGAAGTTCCGACTGAAGCGCGTTCATGCGATGTTCGGTGGCACCCCATTCAACGACATCCATGGCCGGCAATATAAGTGCCTCGGCGCCCAGGGCCACGAGCCGATCCATCACCCGCCGGTAACTTGCATCGTAACAGATGGCGATCCCAATCCGGCCCCAGGGGGATTCCCAAAGTGTCTGCTTCGAGGCTGGCAGGCCATCATCAAGGAATTGAATCGGTTGCGATTTGGCCTGGGTGAAGACCACGGCGCCATTCGTGTCCACGACGTAGACCGTATTTCGGAAATCTTGGGTCGTCTTGAAGGTACCGTGGGCCAGAAGTGACCACGTTGTTGGCGTGGGTTCCGTGACCGCAGGCGCCCGGCCACCGACGACCATCCAGCGTCGATGCCTCTGACACCACTGGCGGATCGATTCCGGAACTTCGCCGGTAAAAGTATATTCGCTCAGGACGAAGAGTTCGGTATCCGGGTGCGTTTCCAGCGATTCCCCGAGGGCGCCGATCACCTCTGGAGTGGAGGGAAACTCCAGTTGCAATCCGGCTATTTTGACGTGCCGATGGGCGGGAGGTGGGGCGGGACGATGGGAAAGGTAGGGGGAAATTGCCAGGAATCCCAGGGCGGCGAGGGCGAATAGCCGCGATCCCAACTTCCCGGGATTTAAAACGGGGCCGATCAGCGCGGCCCCGATGGCCACACCTAGAAAGCTCCATCCATAGACACCCATCACCGGCCAGACGGCGGGCGCATGGCCGGCGGCGGATCCCAAGGTCAGCCACGTGAAGCGAAGCGGCCAGACTTCCGCCCGCAGGTATTCCAGTCCGGTCCAAAGAAAGGGGGCGGCGATCAAGCCCCATCCATTGCCATACCGGCGATGGACGCCACGGAGTGCGGCCGCAAAAATCCCGTGCCAGAGGGCCAACAAGGCCCACAGGACCACGGCGACCCACGGAAATAGTTGCCAGAAGAAAAGCGTATAAGGAACAAAGACGCTGAAACCGGCGAGAACTCCCGGGTAGAACGCCTGTCTTGCCGTGTTGGCCAAACGCAACGTCAGCAGGGCCGGAATCCACCCACCGCCGATAAGCAGGATTGCCTGGGGGCCAGGAAAGGCCATGGCCAGGTGAAAGCAAAGCGTTCCTGCCAGCACGATAGCCGCCGCCTGGATTGGGCGAGGCCGCCAACCCATGCGGGAGGTGGCTTCGACAGATGCTGGCAGCGGCGTCATGGCAAGCGGCGAACTATTTGCCCACCGATTCAGGATCGCGACTACGCTCGACCGAGGCAGGGATACGCAGAAAAGCCATGGCCAACACCACGATTGCCGCGAGGACGATGAATACGCCTCCGGCGCTCAGCTCCAGCTTGACACAGGTCCAACAGATACCAGCGGCGACGATCATGGCGATATTGTCGGTGAAATTTTGGGCGGCAATGGTTTTACCGAGTTTGGTGGGATTGGACTCGGCCTGGAGTGCGGCATTGAGGGGAATCAGGAACAGGCCGGCGACGAAGCCCGTGGCGATCAATAGCAGGATGACAAGCGGGATCAATTTGAAGCCACCGAGCATGACCGTCCAAGACTGCCAGGCGGGAACCGGTCCCACGCTCCATAATATCAGCAGGGTTCCGGCGAGGACCAGGCCATAGAGTTGCGTGCGTCGCAGGTCGCCCACCCGGTGAATGATACCCGCGACGATGCTGCCCGCCATGATGCCTATAGCCAGCCACAGGCCCAGGGCGGCGATTTCGGTGTTGGAATTCAATTTCAGGACGTATAGCCCCCAAGGCTGGAAGTTGACCTTCATGGTCGCTCCGCAAAGCCAGAAAATGGCGGTGCCCACCAGCATGCGACCCAGGCGGGCGTGGGTCATCAAGCCGCCAAAATGGGCAATGAACTCCGAGACGCTAACCTTCAGACGGATGGAAGTGTCGGACGGCGTCCGGGTCATCAGCGCGTTCAAGGCCAGGGAACCGCCAAAAATGGAAGCCACAATGATATAACACGCCTTCACCGTGAGGTGGTCGGACATCCATGAACCCCCGATGCCACCGAAGAGGATCGCCAGCAGGGTCAGCAATTCCACCATGCCGTTCGCCTTGACCAGCGATTCGCGCGGCAGGATTTCCGGAAGAATGCCATACTTGGCCGGCCCATAGAAACAGGAGCCTATACCCACGATGAAATATCCCGGCGCCTGCCACACGTATCCCTGCCAGATGCTGATGGCGCAGATCGCCGTTCCCGCCAGCTTGAACAGGTTGCCGCCGGTGAGCCAGGTGGTCTTGGCGTAGCGATCATTGAGAAATCCCGCCAGTGGCGCGAGCAGCACATAAGGAACGAAGAGCAACCCGGTATAGATGGCGCCACGAGTCCGCAGTTCATCCTGGGCGATCGTGCCCGCCTTGGCCAGCAGGGTTAGCTGGCCAAGGATGACCGCCAGGATGGCGTTGTCACCAAAGGCGCTCAGGAACTGGCTCGCCAGCAACAGGGGATAGTTTCTGCGGGTGTTCATTATAAGGAGGAAAGGGCGTCCTGGTTACGGCGCGGTATTGCCTGGCGGCAACCGTTCACCACGGCTTACCGGCGCTTCGGTTGAAATTCCACGAGCCACGCGGGCGCAAGTTGCCCGGATTCCGGCAGGGAGGTATCGGGCCGCCGGTGGATGCCGGTGAGGCGGGCTATAATCCATTCCAGGCCCTGCCAGAAATGCACCCCGTCGACGACCGGATTCACAAAGTTCGTGATCGCACAATAGTGGCTGGCCTTGGGATTTGTGTGGTGCCGGGCGTGGTGGGAGGGCGCCTGGAGTATATGCCACCGCTGGAGCCACGTAATGACCCGACCGTTTTCCGCCCGCGTTCGATGAGCACATTTGTGGATATGGTTCGAATTCACCGCCAACAGGCAAAATAGCCAGACGTGCCAGGTCAGGCACCCCAGGCAAGCGGCCCCCACTATCAAAACCACCCCGGCGGCCAGCAAGTCCGATGAGCTTTGCCACCAGGACTTTTTGACGAAGTGGCGCGGGAAGTGATGGTGGACGATATTGGGGAGGATGAACAGCTTTCCGAAAAACGGTGTGTCTGGGTTTCCGTAGGCGTCTTCCAGCCAATGCAGCACCCCGCTGGCGAAGTCCGCAAGTGCGATGGTGGCCGCTGCTTGCCAGGCGGTGTTCAGGATCGGATTCATGTTTTGTTTCCGGTGTTCGATGGCGGTTCACCGGTCGTTCCCTTGGGGAATGGCGGCTGCCGCGACTCGTTTGTGCCCCAAGAGCCGCGATGTGTGTGAATTGAAAAAAGCGGGGTTGAACCCTCGTTTGTTTCGATGATTCAACCCGCCGGGACTTGCTGACCGTTCCTCCTTGCCGCTAGCGTCACCGAACGACGCGAGCGGAAAAGCGATGTCAAAGAAGTGATCAACGCAACGGACAAATCGGCGGAACGAAATTGGCGCATCCTGACTTGGGTGTTGTGGATGGCCGCGTTTGGCGCGGTAGCAGTGATGGTGGCGCTCCGGCCTGAAAAACGAACGGTGACCCCACTTTACCATGCGGCCGTGGAACGCTGGGCGGATCACTTGCCCCTCTACGACGGGCCGCAAGGGATGAACTACCTGCCCTCGTTTATCCCGGTGTTTGCGCCCTTCCATTGGTTTCCCTTGCCCATCGCCGAAATAGCCTGGCGGGGTGCGGCCTATGCCGGACTCGCCTTTGGCCTGTTTTGGCTGGCGACCAAAAACTCACGCAGTGACTATTACCGCACGGCGGCGCTGATTACGTTGCTCGCACTGCCACTCAGCCTCCCTGCCTTGCGGAATGGCCAGGCGAATGCGCATCTGGGCGTGGCATTGCTGTTGGCGACCGTCGCCTTGGCGGCCGAGCGCTGGTTTCTGGCTGCCTGCCTGATGGGGCTGGCCATTGCAATCAAGCCGCTGGGACTGGCCGCCGCCGGGCTGGCATGGATGGTTTTCCCGCGCCTCTGGTGGCGGCTCGCTGTCGTCGTGGCAGTGGTATTAGGTTTTCCCTTTTTGACGGCCCCATCGACCTATGTCTTGGAGCAGTTCCAGGAGGCGTTCCAAAACCTCCGTCAATGCGCGGAAGTGACGGAGAATCGCTTTGCCGATTTGAACGGCTTATTGCGGGCGCTCGGCACGCCGCTTTCGCCCAATGCCTCGCTGGCGATGCGTGGGGGTGCCGCAATACTTTTCGCGATCCTGGCTTTCGGGTGGCTGCGACGCCTGCCGGCTCGGCCTCGGGTGCTGGCGTGGCTGATGCTTTCGGCGGCCTACCTGATGTTGTTCAACCCGATGAACGAGGCCAATAGCTATGTCATCCTGGCGTCGCCGCTGGCCCTGTGGGCGTGGGATTTTTTCCAGGCGGGCCGATCAGGCCTGGGTTGGGGCTTCGTGGCCGCATTGGCCACGATGAGCCTGTTGCCGAATCTTGTGCGTCCGTGGCTGGGGAATAGTTTCGCCCTGGTGTGGCACCCGCTGATGACCTTGATCTGCCTCGGGGGCTTGGTGTCGGTCTGGGCGCGCACACCGCGCGGGGTCAGTCCTTCCGCGGCATGCCCGTGATGATGCGCGCCCCGCGGCGGTAGGTGAAATAGCTATAGACCCACTGGAGCATCACCGCCACCTTGTTGCGTAGCCCGATCAGGAACGCCAGGTGGACGAAGAGCCAGGCCAGCCAGGCGGGATAACCGGTCAATTGAAAATGTCCGATTTGAGCCACCGCAGCCGAACGGCCGATGGTTGCCATACTACCCTTGTCCCAATAGCGAAAGGGGGTACGGGGTTCCGGCAAACCATCCAATTCATCCGCGATCTGCCGGGCGACATGCTTGGCCTCTTGCATGGCGGCGGGTGAGACTCCTGGCACCACCACTCCGTTCGCGTCCACGAGGTTTACCAAGTCGCCAACGGCGAAGATTTCGGGATGGTTGGGCAGGCTTAGATCCGGAGCCACGAATACGCGTCCACCCCGGTCCAATTTTGCGTCCAGTTTCGCCGTCAAGGGACTCGCAGCGACGCCGGCCGCCCAAATAATGCTCGAGGCGTGAAGCGTTTCTCCGGTGACGTCGACTTCGCCTTCGCGGATATCCAGCACCTTGGTGTCGAGACGAACTTCGACACCCATTTTTTCGAGCCGATCCTTGGCTTCGGCCGAGAGTTCCGGGGCGAATTGGCCAAGCAAACGGGGACTACCTTCCACCAACAACACGCGGGTTTGGGCGGAGTCAATACGTTTGAAATCCGAGCGCAGCACATAGCGCGAAAGCTCGGCTACCGCGCCGGCCAATTCGACTCCCGTGGGTCCGCCACCGACCACCACTACCGTCATCAAACGGCGACGCACTTCTGGATCGGTCGCTGTTTCCGCCTTCTCAAACGCGATCAGGAGCTGGCGACGAATGCGCTGGGCGTCGTCCAGCGACTTGAGTCCGGGCGCGAACTTTTCCCATTCCGGGTGTCCGAAGTAACTGGTCCGTCCGCCTAACGCCACAACGAGGTAGTCGTAGGGGAAGATGCCTGTGTCCGTAACGACTTCTTTTTCCGCCACGCGGATATCGGTCACGGCCGCCAAATGAACCGCGACATTCGGGTGATCGCGCAGAATGGAGCGAATGGGCTGGGCGATTTCTGGCGCGGACAAGCCGGCCGTGGCCACCTGGTAAAGCAGCGGTTGAAAAAGGTGGTGGTTTTGCCGATCAATGATCGTAACGGTGGCCGTGGGATGGCGGAACGTTTGGCAAAAAGTAAGACCGCCAAAACCTGCGCCTAGGACGACGATGCGAGGAACGTGCGTCGACATGCGCTGGAAGCTTGCCCCCAAAAACCTTGGGAGGCAAACAAAGCCCATGGAGTTCGGAATAGTTGACTAGTCAGTCTAGTTGGATTAAAGGTATCGGAGTTGGTTGGATTTGAATGGAGGCAATGATGAAAACGGAGACGAAAGAACAAGACGCCCACCTCGCGGTGGCGGTGACAGATCAAAGTTTTGCCGCGGAAGTACTTAACTCGACGGTGCCCGTCCTCGTGGATTTCTGGGCGGGATGGTGTTCTCCCTGCCGGATGCTGGCACCCGTGCTGGAAGAAGTAGCCCGCAATTTCCAAGGCCGCGCCAAGGTGGTAAAAGTGGATGTGGAAGCCAACCCGGTCCTTACGGATCGCTATGGCATACAGGGACTTCCCACCATCATGTATTTCCACAAAGGCGAACCGGTGGCACAGTTCGTGGGCTTGGTGCCACGCCGCTCGTTGGAAAACAAGTTGGTTGAGATCGGGGCTTAATCGCCTTGACGGCGTCCTTGCCGGACACTAGTCGTTTAGTCAAGAATCCCTTTTTTACAAGCTATGGGCCGCACGAGTGACGCCAAAGATCGCCTATTGCAGGCGGCGCTGGACCTGATCTGGACGAACAGTTACGGCGCCGTCAGCGTCGACCAGATTTGCGAGTGCGCTGGCGTGAAGAAGGGGAGTTTCTACTACTTCTTCCCGTCAAAGTCCGATCTCGCGGTCGAAGCGTACGAGGCGCACTGGCAGCAAAAACGGCCCGAGATGGATCGCATCTTCTCGCCTCAAGTGCCGCCCCTGCAGCGTATTGAGAATCTTTGCCAGTGCTTGTACGAAGGCCAGAAAAGCAAGGCCACCCAGTACGGTCGAGTTTGTGGTTGTCCCTACGCCAGTGTGGGTGCGGAAGTTGCAACCCAGGACGAGAAAATCCGGGCCAAGTCGGAAGAGCTAATGCACCGTTCGCTCCGGTACTTGGAGAGCGCGATTGCCGATGCCGCCCGTGACGGTTTTATTTCAGTGGACGATCCGGCCTCGGTGGCCAAGCAGGTTTACTCGCTGACGCTGGGCCTGATGATTCGGGCGAAGGTGCAGAATGACCCGGAAGTCCTGGCCGAGCTCGCCCCTTCGGTTTTTCGAATGCTCGGGGTGCGCCAGCCGGTGCCTTCTTCTGGGGAGCTCCCCGTGACGGTGCCGGTTCCGGCGTGATGGCGGGGAGGTATAGGACTGGCTGCTCTTTGTGGTACGGAAAACCCCGGGGTGCGGTCCAAGCCGGGAAGTTTGGCACCGGATTGCGAGAGATGGATCGAAGCCAGAGGTGATTTCTATATCGCCAATATCTCGCGCTCCGTTGCGGCAGCGTTCGTTCTTGGAGCGAAGCGTCCGGCTAATTGCAGGGCTCGTCGGGAGCCTCGCCCTCCCGGTCTTGGCGGACACGTCGAGTGGGTTGGACAACCAGGAGGAGCCAGGCTTGGTGGTACGCTGCGGAGGCGGCCCGCCGCTGAAACACCCTCTCTTGATCGAACTATCTATCTATAGAATTGCGTCCGCCAGTTTGGGATCCTTCAGGAACAACTCGCGCAGCATCCGCAAGGGCGGGGCGCCGTGGCTCAGGAGCCGGTCGTGGAAACTCTGCAGGGTGAAGGCCGCGCCTTCCTGGGCCTGAAGGTCCTTCCTTAGCTTGAGAATCTGCAGCTTGCCCAGGGTATAGAAGCCGTACCCGGGATCGAAGGTGCCGCGGATGGCCTCCTGCCGCGCGGGTTTGGCTTCATAGTAACAATTCTCCTGGAAAAAGCGGGTGGCTTCATCCACCGACATGCCTTCGCAGTGCAACTTGAGGGCGCAGCATAGGCGGCAGATTCGCAACAGCGCCTCATCGGATTGGGCCAGCCGGTATTTGGCGGTGCGCAGGGCGTGGTCGGGCGCCGATTCCCCCGGTTCCCGGGCGGGAAAGCCCTCGTCCAGCATCATTTGTTCGCAATAGTGCGCCCAGCCCTCCCCGAAGGCGTAGCTGGAGAACACCTTGGCGGGCGTGCTGGCGGATGACGCATTCAAAGCCAGGAACTGGACAAAATGCCCGGGATAAGCCTCATGGATGGTCACCACGTCGGTGGTATAATAATTGAATGCGGTCAGCCACTCGTCCTTCTGGGCCGGGGGCCATTCCGGCTCGACCGGGGTAATATAATAATAGGCCTCGGTGGCGCGGGTCTCGAACGGCCCCGGGGTCACCATGGAGGCGAAGGTGGTGCTGCGCTGCGGCGGAGGGGTTTCCTCCACCCGCGCCTGGTTGGTGCCGGGGATGGTCAACAGGTGGTGATCGCCGACGTACTGCCGGATGGAGGCCAGGTGCTTCCGGGCGTCCGGGATCAGGCTCGTCTCGGTGGGATGATCCTTCTGGATGGCCTTGAAAACTTCAATGGGGGGCTTATTGGGATCGATAAGTTTGGCCGCTTCGGCAAACCGGCGTTGTTCGTCCTTCAATTCCGCCAGCCCGATTTTCAGGATGGCTTCCGGCGTGGCATCGATTCGTTCCGTTCGTAAGAGTGCCTGGTAGGCTTTGCGCCCCAAGGCGAAGGAGTTATTGGCGGTGGGCAGGCGGTTTTGCTTCAGCCAGACGGCGAAATCGCGGAACTCCTTGATCGCCACTTTGGCTGCCGATTCAAAGGTGGCGATGGCTTGGGCGTCGGGGCATCGGCGGGCCTCCGTCAGGCCATCGTGTTCGAGGAACGACGCACTGCCTTCGGAAATCTCAATGGCGGTTTCAACGAAAGGCTTGGGCAAAACCGGCTCCAGGTTTTGCCGTGCAGCGGCGAAGACCGCCGGCGTTTTAGTCAGGGCACGAGACGCGGACAGGAGACGTTCTGCCAGAGGCGCAAAATCCCGCTTGAGGTAAATCTGGATATCCACGGCGCCTGCGTAGTCCATCGGGTTTCGCCACGGCGATCGGATGGTGTCGAGACTCAGCAAGTCTATGTCAATCTGGAGGCGAATGAGGCTTCGATCCCAGGCTTCCTTCGGATCGAGATGTGCCGGGTCCATGCGGTCGAAGACGTCTCGGGCCGTGCGCAGGCGTTGTGCTTCGGCAGCGAGGAAGGCAGCGGTCGGCACGACGATCTGGCCATCATATTGATGCCAACCCAAGGCCACGCCAGCCGGAGGGCGGTTCTTAAAGTATTCGGCTATGAAGCTCTCGCTCGTGGCCTGGAAGCCGGAGTGCGAAGTGTCCGTGGGGGTGGAAGTAGCGCAACCGGCGAAGAGGATTACGGTGGCCAGCGAAAGTAACCGAGCCTTCATACGCCAAGGTTGGCGAGGATCGGGTGAAGAACCAAGCCGGAACGGATGCGCCTCGCTCGTCGAAGCCGATGGCCCTTCATACCGCTACGAGGGTGTTCCGGCGGCCAGGCCATCCGACGGTTGACGGAACTGGAAGCGATTGTTTGGGTTACATGAATTGGCCATGCAAAAAGCATGGAAAACAGCGCAGTGTCGGTCGACGGAATCGGTGGGCGGATCAGGGTACTGGGAGTCGCGAAAGGCCTGAAAACAAAGGGGAGGATGGCATTTCCGCCGGGACATAATGGCTCTCACTGAGTTGTGAAAAAGCTTTCAAAATCGCCAATCCTCCGCCATACTTGGGGTGTTGGTTCTCCAGAGAGCGATTCCGTAGCCGCAACGGCTGTTGGGCGTTCTCGAGCTGGCTGGCCTAACGGTTGGCTGGTAAGGGAGGATTAGTTTGGTTGTTTGGGTTAGGCGGGCGCCAAGGGGCGCCCGCTTTTTGCTTTTTCGCTGGTGGCGCGGATCAGTCAAACGCAATGAAGGCCCGAATGTGGGCGCGTATTTGGGTTTTAATTGAGAGCAGGGAACTTGCGGTGAAAGGTTCTCCAAAATCCGCATCCCGTATGTCACCACCACGGAATTTCGCTCAGGGCTTGCCCGCGAGGGCGGCCCTTAACTACCTTTGCTCCGTGAAGCTCCCATTTCTCGCGGTACTAACCGCTCTACTCGGCACTCTTGCCGCCGTGGCGGCTGACAAAGCTTACACCATTGCCGTTATTCCGAAGGGTACCACCCACGAGTTTTGGAAGGCAATCCACGCCGGGGCCATCAAGGCGGAGCAGGAACTCGGCGCACAGGGCATCAAGGTCAAAACGATCTGGAAGGGGCCGTTGCGGGAAGATGACCGCGATCAACAAATACAGGTGGTTGAGAATTTCACGTCCCGCGGCGTCAGTGGCATCGTCTTGGCGCCGCTCGATTCCCAGGCGTTGATCGCTCCCGTTGCCAGCGCTGTTCAAGCTGGGGTTCCAACCGTGGTGATCGATTCGGATCTGAAGTCCGACAAACAGATCAGTTTTGTGGCCACGGACAATTTCAAGGGCGGGCAGATGGGGGGCGACCACTTGGCCAAGCTTCTTGGCAATAAAGGCAAAGTCATCCTGTTACGCTACCAAGTGGGCAGCGCCAGCACCGAAGCTCGTGAAGCTGGATTCCTGGATGCCATCAAGAAATATCCCGACATCAAGCTCATCTCCGCCGATCAATATACCGGGGCCACCCGGGAGTCCGCTTACCAAGCGGCCCAGAATCTGTTGAATCGTTTTGGCAAGGAAGTCGACGGCATGTTCTGTCCTTGTGAGCCCGTGACGGTGACCGCCACGAAAGCCCTCCGCGACCTGGGCTTGGCGGGTGGCAAAGTGAAGGTGGTCGGATTCGATTCCGGCACCCAGTCGGTGGTCGATCTTGAGAAGGGCGATTTGCAGGCCTTGGTGGTGCAATCTCCGCTTCGCATGGGCTATCTCGGCGTCATGACCATGGTCCAGCATTTGCAGGGCAAGCCGGTGGAAAAACGTATCGATACGGGCGTGACCCTGGCGACCCGCGAAAACATGAACGAAACCGAAGTGGCTGAGCTGCTGCATCCGCCCCTCGCCAAGTACCTCAAGGATTAAGGCAGTGAAGTGACGCCAGGGACGCGCGGGAAGTTTTCGCGGTTATTCCAAGCCGGTGGCCCCTTTTTGGGACTGGCTCTGGTTTGCCTTTTATTCGCCATCGCCAAGGACTCCGACACCGGGGAATACCTCGGGCCCATTATTTTCAGCGGCGCGAATCTAAAAAACATCCTGACCCAGACCGTGATCGTGGCCGTGGGTGCCTTGGGCATGACGCTCATCATCGTGGGCGGTGGCATCGATCTCAGCGTCGGTTCGGTGGTGGCCTTGGTTAGTGTGGTGGGTGCCCGCCTCTTGAATGACGGCTGGGGTGTGGCGGGCGTGGCCATGGTTTCAATAGGGCTGGGGCTCGGAATCAGCCTGGTGAATGCGGGCCTGATTGCCGGGCTGCGAATGATGCCCTTTATCGTCACTCTAGGCATGATGGGCGTCCTCCGCGGCTGCGCCAAATGGCTCGGCGGAAACCAGGCGGTCTTCCTGAAGGAAGGTGTCGCCCCGATCCAAGGGGTCATGCAAAAGATCAATCCCAACGCCTTCTGGCCACTCCCGTCGGGCGTGTGGATTACCTTGGGGTTGGCATTTGCGGTCACGGCCATTCTGCGGCGCACAGTTTTTGGGCGTTATATTTTTGCCATCGGTGCCAATGAAGTGGCGGCACGGTACAGTGGGGTTCCGGTGGGTTGGGTCAAGGCGGCCACGTATGGCGTCGCAGGCATGCTCTTCGGTTTGGCCGGTATGCTTCAGTTATCCCGCCTCACCCAGGGAGATCCCACAGTCGCCATCGGTTTGGAATTGGACATCATCGCCGCCGTGGTCATCGGTGGTGCCAGCCTCAACGGTGGCAGCGGCAGCATCCTGGGTTCCCTCATCGGAGCCATCATCATGGCCCTGCTCCGCAACGGTACCAACCAGCTCGGCTGGCAGACCTACACGCAGGAGATCATCATCGGCGCGGTTATTGTGCTGGCAGTGGGGTTGGACAAGTTGCGCCAGGCGCGGATGAAGGGGTGAGGTTCGAGAGCTGCTTCTCCCCGCAATTGTGGGACGCAGCAACACCTGGGTGCCTCTGATTAAATAACGGCCTGGCGTTGCCTCACAGCAGCCTGGTGCTTGACGAAGTCGTCCCAGGTGTTCATTTAACATCTGCCTTGGCCCTCGCTTTCGGAGTGCCGGAAGACGTTCTTTTTGCCAATGACCACCGAAAGATTGTCCTTTTGACGGGCCTATTTCGCTAGGTCTTGATGGCCCCTCAGCGTTGGCGAGGAATGCACCTTCCCCAACGCCAGGGATTCCCGGGAAAGGGGCTTTCGTGCACCAATGACCGAAGAATTCGATCGAGACCTGGCGGTTTTTACTGCAGCCGTTCAAATGTCTGCGGACGCCCGAGCCGTTTTCTTGGATCAGGCTTGCAAGGGCGACGATGAACTGCGCTTGCGCATCGAGGCCTTGCTTCGCGCCCACGAAGGCATGGGGGATTTTCTGGATGTGGCGCCCCCAGGTATTGCTCCTCGGCAGGTTTATCCGCCCTTGGCGGGAATGGTTCCCGGCGAGTGGATAGGCCATTATACCCTGGTGCGGCAGATTGGTGAAGGCGGGTGCGGGGTCGTCTACGAGGCCGAGCAGGAAAAGCCGGTTCGACGCCGGGTGGCCCTGAAAATTATCAAGCCGGGCATGGATACCCAAAGTGTCATCGCCCGGTTCGAGGCCGAACGGCAGGCGCTCGCGATGATGGATCATCCGAATATAGCCAAGGTTTTTGACGCGGGGGCGACGGAGTCCGGGCGGCCGTACTTTGTCATGGAATTGGTCCGGGGTGTGAAGATCACGGACTATTGTGACCAGAAATCCCTGACCACGGTGGAACGGCTCGAACTTTTTGTCGTCGTTTGCCACGCCGTCCAGCACGCCCATCAGAAGGGGATCATCCACCGGGATATCAAGCCTTCCAACATCCTCGTGACGGAGATGCCAGACGGGGTGGCCCTCCCCGTGGTAATTGATTTCGGAATCGCCAAGGCCACCACCAACCAGCCGCTGACGGACAAAACGGTCTTCACAGCCCTGGAGATGCTCATTGGCACCCCCGCTTATATGAGTCCCGAGCAAGCGGCGCTGGCGAGCCCCGATGTGGACACCCGTTCGGATATCTATAGCCTGGGGGTTCTCTTTTACGAATTGCTGACGGGTTCCACCCCCTTTGACACCCGCGAACTACTCAAGGAGGGCCTCGACGAGATTCGCCGGGTGATCCGGGAGGAGGAACCCCTTCGTCCGTCCGTGCGGTTGAGCCGGCAAACGCCGTCCGACCAGGCTGCCTTGGCGCAGCATCGCAAGACCGAGCCGCCACGTCTCACCCGGACCCTTCACGGCGACCTGGATTGGATTGCGATCAAGGCCCTGGAAAAGGACCGCACCCGCCGCTACGCCACCGCCAATGACCTCGCGTTGGACGTGAAACGTTATTTGGCCCATGAGCCCATTTCCGCGCGACCGCCCAGCAAGCTGTACCTGTTCGGGAGGGTTGTGCGACGCCACCGCCTCCTGTTCATCGCCATCGGGTTGGTTGTGGCGCTGTTCCTGGCCGGGTTGATTATAGTCTCCGCGTCGCTCGCCAGGGAGCGGCGTGAATCAGCCAAGAGCCAGCAAATCACCCGGTTCCTTGAGAATATGCTGCAAAGCGCGGGGCCCTCCGTCGCGCTTGGCCAGGACACCGCCCTGCTGCGCGGCATCCTGGATAGGACGGCGGAGCGGGTCACCAACGAGCTGGCGAACCAACCGGCCATCGAGATGGAGTTGCTTAGGCTCACCGGCCAGATTTACCAGGAATTGGCCGAATACCCCAAAGCCGAGGCCACGCATCGAGCCGCCCTGGCTTTGGCCCGTCCACTCTATGGCCTGGAAAGCGATGAGGCCGCCACATCGCTCAATGACTTGGGGCTGGCACTTTGGCGGGAAGGCAAGCTCCCGGAAGCGGAAACCGCCCATCGTGAAGCACTGGTTCTTCGGCGGCGGCACCGAGGGAATCGCAGCCGGGAAGTCGCGGCCTCCCTGGTAAACCTGGCCAACGTATATCGCCACGCCCACCAACCGGGCGTGGCGGTACCTCTGGTCCAGGAAGCTCTGGGGATTCAGACTAATCTCCTGGGAATGGAAAGCCGGGAAACGGCGGACTCGCTCCGTGTCCTGAGCATTCTATTGGGTGACCAGGGGAAGCGTGCCGAGGCAGAAGTGATGGCTCGCCGGGTTTTGGAAATCCGCCGGAAACTACTCCACCCGGACGATCCCTTGATTGCGGCTTCGCTGGCCGATGTTGGCTGGACCATCGTGAAGCAGGAAAAGTGGTCGCAAGGGGAGCCGATTCAACGGGAGGCTCTGGCCCTGCGGCTGAAACTTTTTGGCCACGCACATCCCTCCACCATCGAATCGCTCAATAGCCTGTGCTGGAATCTCGAACACCAAAGGAAATATCCGGAGGCGGAAGCCCTTCATCGTCAAGGTTTGGCCTTTTGGGTGGCCCGGGGGGAAGGTGAGACGGCTCCCGCCCTGAGCCGGTTGGACGGCCTGATGCGCGATCTCCTGGTGGAAAAGAAACTGGCGGAGACCGAACAAATACTCAACACGGCCCTGACACCCTCCTTGCTGGGAAAGACGTCTTGCGTACCGTTCCTGAAAGTGCGCCTGGACCTCCTGGCGCGAAGACGGCAATGGCCTGAGGCGGCGGTGGATGCGGCCCTGCTCCTCCAGTATGATTCCGCCGACCTTTATCGATATCATCAATTGGCTGGAACTCTGGCCGGCTCCCACAACCGTCCGGCGTACGATCAACTTTGCCAAAAGATTATTTCCCAATTCGCCGACACCACCAATCGCGACGTCGCCGAGAGGATGGCGCAGGTGTGCCTGCTCTATCCGGATTCGGTAGTGGCTTCGCGGCTCGTCGAAAAAATGGTTGATACCGCGGTTACTGTCACCAACGGCCAGCCGGAGTATGCCTTCGGCCAGGTGTGCAAAGCGATGGCGTGCTATAGGATGGGTCGCTATCCCGAAGCCATTGTCTGGGCGGACAAGGCGGTGCAGGGGCCTTACCTTCACGCCCAGGGCAAAGCTTATGCCGTCCTGGCGATGGCCCAGTGGAAACTGGGGCAGCAGGACACGGCACATGCCATGCTAGCCAAAGGTGACGCACTGGTGCCTCATACCCCGGCTGGCCGTGATACCGGCGAGGATCTTGGAGCGTGGGTGGGCTGGATCTTCGCCCGTGTTTCACTCGACGAAGCGGTTGATCTAATCAATCCTGCGAAATTGGAAACGGGCAAACCGTAGCGCAAACATGTAGAATGGGTAATTCTCCCATGACCCAGGTCCTATTAGCCGCAGAACCCCTGCGAAAGAATCCGGACGAGACCACCCAGTTGCTGGTGGCCGTCGACCAAGGCCGTCCCCAGGCGGCCGAGGCGTTGCTCGACCTCGTTTACCAGGAGTTGCGTCAGATGGCCGCGAGCAAAATGGCCCGGGAAGCGCCAGGCCATACGCTCCAGGCAACGGCCTTGGTTCATGAAGCCTGGCTGCGACTCGTATCTGCCGAGGGGCGGCATTTCGAAAATAGGGCTCACTTTTTCGCGGCCGCCGCCCAGGCCATGCGCCGGATTCTCATTGATCACGCACGGAAGCGAAATACCAAGCGCCGTGGCAGTTCCCCTGAAAGTGTGGAGTTCGACGATCGGTTGGTGGCCAGCCTCGCGAGTCCGGAAAGTGACGAACAGTTATTGGCGGTGGACGATGCATTGGAACGGCTCCACTCGAAAAATCCGCTCTTGGCCAAGGTCGTCAATCTGCGCTATTTCGCGGGCATGACCAATGAGGAGATCGCGGAGCTCATGGGGATCTCCGTGTCGAGCGTGAAGAACTACTGGACGTTTGCCAGGGCTTGGCTTCGCAACGAGGTCGCCCCTTAGTTTAGCTTTCAACGATTTTCGGGGACAGCCTCGAGTCGTGGGCTGATGTTGATAAGGTTGGACTGCGGCTGAGCCTTGGGTTTGAGGCTTGGTTTCGGTCGAAAAAGCATCCGGAGGATGCCAGCCAGTAGCCGGGGTTGAGCGTAGCGATACCCCCGGTACAGAGCGACCGAAAGGGCGAGCGCCAAAGGGTGAAACAGCGGTAAGGTGGAAGCGCGAGCGAGCAAGCGGGTACAGCCGGTTGAAAGTGATGGCGATTCACTCCCGAAATGAACCCGGTAACCTCAACACCATGCGGGGCATGCTTGTCCCTTTTTTTTGCACGCCTTGCGTCCAAACGCGATCTAGGACTGCTCACTGCCGTCGCTCGGTTGGTGTAATATGTGAGAGCGGGGCGGTGTCTACATGCGCCTGGATGGAAGACACTTGAAGAAAAAGGGTTGCCGGGCCTGCCGCCGGAAATAGCTCCTTAACTCCTTGCTCGCGATGCACGAAAACGCGAATACGTCGCGGACGCGAGCCGCTGATTCTGGGATGGATACCGGTGGTTTCGGAGACTCCCACCCGGCTAATGGCTTTGGTCCCTCCGGGATCGGTAGGGCGCTCGATCCAGACGCAGGTGGAAGGTCAATTCCTCGACCCTTTTATTTTGATTGTCCTTTTCGGTCGGATTCGACGCTTCTCTAGGTGAAGCGTGTTGATAAGCAAGCCAGATCAACGCTGACCCCATCGCCTTGGCCGTGAAGGAAAACCCGGCCCTTACGAAAAGTATAGACTCTTACATATGTCCCACGAAACCCGCAGGAAACTCTTCAGTGGCATCACCATTGGTTCCCTTCCGCCCCTGGCGCATCGAGTGGTCATGGCCCCGCTCACCCGGTTGCGCTCGGACCAGCCGGGCGATATCCCCAATGCGCTAATGCAGGAGTATTACACGCAACGCGCTTCCGAGGGAGGCTTGATCATTACCGAAGCCACCACGGTGGCCATTACCGGGCGCGGTTACCTGGGAGCGCCAGGAATCTATAGCGATGCCCAGGTGGCCGGCTGGAAAAAGATTACCGATGCCGTTCATTCCAAAGGTGGCAGGATTGTGCTGCAGTTGTGGCATGTGGGGCGGACTTCTCATAGGGATGTAACGGGCGGGGTCGCTCCGGTAGGCCCGTCGGTCGTGCCTTACGAAGCGTTGGCATATACCAAAAACGGTTGGGTGACGGTTTCACCCCACCGCGAACTCGAGATTGAGGAAATACCGGCCATCGTCGAATCGTATCGCCAAGGCGCCATGCGGGCGAGGGCTGCCGGGTTTGACGGAGTGGAGATCCACGGAGCCAACGGTTATCTCTTGGACCAGTTCCTTCAAGACGGGAGCAACCGGCGCAGGGACGCTTACGGAGGCCCGCTGGAAAATCGTGCCCGCCTAATGTTGGAAGTTACCGATGCCGCCATTTCCGTTTGGGGTGCGGGCCGCGTGGGGTTGCGCCTCGGGCCAAGTTCGAAATTCAACGGCATGTCCGATTCCAATCCTGAGGCTACTTTTGGTTATGTGGCCGAAGCCATGGGAAAAAGAAGCCTTGCCTACCTGCACCTGATTGAACCTCGCATTGACGGTAACACCGCTGTGGCTGAGGGTTTGCCTCCCGTGGCAGCCAGCCAGCTGAAGCGAATTTTCCATGGCATAATAATCGATGCGGGAGGTTTTGAGCCCGATACCGCGGAGGATATCCTGGAAAGGGGAGACGCGGACGCCATCGCCTTCGGACGGCACTTTATCGCCAATCCAGACCTGCCCCAGCGAATCCTTCGAGGCTGGCCCCTCAACCGCCATGACCGTGGCACGTTCTATGGCGGTGACTGGCGTGGGTACACCGATTACCCCGTTTATCAAGAGCCTGCGCCCGTGCCCACGAGATCCACGAAGTCCATGGTCCCCATCACTGGCCAGGTGAGCGTTTCCCGATGACTTTGAAAACCCTTTGAAAAAAACGATTCCACAAAACATAAAAACATATGAAAAATGCCACTGCCATCAAACCCTCCATTGTCCTGGTCCACGGCGCCTTTGCCGATGCCTCGGGCTGGGGAAAAGTCATTCTCGCCCTCGAGAAGGAAGGATACTTCGTCACCGCCGTCCAACTGCCGCTGCGATCGCTGGCTGACGATATTGCAGCCACCCTGCGGGTGCTTGAAACTCAAAAGGGCGATGTCGTCCTGGTGGGCCACTCCTATGGCGGAGCGGTCATCACCGGAGCCAGTGCTGGGACTTCCAAAGTGAAAGCGCTGGTCTATGTCGCGGCGTTTGCCTTGGACCAGGGCGAAACACTGGGTGCGGTGATCGGCCAATATCCGGACTCGAGTCTTCCGTCGGCTATTGTCCCAGATTCCGCCGGTTTTCTTTATATCGACCGGGCAAAGTTTCGCCATGTTTTTGCCGCGGACGTGTCGGATACGGAAGCTCCCGTCATGGCAGCCACCCAGAAGCCCATTGCAGCGGGCATTTTCGGCGAACCGGTGGCCGGAGCGGGATGGAAAACGATTCCCAGTTGGTATATCGTGTCCACCGAGGACCGCGCCATCAATCCCGACCTGGAACGCTTCATGGCCAAGCGGATAAAGGCGCAGATCACCGAACTTCCGGCCAGCCACGTGCCGTTTATTTCAAAATCCGAGGAAGTAGCAAAAGTAATCGAAGCAGCAGCGGAGTAGGTCCGCTTTAAAGTCGTAATTATCAGAGGGCTGCCTGCGAGTGAACTTTTGCGGATAGTCATGATATAGGCAAGATCGACCCGCTAGTGCCATGACCACCATTCCGGAAAGGGGGCTGGCTCCTCCATATTGCCTTGATATAGCTAAGGTGCCCGCCAAAGCCGGGAGGGCGAGGCTCCCGACGAGTCCATCCTTACGGAGAGTGGTTTCGGGCAAAGCCGTGGAATTCTGTACCGGAGTGTTTCGTGCCAGGATCGCAGGCTGCTGGCTTCGAATCGTATGCTTTTCTTCCAGAACGAAGCTCCCCGCCGATAGCAGGGCTCGTCAGGAGCCTCGCCCTCCCGGGCTTTTGGCGGCCATTCGGTTTACCCGGGCCGACGACGATCACTCTGGTTTCCGGGGCAATAGCGAGTTGGGGTCTAGGTTTCTATATATTTCTTCGGAAACTCCCAAAATCGATCTTCATAGACCGGTGGCCTAAAACTTATGCGGCACACCTTCTTCCAGGATGTGCAACTGGTGGGACAGGCCTTGTTCCTTGCAGAGTTCCCGGAGCCAGCGGGGTGGTTCCTCCATGTCCTCGAACGAGAGCTTGAAGGTGCCGTAGTGCATCGGGATCAGGCGCTTGGCGTGGAGGTCCTTATACGCTTTCAGGGCTTCGTCGGGTCCCATGTGGACTTTGCGGAAGGAGTCGGGGAAATAGGCCCCGATGGGTAGCATCGCGATCTCGGGTTTGAAGCGGTCCCCGATTTCCTTGAAGCCCTCGAAGTAGGCGGAGTCGCCAGCGTGATAGATCCGGCGGCCGCGATTCTCGAGGATGAATCCGCCCCATCCGCGCTTGGTATCGGCCAGCGTCCGGGCGCCCCAATGTTGGGCGGGGACCAAGGTCACTTTCCATTCGCCATGGCCAAAGCTCTCCCACCAGCGTAATTCGACGACCCGTTCGAACCCGATGCTGCGTGCCAGGGAACCACATCCCCAAGGCATGACAGCGATCTTCGGAGACGGCAGGCGGCGTAGCGTCGGTTTGTGGAAATGGTCGAAATGGGCGTGGGTGAGGAGTACCAGATCCACTGGGGGCAGGTCCTGCAGACGCAGGCCGGGACGGCGGAGGCGCTTGAGCAGGAACAGCCAATTGGCAAAATTGGGATCGACCAGGCAATTGAGCCCGTCCATTTGCAACAGGAAGGAGGCGTGCCCGATCCACGTGA
The DNA here is from genome assembly GCA_035493435.1 of Candidatus Limnocylindria bacterium. Lineage (GTDB taxonomy): Bacteria > Verrucomicrobiota > Verrucomicrobiia > Limisphaerales > UBA9464 > DATJII01. The sequence goes on along the minus strand of DATJII010000261.1, from coordinate 15,985 downwards.
TCGCCACCTGGTCATCCAACAACTTTGGAAACGTGGGTATCTTGACCGAGCCAGTGGGCTTGGTGAGAAGCGCTTTCCAGACCATTTCCCGGAAGAAGCTTCGGGGATTGAAATGATCGCTGGGGGTCAGATCCTTGAAGGATCGCGGAAGGCCTTTACGAGGCTTCCCGACGGGCACGGGTGAATGGCCACGCGCTTTCATGCAGTGCCATCATGTAGCACGTTTCTCCATGGCTCGCAGGAAAATGTGCAGGAAAATCGTTCACGGGCAGGATGGGATCAATGCTCGATAATGGAACATATCATCCAATCATGATGCGATGATTTAATGCTTGGCAAATCGCCTCGTCGGCTTACACTGACTCCCATGTCAACGTCCGGCTCCGGAACTTATGCCCGCGGGCAAGAACTCGTCGATCTGCTGGCCCAGCGCATCGTGATCATCGATGGCGCGATGGGCACGATGGTCCAGCGCTATAAACTGACGGAAGCGAACTTCCGCGGCGAACGCTTCAAAGATTGGAAGGGTGCTGACCTCAAAGGCAATAACGAGGTTCTGTTGCTAACCCAGCCGCACGTCATCGGCGAGATTCATCGCCAGTACCTGGAGGCGGGAGCGGACATCATCGAGACCAATACCTTCAGCGCCACGACCATAGGCCAGCACGACTTTTTCTTTCCCAAGCACGAAGGCCGGAAGGATCAGGCGTTCTTCGACAAGGTGGTCAACGATCCATTCCTCCAAGGCCTGGCCCGGGATATCAACCTGGCGGCCGCGCGGGTGGCTCGCGAGGCGGCGGATGTGGTGGGCGCGAAAACAGGGTCGCGCAAGTTCGTGGCGGGAGCCATCGGGCCCATGCCCGTCACAGCCTCCATTTCGCCCGACACCAACGATCCTGGGTTCCGTTCGGTGAGTTTCGAGCAGCTTCGCCAATCCTATAAGGAACAGGTGGAGGCGTTGCTCGATGGTGGCATCGATGTCCTGCTGGTCGAAACGATCTTCGACACCTTGAACGCCAAAGCGGCGTTGTTTGCCATCGACCAGGTGTTTGTGGAGCGGGGAATCCGTCTCCCGTTGATGATTTCCGGTACCATCACGGATCGTTCGGGTCGGACGCTGACCGGTCAGACCGTGGAGGCGTTTTGGAATTCGGTGTCCCATGCCAAGCCGATTACCATCGGGCTGAATTGCGCGCTGGGACCACAGGAGATGCGCGGATTCGTGGAGGAACTGGTGCGCATCGCGCCCACCCATACCTGCTTCTATCCCAATGCCGGGTTGCCCGATCCCCTTTCCGCCACGGGTTTTCCGGAAACGCCGGAAACGCTGGCGCCCCAGTTGGCCGAATGGGCTCAGTCGGGCTTCCTGAACGTGGTCGGTGGCTGTTGCGGAACGACGCCGCCGCATATCAAGATGATTGCGGACGCGGTTCGCGGCTTCGCGCCGCGCCAGGTGCCGCAGGTCGAGCCGTGGCTGCGGTTGTCGGGGATGGAAGCGTTCAACCTCACGCCCACCACCAACTTCGTGAACGTGGGCGAGCGAACGAACGTGACGGGTTCCCCCAAGTTCTCGAAACTGATCCTGGCGGGTAACTACGACGAAGCGGTGGCGGTCGCCAAGCAACAGGTCGAGAGCGGCGCGCAGGTCATCGACGTGAACATGGACGAAGGCATGCTCGACGGCGTGGCCGCGATGACCCGGTTCATGAACCTGATCGCTTCCGAGCCGGATATTGCGAAGGTGCCCGTGATGGTCGATTCGTCCAAGTGGACGGTCATCGAGGCCGGTCTCCGCTGCCTGCAAGGCAAGGGCATCGTCAACTCGATTTCGCTCAAGGAAGGTGAAACCAAGTATTTGGAACAGGCCCGCCTGGTCCGGCGCTATGGCGCGGCCGTGGTGGTCATGGCCTTTGACGAACAAGGACAGGCCGATTCCCTGGAAAGGAAGATCGCCATCTGCCAACGGTCTTACGATCTCCTGACGCAGAAGGCTGGCTTCCAGCCTCAGGATATTATTTTCGATCCCAACATCCTGACCGTCGCGACGGGCATCGAGGAGCACAACGGTTACGCGGTAGCGTTCATCGAAGCCGCCCGCTGGATCAAGACCCACCTGCCACTGGCCAAGGTGAGCGGCGGTATTTCCAATATCTCGTTCAGCTTCCGCGGAAACAACCACGTCCGCGAGGCCATGCACTCGGCATTCCTATATCACGCGATTCGCGCGGGATTGGACATGGGCATCGTCAACGCGGGCATGCTGGAAGTCTATGAGGAGATCCCCAAGGACCTCCTGGAGTTGGTGGAAGACGTCCTGCTGAATAGACGTCCGGATTCCACGGAGCGATTGGTGGTCTATGGTGAGGAATTGAAGAAGCGCCAGCCCGGCGGTACTTCGGCGGCGGCGGAAAAGGCCGACGAAGCGTGGCGCTCCGGGACCGTCGAGGAGCGGCTCGCTCATGCCCTGGTGAAGGGCATCGACGCGTTCATTCATATCGATACCGAGGAAGCCCGGCAGAAGCTGGGACGGCCTTTGCTCGTTATTGAAGGCCCCCTGATGGCGGGTATGAACATCGTGGGCGACCTTTTCGGCGCCGGCAAGATGTTCCTGCCCCAGGTGGTCAAATCCGCCCGCGTCATGAAGCGCGCGGTCGCTTATCTCACACCCTATCTTGAAGCGGAAAAAGCCGCGGCGGGTGGCGTGGCCAAGCCCAACGGCAAGGTCCTGCTGGCCACCGTGAAGGGCGACGTGCACGACATCGGCAAGAATATCGTGGGCGTGGTCCTGGGCTGCAATAATTACGATATCATCGATCTGGGCGTGATGGTCTCCTGCGACAAGATCCTGCAAGCCGCCAAGGAACACAAGGTAGACGTAATTGGCTTGAGCGGGTTGATCACGCCTTCTTTGGACGAGATGTCCCATGTGGCCAAGGAAATGGAGCGACTGGGCTTTAAGCTGCCGTTGCTCATCGGTGGCGCCACGACGAGCAAAGCCCATACCGCAGTCAAGATCGCACCAGGCTATAGTGAGCCGGTGGTTCATGTATTGGATGCCAGCCGGGCAGTGCCGGTGGTTTCCAATCTTATCAGCGCGGAGAACAAACCCGCGTTTGTCGAACAACTTCGCCTGGAGTATGACCGGGTTCGTGCGCAGCACGCGGGACAGCGGCAGGCACTGCTCACGTTGGCGGAAGCACGAACCCGCGCCCCCCAACTGAGCTACGACGACCTGCCGCGGCCGGAGTTTCTGGGAGCGCGTGTCCTCGATACCGCCTATGTGGCCCAGCCGACCACTCCGGGAATGTCGGCACGCGGAGGCGAAGCCAATGCGCCGCGCACCGAACACGTGTCGCTGGCTGAAATCGCGACCTATATCGATTGGTCGCCGTTCTTCCACACGTGGGAAATGCGCGGACGATTCCCGTCGATCCTCGATCACCCCGAGCGCGGCGAGGAAGCCCGGAAACTTTATAACGATGCACGGGCGATGCTCGACAAGATCATCTCCGGCAAATTGCTGCGGGCACGGGCTGTCTATGGGTTCTTCCCGGCCAATCGTGTGGGTGACGATGTCCAGCTTTATGCGGACGCCGCCCACACGCAGCCGTCCACCCGCTTTCACTTCCTGCGGCAGCAGATGATCAAGGGCGATAACACCCCCCAGTGGTGCCTCGCGGATTTCGTGGCCCCGGCGGGTGCGGACAAGCCGGATTATATCGGCGCTTTTGCCGTGACCACCGGGCACGGGCTGGCGGAAATCGTGGAAGCGTATAAACGCGATCACGACGATTACAACGCCATCATGGCCGAAGCCATCGCCGACCGCCTGGCCGAAGCCTTTGCCGAGTACCTCCACAAGCGCGTGCGCGTGGAGTGGGGCTATGGACGGAACGAGCAACTGACGCCTGAACAGTTGATCGAGGAAGCTTACCGTGGCATTCGTCCCGCGGCCGGTTATCCGGCTTCACCCGATCATCCGGAGAAGCGCATCCTCTGGGAACTTCTGGACGTTAAGAAGAACGCGGGAATTGAGCTGACAGAAAGCTGCGCCATGTGGCCGGGTTCGAGTGTCAGCGGCCTCTACTTCGGCCATCCCGAGTCAAAGTACTTCGCGGTAGGCAAGCTGGGCCAGGACCAGCTTCGCGACCTGGCCGCACGTAAAAATATGCCTTTGGCCGAAACGGAGAAATGGCTCGGTCCGTGGTTAAACTACGATCCCGCGTAAGAGGGGCTCCTTCGCTGGCCGGGTCGCTTTTTTGACTGCATCCACTCTATGTGGAGTGCATCTTATTATTGTGGGTCCCGGTGGTTCTTTTGCCCCCTCTCCCTCACCCTCTCCCCCCGAAAAATCTCGGGGGCGAGGGGACTGGCGGAGGTACCAACGAAGCGAAGCGATTTCCTTCGCCCCCGGGGGGGAAAGGTGGCCGCAGGCCGGATGAGGGGCGGGCACGCCAGTGGTTCCAACCGCATCCCACCCGCGAAGTGAAGATGCGCCCTCTTTACGCGGGCTTTTCAAAAATTGTGTGGGAAGAATGCGGGATTGCTGGTTATTTCGATGACACAACACCGCATGAGCCGCTTTGGCAAATTGGAATTCGAAATGCCCGGGGAGCAACGGTCATCTGAAACCGTTGGGACCCATGCGAACCACTTTCTGGAGGAGGCGCGCCAGCTTTTCTTCCGGGCCGAGTTCGAGCCCGCATTGCGTTCTTATGCGCGGGCCCTGGAGTATAATCCGGCCACCCCGGAACCGTGGGTGGGGCAGGTGCGGGTTCTCATTGAACTGGGCGAATTCCACGAAGCCCGGGGCTGGGCGGAAAAGGGGCTGGAGCGATTTCCCAGGGAAGCGGAACTATTGGCCGCCCAAGCAGTTGCGGTGGCCCGGCTAGGGGATGTGGAAGCGGCCTTGGCGTTTTCGGACGCGAGCATGGAGGCCGATGGCAACGTGCCGTACCTCTGGATCGCCCGGGCGGACGTATTGCTGGCCCGCCAGGAATCGACATCTGCCTATTGTCTGGCCCGGGCCAAAGCCCTGGCTCCACGCGATTGGAGCGTCTGTTGGGTGGGCGGACGGGTGTTGCTCTATTGGAACAAATTGGCAGAGGCGTTGAAGATGGCCCAGGAGGCAATTTCGTTGGATGCGGGTGAACTTTCGGCGTGGCTCCTGGCGGCTGAATGCCAGTTGGAGCTGGGCTTGGTAGGGGCCGCACAATTGTCCTGCCGCCAAGCAGTGGCCTTGGGGCCGAACCACCCCTCAGCGGCGTCGCTGCTGGAGCGTTCCTCGCATGTGGGTTGGGGTGAACGGTTGGCCGGTTGGTGGCGGAGGAATCTTCGGAAAGGAACGCCCCGATGATTGCCAACGCCCGTCTTGAGCAGTGCCTCCAACAGGCGCGCGAACTTGCCGCGTCTGACCTGCATCTTGTGGCCGGCGTGCCGCCCGCCTATCGGGTGACGGGTGAGATCCTCCTGGCGGATCAAGACGCCCTCACGGGCGAGGACACGAATGCCATGGCGGAATCGTTGCTCTCGCTGGCCCAAAGGGAGCAGTTCGCCCGGGAATGGGAGCTTTGCATCTCACTTTTTCACCCGGTGGCGGGTCGCATTCGCGCCACCTTCTACAAGCGGAACGGTTTTTCCGAGTTGAGCCTGCGTTTCTGCGGCGAGCGCATCTGGGCTCGGGCGGAATTGGGCCTGCCCGAGCGCGTTGACGAGCTTTCGCGACGCCTCAATGGCCTGATCCTGATCACCGGCCCCACGGGCGCGGGCAAGACCACCACGCTTAATTATATGGTGGATGTGATCAACCGGGAGCGCCGGTGCAAGGTGCTGACGATCGAGGATCCCGTCGAGCACGTCCACGCCAATAACCGGGCCATCATCGTGCAGCAGGAAGTGCTGACCGATGTCCACTCCTTCAACCGCGCCCTGGTTCATGCCTTGCGCCAGGACCCAGACGTGATTGTGGTGGGCGAGATGCGGGATCACGAGGCCATCGCGACGGCCTTGACCGCAGCGGAAACGGGGCATCTGGTGCTGGCCACGCTTCATTCTCCCAGCGTCGCCCACGCACTGGAGCGAATGATCGGGGTGTTCGAGGGTAGCGCGCAAAAGCAGGTCATCCTCCAGTTATCCAATTCCCTCCAAGGGATCATTTCGCAGGAACTGCTGGCCAGCGCGGATCGGAGCCGGCGGGTCCTGGCTTATGAAATCCTGATGGCCACGCCAGCGGTCCGGGCGGTCATCCGGGAGAACCAGTTGCACCAGATTTATAACCTGATGCAGACCGGCGGGCGCGAGGGAATGATCCTCATGGACACGTGCCTGTTCGACCTTTATGCAAAATGCCTGATCAGCTACGACACGGCGATCAGTCGGGCCCGCTCTCCCGAGCGCCTGCGCGAGCGGCTGCAAAAGCTATAGTCCAGATTTAAAGCCTTGCGAAAAGCCTGGGAGAGGTCCAAAAACACTCCAACGCCGCCGGAGTTACCATGGACGAGCCCTCCCCTCCCAGTTCACTCGGCGATATACCGGAACAGACGACTTCCCCTCGTCTCCGTGTCGGGCCCCGGCTTTGTTCCCTGGTGGCGGGGTCCTTGGTGGCAGCCCTCGGCGGATTTGGCTGGGTGGCGTCATCGCCCGGTTTTCCATTCCTGGCGGGGCTCCACGGAACCAGTCCCGCCATGCGGGCCATCACCGGTATAACTTTCATTGCGGCTGGGTTGTCGGTCCTGTGTTTTGTTGCCTGGTCACGGAGTACGACCGTGAAGTGGATCAGCAGATTGGCAGGCATGGCGGTCTCGGCGATAGGATTACTCTCCCTCGGTGGTCATTATATCGCTTTGCGTGCCAAGGCTGTGGGGAATGGAACGCTGGCCGATCTTCCGGGCCTGCTCACCGCTTTGGGATTTGTTTTCGCGGGCGCGGCGATTGTCTCGCTGTCCTCGAGGGGGAAAAGACGCAGTTGGACGGGTGAATTCCTGATCGTCCTGCCGGCCTGGGTCGCGTTGTTGGCCATCGTCGGTTATATCTGCAAGGTGCCGTCGTTCTATCGCTGGGCGTCCCTGGAACCGGGCAGTGCGATGGCCCTGCCTTCAGCCCTCGGTTTTGTCGCCCTGGGGGTCGCCGTTTTATCGGCTCGCCCGGACCGTAGTCTGGGGGAAATACTTTTCAGTTCGACGATGGGCGGCACCGTGGCCCGGCTTTTGTTATTGGCCCCAGTGGCAGTTCCACTGCTATCCGCCCTTTTTCACGCCGGCTTCCGGCAGACGAATTTTTATAACCTCGATGTCGCCGGATGGTTGTTTTCCTTCCTGAACATTCTTCTGCTCACTTCCGCTGTCTGGTGGATTTCCGCCCTGCTTCACCGCAAGGATTGCCAGCTTCGTGAGCTGAACGCTGGCCTGGAAAAGCGTGTCACGGAGCGGACCGCCGATTTACAGGCCAGCAACGATCGATTGGAGGAGCAAATCCTCATTCGACGGCGGGCGGAGCAGTCCTTGCGGGAGAGTGAAGTCAGTTTCCGGCTCATGTTTTTTGGCAATCCCCTGCCCATGTGGGTATTCAGTCCGGAAACTTTCCGGATCATTGAAGTCAATGACGCTGCCCTGTCCGGCTATGGTTATAGTCACGAGGAGTTCCTGCGATTGGCGATGACCGATATTGAGGTCCCCGATTTTCAACCGGGGACGGAGGTTCGAAATCATCCGGCGGCCACCACGGAAGGGTTGGGCAAGCATCGAAAGAAGGACGGCAAGGTCATCCAGGTGGAGACCATTTCCCATACCTTTGAGTTCGCCGGAAAACCGGCAGTTCTACATATGGCCAACGATGTGACCGAACGCCGGGTTCTCGAAGAGCAACTATGGCAGGCGCAAAAAATGGAATCGATTGGCCAGCTCGCCGGAGGGGTGGCGCACGATTTCAATAACCTTTTGACGGTCATCCAGGCGCATTGTTCGCTCCTGGCCCTCTCGATAAAACCCGATCCGGATGAGGTGGATTCCGTCCAGGAGATTACGCAGGCCGCCGATCGCGCGGCGGGCCTGACCCGGCAACTTCTTACGTTCAGCCGGAAACACTCCATGCAGACGAGTCGCCTGGATCTCAATGGGGTAGTCACGGGCTTTTGCAAGTTGCTTAACCGGATTGTGGGTGAAGACGTTCAGCTCCAAAGCAAGTTGGAGTCCGGCCTTCCGCCCGTGCGTGCCGATCAGGGCATGCTCGAACAGGTCTTGCTAAATCTCGTGGTCAACGCCCGGGACGCCATGCCCAACGGTGGACAATTAAAACTGTCCACGTCCACGGTTCGTCGTTCCGGGACTGTGGACGGATTGAACGCCGACGCTCCCGAAGATTTCGTGTGCCTCACGGTAAGTGATTCCGGTACGGGCATCCCCCCGGAGGTATTGCCGAGAATCTTCGAACCCTTTTTCACCACCAAAGAAGTGGGGAAGGGAACAGGCCTGGGGTTGGCCACAGTCTATGGAATAGTGAAGCAGCACCAAGGATGGATTGATGTGGAAAGCCAACCGGGGGCAGGGGCGACTTTTAAGATTCATCTTCCGGTTGACCAGGAAACGGGGCCACTGACCGAGGATTCCCGTTTAGGCGTCCGGGCCATCGGCGGAACGGAAACGGTCCTGCTGGTGGAGGATGAGCCACCGGTGAGGCGGTTGGTCCATTCCGCGCTGCAGAAAGGCGGTTATAATGTGATTGCCGCCTCCTCCGGACCAGCCGCCCAGGTCCTATGGCAGATACACCGCGACACCATCCAGGTCATGATCACCGACGTGGTTATGCCCGGGGGGCTCACCGGCTTCGACCTGGCGCGGGAATTGCGCCGAGAACGCCCCGAACTGCGAGTCGTCTTCATGAGCGGCCATAATATCGATTCGCCGCATGACCCGTCGACAGTGGCTCACGGAGCATGTTTTCTCCGTAAGCCATTTGATCCGCCCAAACTATTGCGGGCCATTCGGGAATGCCTGGACCAGGTGTGCGAGGGTTGCCAGCCCAATGGCGGCGCCTAGAAGGTATATTTCACCGATCCGTATCCCAGGTGGCGCTCGGCCTCGCGGCCTGCCGTGTTGGCGACCAGGCTTTCCACGCTGTCGTAGGAATACCCGATTTCGGCGGTCCAGTGCTTGTCGAACGCATAGGCGGCCATGGCGTTGCCGTTATACCACCATTCATTACGTTTCACGGGATCTTCGACGTCCCAATTCAACAGGCGCGCACCGGCCCCAATGGTCATTTTGGCGCCAAACTTGTGACGCCAGGCCAGTTCATAGGTGGCGTCTTCGAAGACGCTGGCCCCGCCGTAGCCGGGTTGTTCGAAGCGTTTGGCCGACAACGTGATGCTATCGGTCTTGGTGGGAGTCACCGTGGCGGAGGCGTCAATAAACAGGAGCGTCTTGTGCCTTTCGAAACCCACGGGCACGTCGTGCCCGAATTCGCGAAAATCGGGTCCGGCCGAGAGATTGAGTTTCAACCACGAGAACGGCTTGCCTTCCAGTCCCGCGAGAATCCGTTGATAGTCGTTCGAATAGGCGATCGTGGTATTGAGCGCGGTCGCCTGGTGCTGGGAGCCGTAGCGATAGCCGATAAAACACCAGGTGTCGCCGGTTATCCGCCGCCCAAAATCCAATCCGCCATTGATGTCCGACCGATCGACATAATTGGCATAGGTGGCGCCAGGCGGATTCGCCTTCTGCGCGGTCATGAAATCGTGCAGGTAAAAAGTGGCAACCGGGCGAACGAACCAATTGTCACCCAGGGGCTGTTGGAATTTGAAGCTATTCCGCCAAATCGCGGCGTCGCGACGGTCGCGTAGTGGCACGCCTCCGACGGCGGGCGCCCCGCCCGGGCCGAAGAAAGTTGGGCTCTCGTCGTTTCCGTCAATCCAAGCGAGCGAGTTTAGGAATTCCCACGTGGCGTCCCCAATCTTCCCGTTCAGGTTTGCGGAAGCCTTGTGAGTGACAAAGTCTTCGGAGGATTCGGAATGATAAAAGGAAACCTCGGGACTGTAGTTGAGCGCGATATTGAACATCGTGCTGGGCTTCCATTGGACGCCGACGCTCGGGGCGAAGAAAGTCACCAACGATCCCTGGTTAGCCAGCGGACTCACGCTCTGCATGTACACGTTGCTATCGTAGGTTTCCTTGACCGTGAGGCTGGCGCTGGTGGACCAGTCGCTGGTCGGGGTAGCAGCGGCAGCAGTGGCGGTGGCTTCGGCTCCCAGAAGTTTGAGGGAAGCGAGGACTGCGATGGGAATGGCCGTTTGGACCACGGTCGCAGACAACGATTTAGCGTGGAACGCTGGGGTGGAGTTCATCGTGAGAAATAAAGTGTGCCCGGCAGGGACACCGTCGGCTAGCAGAAATCGCTGCTGGCCATTGCCAGATAAATGTCCCAAACGAATCGACAAACTCTCGCACTACCCTGGCGAAGCACTCCAACACCGTTCTCTAAACGCGAGGGCGAGCAAGGCACCGGCAATCGTCGCACCGTGAACCATGAGTATTCGCGAAGAGACGGTCCGGAAACGATTTTCCAGGACACCCCGTCGTAATAACCCTCCCACGATCGGGAAGTAAACGAGGGCTATGGCGATTTCCAGGTAGCCCGGGGCGCCCAAGGAATCAAAGCCGCTTTGTGCCTGTCGCAGGAAATAGGCCACCAAGGAAAGGGGACATACAAGCCAGGTGGCAGTCCGCCCCAATAGAATGGAGGCCCCTGAAATGGGGGCCATCAGGCATCCCAGGAACAACCAAGGCACTCGTTTTTCAATTGCGGTACGTGAAGGTGGCATAACTGCTTTTCACGGTGCTGCTCGCACCGACTATCCAATCGATAACAACAATTTCCGAATCTCGTTCAGCCGTGCCTTGGCTTCCTTCTTCGTCAAGCGGGGGAATTGTCCGCCAATGGTAATGAGGTCGCCATTCCGTGTAATCTTGATCTTTCCCTCCACGACTTCGAGAGACGTCACCTTACGCTGGGCCGCGACGAAGCGGAGATCCGCCACCTCTAGCATGAGTTCCACCGAAGCAGGCAACGGTCCAAAACGGTCCCGCATGTCCGCCCGCAGGTTGTCCAACTCGCCCTTGGTGACGGCCTGCATCAATTTACGATAAAGCTCAATGCGTTGAGCCGGTTCGCGCACGTATTCCAACGGGATATAGGCGGGCTCCTTGCGAGTGGGGCCGGTGTCCGCCGCCTTTTTGCGGGCCTTGGATTCCTCGGTATCGTAGCGGATCGTGATATCCTCATCCCGTGGGACCGCGATGTCGAAGACGGGAGTGTGTTTGGGAGGCCCTTTGGCCGCCGCGGCTTCCGCTCGGAGCTCTCCCGCGTGCGATGCCAGGAAATCGAGTCGCAGGCGAACGTCGACTTGTTGCGGTGTCTTTTCGCCCTTAAGGGAACGCACGCTTTGGGCCAGGAGCTGGCAATAGAGATCGAAACCCACGGCCGTGATATGGCCGCTTTGTTGTGCCCCCAGGATGTTGCCCGCCCCACGGATTTCGAGATCGCGCATGGCGATCTTGAAACCACTGCCGAGCGCGCTGTATTGGCGGATGGCACTCATCCGTTTGCGCGCTTCGGTCAATAATTGGGCATGTCGTGGCAGGAGCAGGTAGGCATAGGCCTGGTGCTTATAACGGCCCACCCGGCCGCGTAACTGATAGAGCTCGCTCAGGCCAAAACGGTCCGCCCGATCAATGATGATCGTGTTGGCGTTGGGGATATCGAGCCCGCTCTCGATAATGGTCGTGCTGACCAGGACGTCGGTCTCGCCATTGACGAACTTGGTCATGACCTTGTCCAGGTCGTCATCGTCCATCTGCCCGTGGCCAATCGCGATACGGGCGGTGGGAACCAGCGCCTGCAACTTGGTTGCCACAGTGTTGATCGTGGAGACGCGGTTGTGGAGGAAATAGACCTGGCCGCCGCGATTAAGTTCCCGCTGGACGGCGTCGCGGATGACCCTCTCATCGTAGTTGCACACGATCGTCTCCACCGGCAGCCGATCCTGTGGCGGTGTTTCGAGGGTGCTGAGATCGCGGGCGCCCGTGAGAGCCAGGTAAAGTGTGCGGGGGATGGGCGTGGCGCTGAGGGTCAGGACGTCGACGGTTTCCCTCAGGAATTTGAAACGTTCCTTATGTTTGACGCCGAACCGTTGTTCTTCATCCACGATGACGAGGCCGAGATCCTTGAACTGGACGTCGCCTTGGACGATGCGATGGGTGCCGATCACGATATCCACCGCGCCCGCCGCCGCCTGCTCAAGTACCGTGCGTTGCTGCCTGGCGGTGCGGAATCGGCTCAGCACTTCCACCCGCACCGGGTACTCCGCCATGCGCTCGCGAAAGTTATTATAGTGTTGTTGCGCCAGCACTGTGGTGGGCACCAACAGGGCCACTTGCTTCCCGCCCATCACCGCCTTGAACGCCGCACGAATCGCCACCTCGGTCTTGCCAAAGCCCACGTCGCCGCAGAGCAGGCGATCCATGGGCTTGGGTTGCTCCATGTCACGCTTCACCGCATCTATGGCCCGCAATTGATCCTGGGTTTCCTCATATTCGAAGGAAGCCTCGAACTCCCGCTGCCAATTGTTGTCCGCGGAGAAGGGGTGTCCTTGCTTTATCTCGCGCGTGGCTTGCACGGAGAGCAGGTCGCTCGCGAGGTCGCGGACTGCGCGTTGCGCCTGCTCCTTGGCCTTGGTCCAGCGAGTGCCGCCCAGGGTATGAAGTTGCGGACGAGCCTTGCCGGCGCCGACGTACTTGCTGACCAGGTGCGCTTCGGTTACCGGCACATAAAGACGCGGCGGCTCTTCACCGGGATTCCCGGGAGCGTATTCGATGACGAGGCATTCCTGTCCCGTGGCGGTGGTAGTGCGCTGGCTCGCGGTGGAAATGGTCTGCAGTCCGCGATAGATCCCGATGCCGTTCTGCAGGTGGACGACATAATCGCCTTCTTCAAAATCGGTAAAATCGACTTCGAAGGCGGAGCGCATCGACTGGGCGTGCGGCGACTTGAGGCGGCGGGGGCGTTGGACTTTATATCGTCCGAAGATTTCCGCGTCGGTGACGACGGCGGATTTGATCCACGGCGCCAGGAACCCGCGGCTGAGGGTGCCGAGACTTATTGCCGGGTGACCCCGTTGCCCGGAGTCAGACTGTTCCGGAGTGGGCAGGGTGCCTTCGGCCCCGATGGTGAAGCGGGATTCAAGCTGGTAGTCGTTCCATAATTCGGCGAACCGCTGGGCCTCACCGGTATTGGCGCAGACCACGTCCAGATTATATCCCTGCCGCAGCCAGCGGTGCATCTGCTGGAAAAAATCGCGACGCTGTCCTTCGGCCACCACGGGAGCGGACATCGTGGCTCCCAAGGGGCGGAAGGTCTCCAGGGATTCAAAGTCCCAACCGCTGAAGACCCGTGCTGACTCCTCCTCCGGCAGCGTGTCAGCGGGCGCTTCTGTCAGGACTATGGTCGCCAATCCCCGGGCCTTGGACTCCGCGACTATTTCAGTCCAGCGGCTGTGATATGGGTCTTGGGCTGGAATCTGGGCTTCATAGGCGGTAGCCGCACTTTCCAGAGCGCTGGGTTCAACGAGAACAAAAAGCGACTCGGCGGTCAGGTAATCCAGCAATGTTCCCAACCCGGCAACATTCGCTGGTTCCGTGGTTTCCGCATTGGCTTTGGCCAGCATCGCCCGAAATAAGCCCAGTTCACCGGCTGGAGGTAGAACCGCCGATTCGATGGTGTCGCGTGAACGTTGGAGGTGCGGATCGAATTCCCGGAGTGATTCCAGTTCATCTCCGAAAAACTCGAGGCGCACGGGCCACGGCGCCGACATGGGCCAGACGTCCACAATACCACCGCGCCACGAAAGTTCACCCCGATGGCTTACCTGGGCTTCCGGTTCATAACCCTGCGCTTCCAACCATTCGATCAGGTCCAACGGATTAACAGTCTCACCGCGTCGTAGGGTGCGGGTGCGTTCGCGCAGCACTTCGGGCCTGAAGGTTCGTTGGGTGAGTGCAATGCCGGTGGTGATGATCGTGGGCGCCTGCGATTCACCGGTCAGCTTGGCCAGCCGCAGCGTGGTATCGAGACGTTCGCTGATGATGTCCGCATGGGGCAGTTTGTTTTCGTGTGGAAGGATTTCCCACGACGGAAAAAACAGCGCCTTGGGCGTGCCCGTTTCCAACAGGTTCAGCCAGAAACCGGTATCTGCGTGCAGGATTTCCTGCTGCTTGAGGCTGGGCGTGATCGCCACGATGGGGCGTCCCGGGAAAGTCTTGCGCAATAGCGCCAGACAGAAGGAAACGGCTCCTGCAGGAACGCTGGCGATGGACAAGGATTCTCCCGCCTCCACGCGTTTTCGGAAGGTATCCGAAGCGGGAGTACGCAGGGCGCTCGTAAGATGATGGGGCTGGTGGCCAGCCACGGGACGTCGAAGCTAGGGGCATTCGAGCGGGCGTCAAGGATGCAAGCCATGGGTCCCTAGTCTCCACCGATTGCAGAGATCTTTCGCCGCTTGGGTCCAATCGCCGAACTCGAATACGAATCCGCTTCGCAAAAGTCGGCCTGGGATTACCCGGCGGCTCTTGAGTATCAGCTCGGTCTCGGTTCGCAGGAATAAGGCGCCTGTTTCCAGCATCCAGTTGGATGCCGGAAGACCAATGGAGATTCCCCAGGCGGCACGCAGTTCCTTCATGAATTCCATGTTGGGCAAGGGATGCGGTGAAGAGAGGTTGACCGCTCCCTCCAGCTCTTCATGGGCGATGAGAAACTCCAGGGCCGCAATGAAATCCCGGTCATGGATCCACGAGACATATTGGCGTCCGTCGCCCGATTTTCCTCCCAGCCCCCAGCGAACCAAGCGCAGTAACACGTCGAAAACGCCTCCGCGGTCCGGGCTCATGGTCATCGCCGAACGCAATTTGACTTTGCGGGTATGCGGCGTCGGTGCGGCGTCCATTGCGCGTTCCCATTGGGTGGCGACGTCGATGCTGAAACGCCAGGTCTCTGGCACGCCTGGTTCGTTGCCGCCGAGGATTCCCGTGAATTCATCATTTGGGGCGTCGTAACGGTGAGCATAGATCGTGGCCGTGGAGGATTGCAGCCAGAGTGCCGGAGGTCGCTTGGCTCGGGCTATCGCTTCGCCCACGACGCGGGTCGAGTTCGTCCGGGACTGGACGATTGCCCGCCGGTTCGCCGGCGAGTAACGGCAGTCCACGCTCCGGCCCGCCATATTAATTATAATGTCAGCGCCGTCGAATTCGTCCGCCCAGGGGCCGAGCGACCGGGCATCCCAGGGAAGGGATCGCCACGGTGTGTTCGTGGGCGTACGGCTGAGAACCACGACTTCGTGCCCGGCCGCCTTGAAATGCCGGGCGAGCAGGGTGCCTATCTGGCCGGATCCGCCGGGAATGATGATTTTCACGGGGTGTAGAATCGTGCAGCCCGTTCAATATCTGGGGAGCGAAGCACGACAAGATTGAGCTGAATGGAGCCCATAGCGATTTTTTAACAGGTTTGTCGAATCGCCAGCAACGTCGTGGGATTGCCGGTTCGTGCGGTTCACGCACCGGGAGACATCCTGCCACACCAAGCACAGTTGTCCAGATTTACACGGATTTGAAAAAGATGCTTGAGGCTGTTAGCCGACGAGGTGACGAGGCGGAAAGTGAAATCTCTGGCCCACCACGCACTTCCGCTTCGTTATCTCGGCGGCTACGTTTTCCCATCCCTTAATCTGTGTGAATCTGCGTAATCTGCGGACGATTTCTTCTTTCCGATGACGAGGTAAGTATATATTTCCCATAATGCGTTGTGATTTATAATTGAAGAGGCTTGCCTCGTCGAAAACTTCCCCCGAGAATGAATCCCTGTTTGCCCGGCGAGGCGCACATCCAAGGAGGCAGAAGATTGCGGCAGCCCAGGTCGCTGTGCGCCCTTTCGGCAAGGATCCCAA
>DATJII010000260.1:0-17258 GCA_035493435.1 Candidatus Limnocylindria bacterium | reverse complement strand
CCCTATCTCGTGGCCCTGGATGCCTCCCGTTCCATGCTGGTTCGCGATGTGCGACCCAATCGCTGGTCCGCGGCGACCAATGCCGTCGATCGGTTCCTAGCTGAGTCGCGTAATGACCGCATCGGCCTGATTACTTTTAGTGGCGTGGCCAATCTGAATGCGCCTCTGAGTTTTGATTCCACCGCCATCCGGACACTGGTGCGCTTTACCAGCCCGGAACATTACGATCCCGACGCAGCCACCGCTGGCAGCGCACTGGGTAAAGCTATCGAGCGTGCCGGACGCTATTTCGCGACCAACGCGATCACTCCCCGCATCCTGGTGCTTATTTCCGATGGCGAAGACTTCGATGGCGAGCTTTTTTCCCTCGCACGCCAGTGGGCCAAGAACGGCGTACACGTATGTACCATCGGGGTGGGGACCACCACGGGCGGGCGTGTGCCTCCAAGTCCCTGGGGTGGAGTCGCACGTGATGCCATTGGCCAGGAGGTCACTTCCCGCTTGATTGAGAGTAATTTGGAACGCATCGCGGCCATCACTGGCGGCCGATACTACAAGTTGGGTGAACGCGGCGAAGGACTTCAAAGGTTGCGAACCGAATACTTGAAGCCCATGGCGCAAACCGCCGCCAAGGCCGATTTGCAGAACTATTCGCAATGGTTCCAATTGCCGCTTAGTTTTGCGCTCGCGTGCATGGTCGGGTCGGTCTGCCTGGGTGCCGACAGATTCCGCCGTACCAAAGCTTTGTCCGCCATTGCCGCAGTAAGACGATGAGTGCCTTGCCGCCAACGACCATAAGATCGAAGGACCTTTGCTGGACCAAGAGGATCGTTTCGGCGGTTCGGGGTTTCTCCGGGCATGGTGTCTGGCTTTTGCTGGCCCTGGGATTGGGCGTGGCGGGAACCGGAAGAATGGCGGCGTCGATCGACGTCGATTTGATGCAACGGCTGATCGACGCTGGCAGCGCCACCAACGCGCTCGAGCTTTTGAACCGGGCGGTGGACTCCGATCCCGATAATTCCAAGCTGCTTTATAATCAAGCGGTGGCCGCTTACGCCTCGAAGGATTTTGATAACGCCTTGCTGGCCTTGGACCGCGTGGATGCCATCGGCAATGAAAAGCTTCGCCACCTTGCGCGGTTCCAAAGGGGCAATACCGAATATCGCCTGGGAGTGGCGGCGCGAACCTCCAATACCGACGAAACGATTGCTCGTTGGAAGAGTGCCCTCGAGGCGTTTGAGTCGGTGGTGACGGAAGACCCCACTGACGCGCGGGCTAAGTCGAATGCGGAACTCGTGCGCAAACAGTTGGTGGAGTTACTCCTGACGGCGGCCCGAAAGAGTTTCAAAGTCGCGCAAACGAATGCTGTGCCTAACCAACGGCAAATGGGCGAGTTGCAGCGCATCGATGAGCTTCGCAACGCTTTCGACAAGTATTCCGAGGCCTCCAAAATAGAGTCGCAGAACTCCGAAGCCCAGGAAGGCAAGCAGGCGAGCAAGGAGCAGTTGGTGGATTCGCTGATCAACGCGGGTGAGCAGCTGACCCAGATGCCGTTGCAAACGAAGTTTAATCGGCGTGAACCCAGTCTGCCGGAAGTCGATACCCGTCCCTTGGACATGGGAATGGACATGCTGGAGGAGGCGAAGCAACTCAAGCCGGACGACGCCCGCCTGGACAAGACCCTGGAAGCCGCCCGTGAAAGGGTGGCTGACGCGCGGGTCATGCAGGCTGAACATTATATGATGTTCGAGGAGAGGATTGGCATTGCGCGAGAGAAGCTGGCGTTGCTGCGCATGGCCCGGGAAGAAGTCGATAAGGCGTTGGAACGGGTACCCAATCACAGTCTCGCCCAATCCGTCCGCGAGGAAATCAACCGGCGCCTGGCTCAGATTCACGAAGACGAGGGGGATAAGCTCAACCGCGATAGCGACAAGGCGAATTTGGAGCAGCAGGCGATGTGGCTTAGTCAGGCGGTGGACCATTACCAACAATCGCAGGAGCTTTTGTCCGAACAGCAGTCCCCACAGGATCAACAACAACAGCAACAGCAGCAACAACAGGGCAATCAAAGTCCTCGCCCTCAAAGCCAGCAAAAGCCGAACGCGCGACAGAACCAGCAAAAGCAGCAGCAACTGCAGGGCAAGGAGCAGGCCACCCAGCAACGGCTCGCGGAGGCGTTGGACAAGCTGGCGGACAAGCTCATGCAGAATCCCGAGGGAGCCGAACAGATGGAAGCAAAAGCGGCTCGATTGGAAGGTGCCGAACAGGCGCTAAACGAACTGGCCGGGCTTCAGCCTTCCGATCGGACTAGCCAACGTTCGGATCAGGTCCGGAAAGATCTCGATGCACTGCGCCAAATGATGGCGGAGATGGGAAATAAGCCGGGTGGGAAGAAGCCAGGGGAACAGCCGGGCGATGAACCTGGACAACAAGGTCCGCTGCAGCAATGGGCGGGCGCACCCATTGACGCGCCGCCAAAGATCAATGCGCCAGGAGTCAACCAGCAAGCCCCTCGTGCGGGACGGGCGTTGCGGGACTATTGACGGAAACCGTACCCCGGCGATCCGCCGGGGCATGCGGCATCATCCAGTCAAAACCGTTTGGAAGGGCAACCCCAATCAATAGGCTGGGCCAAACTTGCCACCATAGTTTTTAAGTTCGCTGGCTGTATATAGAATAGTACTCAGCGAATTTAATGGATTTTTTGAGGTAAACTTGTAACCAGCCTGTTCCACGGCGGTCAATATTTCCTTCCGTGACAAGGGTGACTTGGACGTGACTTGCAATATGAGCTGCTTGAGTGACGTGGCGTTCCCGTGGCGCCCGGCCCGGGGTGCGGAGGCTCGCGCCTTTGGCCGGGTGCTCCCTGGCGGACGTCCACGTGGCCGTCCGCTCATCTGCCCCAATGCCCGGTCGATTTCCGCGATCCGGGTGAGAATTTGGGCTTTTTCCGTCTCCAGGGCTCGTCCCAAGGCAAGGTATTGTTGGATTAGTTTTGGTTTCATCTGTTGTTGGTGCTGTCGGGCAAGTATTAGCTCAAGTCTTAAAGCCTTGTCCACATTGTAAATTGTAATATCAATTTCGGATAGCTTGGGAAAATCCGCTAGAGGAGGTCGGGCAAGCGCGTTGGAGCCAGTCGCTGGAAATGGATCCGCACCTTGGATTCATCCCTTTCCGGTCCTGAAGTTTGACCCGGGAACACTCCGAGCCGCAGTGGTTTCACGGGTTGTGGCAAGCCATCGGGCAAACAAAAGAACCCGGCACCGATGTTCGGGCCGGGAGTTTCTGCCCCGTGTGAGGCAAACCCACAATTAACAGCGCGGGTGTTCCCTAGATTCGGGCACCGGCATAGCTGCGCGAACGACGCCTGGTGGAAGAAGTCTCCATGACTGGGACTTCGTCTTGGGGGCGCTGGCGGGGCAGAGTCAGGCCACGCTGGCGCAAGAGCCGGCTCAAATGCGCAGGATGGTACTCGAATCCCAATTCGTCACGTACGGCGACGGCCAGGCGAGCCAGGGTCAGCGGCGGTTCACCATTTTCACCGGATTGCTCTGCGGCTTCGCGCAAGAAATTCTCGAAACGTTCCCGTTGCCACGGAGTCACCCTCGAGCGGCGCCCGGCGCGTTCCGCAGCCAGCAAAGCCTCGGCACCTTGAAGTGTCCAGGCAGTGTGCCAGCGGCCCACCGATTGCGCACTCACTCCCAAGTGACGGGCGACTTCGGCTTTTGAGAGGCAGCGATCAAACAGCGTTATCGCCCGGAACCGCCGGGCTTCGAGAGCTTTAAAATCCCGCTTCAATCCTTTCAGGGTAGCCATGTGATGTGTCCTTAGAGTTTGTTTTTGATGCCAATTTCGGACCATTCCGATTAGTTAGATGCGATATACCTCTATTTTCGAAAGTCTGACTAGCTGCATGATGATGCGGCAAGGCTGTCCGAGCTCCTGTGCTGGCCACCTGATTGAATGCTATCTATCTGGCGTCAAGGAGGTTGTGGAAGACCGCCGCGCCGGTTCAAACGCCGCCGCCGAGGCGTGGACGTGCAAAATATTGTTCGACGGGACGGAAAACTGGACCGGAGATGCGAAAATCGGATGGGCGAGCAACCTGGTGCTGGAGCTTCGGCTGGGTGTAGAAAACCCGATCAATGCGGCGGAATCGCACGATCTTCGGCCGGATTAAACTCCGTGCGAAGGTTTTTATAAAACTAGGATCCGCTCGGACCGAAGTTGTCGCGATTAGGCTATATTTCTGGAATGGGCAACCGCGAGGTCCTATGCGGCAAAGAAAAAGGCGCGGCCAGGGCCGCGCCTTGAATGAGGCGGAAAAATTGGGAAGCGCTCGAACTATTCGGTCGGCTTCTTGGAGGCGGGGTTGTTCGTACCCTGCTTGATGTACTTCTCCACGTCACCAGCCTTGATGACTTCGGGCTTGGCACCCTTCTTCATCTCTTCCTGGCTGGGAACCTTGATGATGTCACTGGTGGCAGCGTGCGGATCGGTTGGGATCGGCGGCATGGCTTTGATCCCCAGCAATTCCACCTCGAAAACCAAGGCTGAATTGGGTCCGATCTTGGCGCCCTGGCCGCGTTCGCCGTAGGCGAGTTCCGAGGGAATGAAGAACTGGTATTTGGAACCCACCGGCATCAATTGGAGACCTTCGGTCCAGCCCTTGATGACTCCCGTCACCCGGAATTCCGCCGGTTTGCCCTTGGCGTAGGAGCTATCGAATTCGGTCCCATTGATCAGCGTGCCCTTGTAGTTCACCGAGACGGTATCGGTGTCTTTGGGCTTCTCGCCAGTGCCGGCGCTCAGGACCTTGTACTGGAGACCACTGGGGGTGGTAACGACGCCTTCCTTGCTCTTGTTCTCGGCCAGAAAGGCTTCGCCCGCTTTCTTGTTGGTTTCACCTTCCAGCTTGCGCTTCTCCTCGGCCTTTTGCCGCATTTCGTTGCTGTAGGCCGTCATTACGGCACGGGCATCTTCTTCCGAAATGACCGCGTTCGTGGAGAGCAAAAATTCGTTAAAGGCCTTGGCAATCACTTCCGCCGAAGCATC
The DNA here is from genome assembly GCA_035493435.1 of Candidatus Limnocylindria bacterium. Classification (GTDB taxonomy): domain Bacteria; phylum Verrucomicrobiota; class Verrucomicrobiia; order Limisphaerales; family UBA9464; genus DATJII01. The sequence continues at coordinate 12,203 of DATJII010000260.1, read as the reverse complement.
AAAGCCGCCGCGTTGCAGCGACATTTTGGTGTTCGCCGCCATGATGACACCGATGGCGTAGCTCCGTTTTTCGAGATCGTCCTTGAATTTTCCCGCGCCAATCAGGGCCACATTGGTGTTACCCGCGCGAGGCGGTTGGAGCGATAGCGGACGAGGTGCGCCGGGCTGCTGGGCCAGGGCGCTGACGGTTAAACCGAAGGCAAGCAAGGATGCGACGTTACGTTTCATGTTTGTTTTCCCAACTACTAACCCGCGGCGAACTGGCGCTGCGGTGCGATGAATTCCGCCTTGTTTATCAACCGGCGGTCCAAAAGTCTAGCGGCGCGAATTTGAGTGCGCCAGTCAGTGACCCTGAAAATGCGCTTTTAGCTGGGCCAACGCCTTGGATCGGTGGCTGATTCGGTTCTTTTCTTCGGAAGATAACTCGGCAAAGGATCGATTGAATCCTGCGGGAAAAAACAAGGGATCGTAACCAAAACCTGCATTTCCCTGTGGCACTTCGCCAATCTGCCCTTCGCAAGCACCCTCAAAAAAACGGGCGGAACGGGCCATCGCCTCGACGGATTCGCCTCGAAGGACAGGGACCAAGGTCAAACTGCAAATAAAGCGGGCGGAGCGTTCTCCCGGTGGAATGTTGGCAAGAAGTCGTAATAGCTTCTGGTTGTTGTCTCCATCGGGAGAATTTCCGGTCGTTCCAAGGTCCAAGGCGGCAAATCTGGCGGAATGGATTCCCGGGGCACCTCCCAGGGCGTCCACTTGCAGGCCGGAATCATCGGCCAAAGCCCATTCCGCCGACATATGGCATTCATCGGCAGCGAGATAGGCAGCCCAATGGAGCGCCTTGAGCAGGGCGTTTTCCTGGAAGGTCGCGCCGGTTTCTTCGATTTCCAATCGAGCGTTGGTGTCCCGCAAGGTTAAAACCAAAAACTCCGAACCCAAAATGGCTCGGATTTCGTCCGCCTTGTGCAGGTTGGAGGTTGCGACAAAGATTCCGCGCATGCCCCATCGTCCTACGTGGGCCGGGCAGGGGGCCAATGCAAAAATGGAATTCCACGCGGATTGACGCTGCGAGTTGCCATTTCTTGTCTGAGGGGTCATGTTCAACGCCACTTTATGGAAAAACCTAAAATTACGGCTTGGCTCAAGCCTTCATGCGGATGGAGCAACGGGGTGCGTGCCATTTTCAAAAAGTACGACCTTCCGTTCGAAGACAAGGACATCATCAACAATCCTGATTACCGTCAGGAAATGATTGAAAAAAGCGGTCAAATGCTGAGTCCTTGCGTCGAAATCAACGGCCACATGCTGCCGGACATCAGCGGCGAAGAGGTGGAAGCCTGGATGCTGCGCAGCGGGACCGTTCGTCCCAATAACCGCACGCCTGATGCGCCTATCGATCAGCCTTGCGCGCATGAGATTCCGCAGACCTCGACCGTCGGGTTTAAGCGCTAAGCCGATCGCCATCCGGTCCCGCCAATTCCCGGTCGGCGTGTTTTTGCATAAACGCGCCGAAATGTAACCGAAGGAATACGGGATCGGTCCCATTAGTGAGGTGCTCGCTGGAGCCTGCATGGAAGAGTCTGAAATCGACGTGCCCGCATGCCTGGCGAGGGTGCGGGCGGGCGATGAGGATGCTTCGCGGACTTTGCTGGGGTATTTAAGGCCCTTGGTGTTGCGGATTGTAAGATCGCATCTGCCCCGGCGAACCAGCGAAGAGGACTTGGTTCAAATGGCTTTTATCAAGGTATTTACAAGGCTGGGTCAATACCGGGGTGAAGTGCCGTTGGAACATTGGGTATCGCGGGTCACCGTCAATACGTGCCTGAATCAGCTTTCTTACGAAAAGGTGCGACCGGAAATCCGGCACGCCGATTTGGGGGTGGAAGAAGAAGCAGTGGTGCAACAGCTAGCGACGGATACCACCGAAGTATCCCCGGAATTGGGGTTCGCCTCGCGGGAATTGGTGGACCGGTTGCTTTTGCTGCTTTCCCCGGCGGATCGTTTAGTGATTAATCTGATGCACTTGGAGGAAAAATCGGTGGAAGAGGTAGCCCAGATAACCGGATGGAGCCGGGCCTTGGTGAAGGTTCGGGCCTTTCGTGCCCGGCAGAAAATGAAGAAGGAATTGGCAACCATCATGAAGGAGACTGTTCGATGAATCATGCGAATGAACCGTTGGATCGGTTGTTTCGCGCGGCGAGCAATGCCGAGGCGATGCTGGTGGACAATCCCCCATTTGGATGGGAGGCAAAAATCCTGCGCGCCGTGCGTGAGCAGGGTAATTCCGGCATGGCGGCGGCCTTTGCCACCCTTTGGCGGCGGGGTTTCGCCTGCGCCTTTGCCACGGCGGTCATGGTGGCCAGTGTTTCCGCTTGGAATATGAATGCCTCCACGTCGGCCGATCCCGAACGATTGGCCATGGAGCCCGTGGAGATCTACCAAGCTTTAAAATGAGTGTTCCGAGCCGAGCGTTGGTTGTTTCCTGCCTGATTGGCACCTTTGTCGCGGGTGCTGTCTCGGGTGGGTTTGTTGGCGCCAATGTGGCCTCCCGTACCATCGCGAAGCCGCCGTCCTTCAAACCGGAGGACGTGACCAAGAGAATGTGCGAACGCTTCACCGGCGAGCTCGGGTTGACCCCGCCGCAGAAAGAGGCTTTTGAGAAGATCATCCACGAGCACAGCCTGAAAATGGAGGCGGCCCATAAGCGAATGGGTTCCGAGATTAAGGGGCTTTTTCAGCAGATGGATGACCAACTGCTCGCGCAACTGGATGCCGAGCAAAAGATAAAATTTATCGAGTTCAATAAGAAACGGGCGCATCGGAATGCCCGTCCCGAAGGTGAAAAACCGCAGCGGTTTGACCCGCCTCCTCCGGGCGCGCCGCCTACTGAACCGCCAAAATAGCGACTTCCGCTGGCATTGAATTCTTTTTCGTAACCAGACTTCACAGGTCTTGTCTTGGTTGGCAGGGAAGCCTGCCGTGGGGAGCGGCAAACCGGTGATGGAGTGGTCATTCGGAAGAATTCACCGGGGATTGGATGCGTTCTCCAAATCGGCTGGCAAATCCCGAATTGTATTATTCAACGAGCCAGCGGAGAATTCTGCATCACGCAATGACGAAACGCCCACGCCTCTTCACACCTCACCGATTTCTTCCGGGAATGTGTCTCGCCGTTGCCGGATTGGTCGCCGGATGCAGCAAATTCCAAAAATCCCCACCGCTCGAGTTTCGCACCGATACCATCGTAAAAACCAATCTGACCCAAAGTGTTACTGCCAACGGTCAGATAGTGCCCACGCGGCAGGTACAGGTCGGCAGCCAAATTTCGGGAATCATCACGGAAATCGCCGTGGACTATAACTCCATGGTCAAACAGGGGGATCTCCTTGCCAAGATCGATCCTGCGATCTATGAGCGGGCTCTCGCCCGGGCGGATGCGGATTTGGCGAGCGTCAAGGCACAGCTTGAGCAGGCGGATTTTGCCTACAAGCAATCGAAGGAACTCTTCGACAAGAAGCTCATCTCCGAATCCGATTTTGTCTTGGCGAAGGTCAACCAAAGTCAGGCGCAGTCAGGTGTCAAAATGCGGGAGGCCGCGCTGGAAAGTGCCAAGGTTGATCTGGAACGCACCACCATATATGCCCCCATCACAGGCATGGTAATCAGCCGGGCGGTGGAAGCGGGACAGACGGTGGCGGCAAGTTTCAGCACACCTACCATGTTTCAGATCGTCGAGGATCTGCGCAAAATGCTGATCCAGCTTTCGGTTTCCGAAGCGGATATTGGCAACATTGCCAATTCCCAGCGGGTGGATTTTTCCGTGGATGCCTATCCGAATCGCAAGTTTTCGGGTTCCGTCCGGCAGGTCCGTTATGAGCCGATAACCAACCAAAACGTGGTGACCTATACCACGGTGGTTGAAGTGTCCAATCCGGATCTCAAGTTACGCCCTGGCATGACCGCGACGGCCTCTATCGTGACGAGCGAGAAAAAGGACGTCCTACGGGTGGCTTCGTCGGCCTTGCGATATACACCGCCCGCCACCGTGAAGGTATTGCCGGCGACTAACACGGTTTCGACCAACGACATAGTGCGTCCCAGCCGACCGGAAGGCATGCCCGTTCCGCCGTGGGCGGCCGAGGGACGCCGCCCCAACGAGGGCGAGCGGGAGAAATGGATGGCGAGCCTCACCCCTGAACAACGCCAGCAAGCCGAAGAAATGCGCAAGCGCATGCAAGCGATGCGCGAGCAGGGCGGCGGTGGCGCTGGTGGACCTGGCATGGGCATGGGTATGGGTGGAGGGGCAGGTGGTCCGCGCAAGGATTCGAGTGATGGGCCGGCATTGAAGACTGTTTATATTGCCGTGGACGACAAGTCCGACCCTGACGGCAAGCCCACCCTGCAGGCGATCAATGTCAAAGTAGGGACCAGCGATGCTGTCGGATTTGAGGTGCTCGAAGGCCTGACGGAGGGACAAAAAGTCGTGGTCGGCACCAAAGGAGGAGCTCCCGTAGCCGCAACTCCTCCGGGGGGTGGCTTCGGTGGCGGTTCGCCCTTTGGCGGTGGCGGACGCCGGATGTAGTCAGGCATTGACTTAGAGGCCATGAGCGATCCCATCGTCCAATTGCAGTCCTTCCGTAAAACCTATCGCACCGGCGAGATCGAGGTGCAGGCGGTGCGTGGGGTGAACCTCACCGTCATGCCGGGAGAGTTTGTGGCCATCATGGGTGCCAGCGGTTCGGGCAAGAGCACCATGATGAATACCTTGGGCTGCCTGGATCGGCCCACGGAGGGCAAATATTTTCTGGACGGCGTGGACGTTGGGCAACTCAAACGGAATTCCCTCGCCGATCTGCGAAACAGCAAAATCGGGTTTGTCTTCCAAGGGTTTAACCTGCTCTCCCGAACTAGTGCGCTTGAGAACGTGGAATTACCGATGCTCTATTCGCGTCCCCGGCATGCGGGTCGAAAAGTCCGGGACCAAGCCATGAAAGCCCTGAACCTGGTGGGCTTGGGTCAACGGTATGATCATACACCCAGCCAGCTTTCGGGTGGCCAGCAGCAACGTGTCGCCATTGCCCGGGCGCTCGTCAATGAGCCCAAGATGGTGCTCGCTGACGAACCCACCGGCAATCTCGACACCCGCACGAGCGTGGAAATCATGGGGATTTTTCAACAATTGAATGAGCAAGGCATAACGGTGGTGATGGTAACCCACGAATTGGATATTGCCTCCTACTGCCGACGGGTGGTGGTGATGCGCGATGGATTGATACGAAGCGACACTCCGGTGGCGAATCGCTTGATCGCCTCCGAAGAGCTCAAGAAACTTGAGGCGGAACAACGCGCCGTCCAACTCACTGCCTAATGTTTTTCTCCGCCCTTAAGATCGCCATTCGTGCGCTCCGCCGGAATGTGCTCCGGACCTTTTTGACCATGCTGGGCATGATCATTGGCGTGGGAGCGGTAATCGCCGGCGTCAGTCTCGGGACCGGTGCCAAAGCCCAAGTGGAGGCGCAAATCGCCACGCTGGGTCAAAACGTCATCCTCGTTCTCAGCGGCAATTTCTCCCGCGGTGGCTTCGGCCGCGGCTTTGGCAGTTCTCCCACGCTCTCGATCGCCGACTACGAGGCCATCCGCCGGGATGTCACGGGAGTCGTCGCCATCAGTCCTGAGGTCCGGGCTTTTTCCCAAATTGCCGTAGGCAGCCGGAATAACAATGTGCAGGTGTCCGGGGTGGCGGTGGACTATCCCCAGATTCGGTCTTGGCAACTCGCCAACGGGGATAATTTTACCGAAAACGACGTTCGCTCTGCCGCCAAGGTGGCCATTTTGGGAAAAACAACGGCGACCACATTGTTTGGTGAGGATGTGGATCCGGTCGGCAAAGTTATTCGCATCAAGCACGCCCCCTTTGTCGTCGTGGGCACTTTGGCTGCCAAAGGCATGGGAATGATGGGCAACGATCAGGATGACTTGATCCTGGTGCCCTTCACGAGCGCCATGAAGCGACTTACCGGCGATACCATGTTTCGTTCGTTTTCCGTCCAGGCCGCATCAACAGAGGAAATGGCGGATGTGCAGCAGCAGATCGCGGAGATCCTGCGGCAGCGCCACAATATCACAGACGGCAAGGAGGATGACTTTTTGGTCCGCACCCAGCAGGAAATCTCTGAGGCGGCGACCGCTACCGCCCGGATTATGACCATCATAGTCGGCGTCGTGGCTGGGGTGTCACTTCTGGTGGGCGGCATCGGCATCATGAATATCATGCTGGTGAGCGTCACGGAACGAACTCGGGAAATTGGGGTGCGCCTCGCCGTCGGCGCGCATTCCGGCGACGTCTTGTTGCAATTCTTGACCGAAGCCGTGGTCCTTTCAGTGGCTGGCGGCATGCTGGGCATTGGCTTGGGAATGTGGTGCGCCAACCTGCTCACTCAGATATTTGAGTTTCCCACGTTGATTTCGGTATCCTCCATGGTCATCGCTTTCACCGTCAGCGCGGGTATCGGGATTGTCTTCGGGTTCTTCCCCGCGCTCAAGGCGGCCAACTTGGATCCCATCGAGGCCTTGCGGTACGAGTAGGTTAACTTTTTACTAATCGCGGAGCGCTTCGACGGGATTGACCCAGGCTGCGCGCAACGACGGAACGATGACCGCCAGCAACACCACCAAGGCCATGGCTACCGTTGTTATAGCCAACACCCCATAGTGGACAGAGCTGACACCGAATAGGATGTTGTGCATCGCCGTTGCCACGCCCCAGGCACCCAGCACACCAAAGACAAGCCCCACGACCAGCAGCTTCGTACCCATGCCGACGAATTGGGCCAGCACTTGGCTCGGGAGCGCCCCCAGGGCCATCCGTACCCCAATTTCGCGGCGGCGTTGTGATACTGCGAAGCTCACCACTCCGTGGGTGCCAATGGCGGCAAGCAGCAAGGCCACGCCCGCGAAGACCCCGGCGAGGAGCACCGGCGAGCGGCGCATCACGAGGCTGTCTTCAATCCGCATCGTCATCGGCCGCAGGTCGTAAATCGGCATTTCAGGATCGATTTCGCGCACCAGTTTCTGAAGGGCTCCGCCGAGCGTCAGGGGCGGTCCGCTGGTCCGGACCACCAGGAACACCTTGTTTTTGTAGTCTTGACGGTAAGGTATATACAGTGTGAGGGCGGGTTTGATATCGGTGAGATCCTTCGGTTTCACGGCGTCTACTATTCCCACCACCGTATAGATTTCGCTTTCGGGCGGATTTCCCGAGCCCCGGTAGAAACGTTGTCCGATGGCCTTTCCTTGCGGCCAGTAAGCGCGGGCAAAGTCCTGGTCCACGACGCAGGTACGGCGATCGCTGTGGGAATCCGCACTATTCAGATAGCGCCCCTCACGGAGGGAAATTCCCATGGCTTCAAAGTAGTCACCCGTCACACCGTATATCTGGTGGATGATGGGCGGGGCGCCAGCGGGCGGTGTGTAGCCCAGTACGGTTAAGGCGTCGTAATCATTGACTCCCTGGAGGGGGACCTCCGTGGCCACCCCGGCCGAAACCACACCGGGCTGCTGTTGGACCTGCTCCAGGAGGCGATCCGCAAATGCCACGCGTTTCTTGTCATTCTCATAGTTTTTCCACGGGAGAGAAATTCGTCCGGTGAGAACATGGTCGGCGCGAAACCCGGGAGAAATGGCCATGGCCTTTTTCAGACTGATCCCGAGCAACCCTGCTCCGGCGAGGAGAATGAACGCAAGGGTGATTTGGGCCACGACAAACCCCTGCCGGAGGGTTTGCGCGCTTTGAGTTGCAGTTCCACTACGTGATTCAGACTGCATACCGACGGACAAACGGCTGCGGAGGTTAAACCAGGCAATTGGGATCGCCACGAACATACCCACGATCATCGACCCTGCCACCGCCGCCACCGCTAGACGCGAGTTGAATCCAACCTGTGCTCCCAGGGGTAATTGTTCCAATCCAAAGGTCGCCAGGAGCTTGATTCCCAAGCCGCCCAACGCCAGGCCGAGTGCGCCTCCCAGAACCGCCAGCAAGAGCGTCTCGGTCATGACTTGCCCAACCACATGCCTGCGGGTTGCTCCCAGGGATTGTCGAATCGCGAGTTCCTGGCTCCGGCTGCTGGACCGGATCAAAAGTAGATTGACCAGGTTGACACCGCCAATCAGAAGCAAACCCAGAACACCACTTTGCATCATTAGGAGAGTGGGCCGGATGGATGCGACATGGTCGGCGCGCAGGGGGCGTGTCACGGTCCGGTAACCCGCTTCGGCAGCAATTTTTGCGTCAGGAAAATCCAATGCCACGACGGCATCGTGCACCGCGATCTGCGCCTGTGCCTCCTCAAGGGTGGCCTCGGGTTTCAGGCGGCCGATCAAATCGACGCTTGGTGAGTGCAAGCGCTGGATGCTGCGCTCATCCGCATCGGACGACAGAGGAACAAAGAGTCGTGATCTGGAAGAGAGATACCGGAAACTGGGCGGGAGCACGCCGACAATGGTTTTGGTATAGCCATCCACTCGAACAGTTTTGCCGAGAACGGTTGGATCCGCGTTGAATTGCTGCCGCCAGAAGGAATCGGTCAGGATTGCCACCCGATCCGACTGATAACTCATTTCTTCTTCCGTGAAAGCTCTCCCAAGTGTCGGCTGCACGCCCAGTGCGCCGAAGAAATCAGACGATACCCGAGCTATTTCCACCAGTTCCGTTGCGCCCGGATCTCCTATGATCGCGGTGGTATTTTGCAAGGCTGCCAGATGGGAGAAAGCCTTGATATTTCCCTGGCGCAAATAGTAATTCGGGATGGAAGCCAAACCTCGATCCTGGCCCGCTTTGGGATAGCTGTTAAACATAATCACCAGCCGATCCGGCTCCGGAAAGGGCAGGGGACGCAGCAGAATAGCGTCCATGACTGCGAAGATCGCCAGGTTGGCGCCCAGGCAGAGGCCCAGGGTCAGCACAGTCACTGCGGTGAATCCGGGGTTTTTGCGAAGCATCCGTGCACCGTGACGTATGTCCCGTAGCAGATTCTCAATCCAGGGGATACTCCGCACTTCACGGCATTCTTCCTGGATGGATTCCACGCGTCCGAATTGGCGTCTGGCGGCCCGTCTGGCTTCGTCGGGATTCATTCCAGCGGCGATGTTGGACTGTGTTTCGTGCTCGATATGCAGTTCCATCTCCTCCGCCATTTCGGCGTCCACTTTTCGCTTCAGGAGGAAGGCTCGGAGCTTGTAGAAAATCCCGTTCATAAAATCATTAGGCCGACCGCATGACTTCGGCGATACCCAGACAAATACGTTCCCAACCTTCTTTTTCGGATTCCAGTTGCCTCCGCCCGGAGGCGGTCAATTCGTAGTACTTGGCGCGGCGATTATTTTCGGACTGGCCCCATTCCGATTTGATCCATCCTTTTTCCTCCATGCGATAGAGCGCCGGGTAGAGGGAGCCCTCTTCAACCCGGAGGATATCGCGGGAAACCACCTGGATGCGTTGCGCTATTCCCCACCCATGCATGCGCCCGCTGTTCAACACACGCAGCACCAGCAAGTGAAGGGTCCCCTGAAGCAGTTCCGGTTTGGCCATGGCAATTCTTTCCCAAGACTGTCTAGGGGAGAGAATGCCGACTCTCCCCTAGGCTGTCAATGGGAAGGATCGTGGATACCCGCGATTGCGGCCTCGACTCGACTCGTTTGGGTATTAGCCGGAGACCGGCTTACCCAAGACTTCAGCAGTTAGGCGATCGAGGTTTTGTTCGTTGGACGGACGAATAATGTGCTCCACGCGCCGGGCGAAATCGGCATTTTCCAATTCCTGCAACCAGGACAGGACCGTGCCCGCTCCCGATGGGGTGAGCGTGATGGTCAGGTCAAACTTTGGTTCGGAAAGGTGTCGAACGAGAATCTTTTGCGGTGACTCTATCTCCGCAAAAACGCTTTCGTTGGGGTAGTTACTACCATCGGGTCCATGCATGACAAAGGACCAATGACCACCCGGCTTGAACTCACAGGTGGTGAACGTATTGGTGAAACCGGCTGGCCCCCACCAGCGCGCGAGACGTTCGGGATCGCGGAAGGCGGCAAAGATTTGTTCCGCAGTGGCCGGGATTTCACGGGAGGTTTGGAAGGTACTCATGGAAATGACGTTTTCTATGATGCGGTTGTTTGAGGGGACGATTGCTTCGAAAGGACGACGTGCATGGCCGCGTGACTACTCGTGTGTTCAGTGACTTTGTATCCAAGCTTCACCAGATCCAGTCCTGCGAGGAGGGGTTCGCCGCTGCCGAGGAGGATAGGTGATACAGCGAGATGTAACTCGTCAATCAACCCGGCCCGGAGATATTGGCGGATGGTCGCTGCCCCGCCACCAATACGCACGTCGAGGCCCCCGGCCGCTTCCTTGGCGCGATCCAAGGCGGCGTGGATGCCATCGGTGACGAAATGAAAGGTCGTGCCGCCCTCCATTTGAAGTGGTGCGCGTGGATGATGGGTGAGCACAAAGACCTGGGTATGATACGGCGGATTGTCACCCCACCAACCTTTCCATTGATCATCCGGCCACGCGCCGCGAATCGGTCCGAACATGTTGCGGCCCAGTATCCACGCGCCGATTCGCTCCAGCCCGCGCTCGGCGAAATCGTTGTCGATGCCGGTGGCTCCATCCTCATTGCCCTGCATTTTTTGGAATACACGCGTGGGAAAGAACCACTGATGCAGGTCCATGCCACATACGCCGAGCGGATTGTCGAGTCCTTGATTCGGACCGGCGCCAAACCCGTCAAGGGATACAGCGAAGCAATTAACACGCAGTTTGGACATAGTCGTTTTTACCTTGGGCGGCGGTTCTCGTTATGCTGATTTTGCGTTGCTGCCGGAGCGCCGCAGTTCACTCTCGCGGATCATTCCAGTGAGGTCTCCAGCCGGGCGTATTTCGAACGGTCCCATTTTCACGCCCGGATGCTTCGACATCAACTGGATCGCGTGGTTCAGGTCCCGTGCTTCCAGGATAAGGATGCCTCCAATCTGTTCTTTGGTTTCGGCATAGGGGCCGTCCGTCATGGACACCTTGCCGTTCTTCCAACGCAGAGTCGTGGCGGTTTGTGGGCCTTGCAGTGCGTCGCCACCCGCGAAGTGCCCGTTCTTCCGTAATTCGTCGTCGTAGGCAAAGCACTCGTCCACCGCCGCGTTGCGTTCGGTTTCGGACATGGACTCAAACTTGTTCGGCTCGATGTATCCCAGGCAGATGTATTTCATGTCGTTCGTCTTGCTTGTTGTTTCGTTCGGCCTTCGATTGGCCGTTTCAGAAGGTAGTCGATTGAGGTTTCCGGATTTCGACAACGCCCCTCACTTTTTTTCGTCCAATTCCCGCAGGCGTTTTTCCAGGAACCGGCGTTCCGGTTCCAATCGGGTGAGTGCCAAGGCTCGCTCGTACGAAGCGCGGGCTTCAGGAGTCCTGCCCAGCCGTCGACACAAATCGGCCCGGGCCGAGTGCGCAAGGTGGTAGTCAGTCAACTCACCGCGCGCCAACAGGGCGTCAATCAGCGCCAACCCAGCCGCTGGTCCGTCGCGCATCGCCACGGCCACCGCGCGATTCAATTCCACAATGAGTGACGGTTCAGCCCGCGCCAAAAGATTGTAAAGGGCGACGATTTGCGGCCAGTCCGTTACCGCCGCTTCGAAGGCTTCGGAATGCACGGCGGCAATGGCTGCTTGAAGCGTGTAAGGTCCGAACCGCCGCGATAACAAGGCCCGTTCTACCAGTGCCACACCTTCGGCGATTTGCCCACGATTCCACAGGGAGCGGTCTTGATTCTCGAGGAGGATGAGTTCACCACTTGGCGAGGTTCTGGCCGGGCGACGCGATTCCTGCAAGAGCATCAGCGCAAGCAACCCCATCACCTCCGGCTCCGGCAATAACTCCATAACCAATCGTCCGAGCCGGATGGCTTCGCTCGAAAGATCCGCCCGCGTCAGCGACCCGCCCGACGACGCGGAGTAACCCTCGTTGAACACCAGATAGACCACTTGCAGCACGGTATCCACACGGTCTGGCAGTTCTTCCTGAGGCGGCACCCGATAGGGAATGCGTGCATCGTGGATCTTGGCCTTGGCCCGCACAATTCTTTGGGCAAGAGTCGGAGCGGCCGTGAGAAAAGCACGGGCAATTTCCTCCGTCGTCAGACCGCAGACTTCGCGCAAGG
>DATJII010000259.1:0-4325 GCA_035493435.1 Candidatus Limnocylindria bacterium | reverse complement strand
CGAAAACCGTCACGCCCTCGTGTTTCAGGAGAGAAGGCTCTTTCCTCCTCCTCCTTTCGGTCCTAATAGTGAGGCAGGATGCCGCACAATCTCGACTTGATCTGGACGCTGACAGGAGGACTGACAGCGGCATTGGTGTTGGGAGTCATCACCCAGAAGCTCAAGCTCTCGCCAATCGTGGGATATCTGCTGGCGGGGGTGATGGTGGGTCCGTTCACGCCCGGGTTTGTCGCGGACCACAATATCGCCAGTCAATGTGCGGAAATCGGCGTCATCCTTCTGATGTTCGGCGTTGGTTTGCATTTCCATCTCAAGGACTTGCTGGCCGTGCGCAAGGTCGCCATACCGGGGGCGCTGATCCAGATCGTCGTGGCTACGGCCCTGGGGGCGGGGGTGACTCACTTGTTCGGTTGGAGTTGGACGGCAGGACTGGTTTTCGGCATGGCCGTTTCGGTCGCGAGCACCGTGGTGCTTACCCGGGTGTTGGCGGACCACCGGGAATTGCACACGCCCAGCGGGCATATCGCCATCGGCTGGCTGATCGTCGAAGATATTTTCACCATCCTCGTGCTCGTCTTGCTGCCGGCGCTCTTCGCCAAAACGGAGGGTGGTAACGGCGGGCTCTGGCTGACGCTGGGTTGGGCGTTGGGTAAACTGGTGCTGCTGGTCGTTTTCGCACTGGTGGCGGGCCAAAAATTAATCCCGCTGTTGCTGGGTTACGTAGCGCGAACGGGATCCAGGGACCTGTTCACGCTAAGCGTGCTGGTGCTCGCCCTGGGCATCGCGGTGGGAGCGGCAAAATTCTTCGGTGCGTCCATGGCCCTGGGGGCGTTTCTGGCCGGGATGATCGTCGGCCAGTCCGAATTCAGTGCTCGCGCCGCTTCGGACGCGATGCCCATGCGGGATGCCTTCGCCGTGCTCTTTTTCGTCTCGGTGGGGATGCTCTTTGACCCTCAGGCACTGGCAACCGGTTGGCCGCTCATGGTGGCGACCCTGGCCATCGTGATCGTCGGGAAGCCACTCGCCGCACTGCTGGTCGCAGTGATCTTCAAGCGACCCTTACGCTCTGCCCTGATGATTTCCATTGCGCTGGGCCAGATTGGCGAATTCTCGTTTATTCTGGCTTCCCTGGGCACCGCGTTGAAGATCCTTCCTCCGGAAGCCACCAACGCGCTGGTCGTGGCGGCCGTGGTCTCAATAACCATCAATCCATTACTTTTTAAGTCGATTAAGCCGATGGCCCGGTGGCTGGAAAGCGTTGGCATGGCGCCGGATCGGTCGATTTCGGGGGCCGAGGCGCTCCCCCTGATCGATCCGGCGGGATCATCGGTAGTCGTGGTGGGTTACGGGCCGGTGGGCCGGACCCTCAGCCGCATTCTGCGGGACAATGGTATTCAAGTGGTGGTGGTGGAAATGAATATCGAAACCGTCAAAGAGCTGCGCACAGCGGGCTTAAGCGTGGTCTTTGGAGATGCGGCCCAGCGGGAGATTCTTCATCATGCAGGTATCGAAAGAGCTGACAGTTTGATCATCGCAGCGTCCAGCGTGGAGGCCCAACCGGTGGTGCAGGCGGCCCGGGAACTGAACCCCAGCATTCGGATTTTGACCCGGGCGACTTATCTCCGCGAGTCCACGGAATTACGTGGATCCGGAGCCAACGCGGTCTTTTCCAGCGAAGGTGAAATCGCCCTATCCATGAGTGCCTTTCTGATGCGCCAGCTCGGTGCCTCGGACGAACAGATTGACCGTGAGCGCGAGCGGGTTCGCCATGAGCTCTTTTCCCTGGCGGACAGAAATTCTCCGAATGCAGCCTGACCATTCCCGGGTGCGGACGGAAGCCAGAGCCTCCAACCGCGTGATGAAAGACTAACCGATTGCCCATACCGAAACCACGTCCGGCCTTGGTGATTCGCTACTCCTACCTTTGGAATATGGAGCATTTGCGGGGACAGGAAGAAGGGGAGAAAGACCGGCCCTGCGCCGTGATCCTGCTAAACAAGGATGACCGGGGGAGCAACGTGGTCACCGTGCTTCCCATTACCCACCAGCCTCCGTCCTTTTCCGAGGAGGCGTGGGCGATAGAGATTGCTGACGAAACAAAGCGTGGGCTTGGTCTTGATGATGATCGGTCATGGATCATGCTCACCGAAGCCAATCGATTCACCTGGCCTGGTTCCGATCTTTGCCGGGATATGGGCGGTGAATCGGAGAATGTGGCCTACGGGATGCTACCTGACGCATTTTTCGAGCAGGTGCGCCTTGGATTCCTCGCGGCGATGAAGTCACGGAGCACCCGGGTGATCCGGAGGACCTGATAAATAGTTAGTTCGCAACCCACGACCCCGATGGGCGACGCAGAGCCCGGCATGCGACGTCAACGAATGCCGGAAATCCGGTGGGACACCCAAGGACGAAAGCCCGACTATTTGTTATGTTCCAAAAGGGGGCCAATTCCGTAGAGTGCGCCTGTGTCGCCGATCCAACATGCCAGCCGATGGCGGGGTATCTGCGTTTCGGTAATCCTGTACCTCGCCATTTCTATTTACTTGGGGCTGAGGCAGATCGCCGCCGGTGCCCTTCCTGAAGAAAGACAGGTCGGAACAGGTCCGCGTTATCTGATCGACTCCTGGCAAACCGAAGACGGATTGCCGCAAAACTCCGTGACCTGCATGGCGCAAACCCCGGATGGCTATTTCTGGCTCGGGACATTCAACGGCTTGGTGCGGTTTGACGGGGTAAGGTTTGTGGTTTTCGATGCCGGGACTACTCCCGAACTGGCAAGCAGCCGGATTGTTGCCCTGCACGCGGATAAGCAGGGACGATTGTGGATTCAGTCAGAGTTTGGCGACCTTTCGTTGCTGGAGGGTGGGCGGTTCAAGAGCCTGCGGGACCGCTGGGGCAAGGTTGCCTTTCCAATTGAGGATCCGCAGGGCAAGATGTGGTTTTTCCGCCAGACGGCGGTGGAGCAGTTCGAGCACGGAGCGCGAATTCCCCTGACCGAATATGACGGAACTGATTTGGGCTGGGTCCGGGATGTCGTGTGCGACGCCCACGGTACTTTTTGGGCGGTGCGGAAACGAGGCATTGGTTTCTCCCAAGACGGGCATTTTGTTTTTTCATCCAGCTTGCCGGCCGGCAGCGAACCGCCGGACAAGGTGGCTCCGAGCCGGGACGGCGGGCTATGGGTGGCCTATAAGTCATCGGGGCTGGCCAAGTTCCACGCGGGAAAGCCCATTTTGGAAGCGCGGCCTTTTCCTGTCATCGGGGCGGGTGCCAAGGCGTTGTATGAGGACTCGCGGGGCAACGTTTGGGTGGGGACGGAGTCGAATGGCTTGTTTCTACTCACCACAAATGGCCAATGGGAAGTTTTCAACAAGGCAGGCCGGCTTTCACACGACAGTATCCGCGTAGTGCAGGAAGATCCTGAAGGAAATATCTGGGTGGGCACCGACGGCGGCGGCCTCAATCGCCTGAGTCTGCGAACCTTTGCCGCATACGGCGCCGAATTAGGGGTGGTGCTTACCGTCACGGAGGATCGGCAGGGTCAGCTTTGGGTGGGCTACAATGGCGCGGGTATCAAGCGCCTGGAAGGCGGACAGATGCAGCCGGTCTCTTTCCCTCCGTTACTCGGGAAACAGGGCGCCTGCTGGTCCCTATACGCCGACCGCCAGGGCAGTGTATGGACGGGCGATGTGATGGGTGGATTGGTCCAGATGGGTGTGCAGGGTTGCCTGCACCATCCCAACCAGGATGCCAATGTGAGCCCTTCCTTGAAGGCGCTTTATGAAGACCGTTCCGGGCGCCTGTGGGCAGGGCATCAGCCCGGCCTGCTTTATTATACCAAGGGGCAATTTCGGCGCCTCACCCGGGAAGACGGGCTTCCCGTGGATGACGTTCGGGCGCTGACGGAGGATGAGGAAGGAGACCTGTATATCGGCACCAATGGGGGAGGACTCGTGCGGCGCCACGCCGGGCAGTCCCAGGTGTACACGCGTGCCAGCGGGCTCCCGGACGACCGTGTCTGGTCGCTTTATGGCGATGGTGAAGGAGCGGTTTGGGTCGGTACCTTTGGGTCCGGGCTGGGCCGGTTCTCCGGTGGGAAGTTCTTTAATTATGGTGAGGCGATCCCCGCCCGGGTGGTGACCTGCATCATCGAGGACGACGCAGGTTACCTGTGGCTGGGCTCGCTCAAGGGGATATTGCGGGTGAAGAGGTCGGATTTGAACGCTTTCGCCGAGGGCAGGGCCGGGGCGCCAGCCTTTCAAAAATATGATAAGACCGATGGGCTCGAAAGCATTGAATGCAGCGGCGGTCTGCAGCCTGCC
>DATJII010000258.1:0-23493 GCA_035493435.1 Candidatus Limnocylindria bacterium | reverse complement strand
TGGTGGACAACTATCCCACCAACGGTACGCCGGTCATTGGGCCGATCACGCTCGCTCCCGGTGCCTTCACCAACTTCTCCGGAAGTTATATCGCACCGAAATGCTGCTGTGAAATTGTCGATACCCTCACGGCGACCGGTAAAGACAAGTGCGACTCCCATATCGTGCAGACCACGGCGAGCCAGGTTTGCGAGCTGCTCACCAGCCCCGCCCTCAGCGTCGTGAAGTTCTGCCCCACGGGTCAATTCCCCGCAGGTTCGCTGTTCTCTTACTCGGGCGCGGTGACCAATAGCGGTGACACGACACTTACCAACGTGGTGGTGACCGCCAATCGGCCCGGAGATAACACGGTCCTCGTGGGCCCGATTGACCTGGCCCCAGGCGAATCGCAATCGTTCACAGGTTCCTATACGGTCCCCGCCAACTCGGATCCTTCCACGGATATAGTCGTCGCAACCGGCAATGACGCCTGCCGGGGTACCGCGGTGGCTGCGAAGGCAGACTGTGTGGGTGCCATTCCGTTGGCCGGCAATCCGATATTGTCGTCGCCAACCAGCAGTAAGAGCGGCATTACCATCACCTGGGCCTCGAGCCGGGGTTCCAACTATATTATCCAGTATTCGGATACCATAAATAATCCCAACTGGATCGCTCTCCCTGGCACAATTACTGCCACGGGTGATACGGCGCAGATGACCGACTCTTCACCTGCGGCATCTCAGCGCTACTATCGTGTCCTGATCGTACAATAGAGCCAGGGAATTATCCTCCTGTACTCCTGGCCGGCCGGGGTTGGCAGTCCACCAACCCCGGCCTTTTTGTTTTCATGAGGCAATGGGTCTCTGGCGTCGGAAACCTCGCGGACTGGGATACCATGCCTGCGGCAATGCCCTGGTTGCCTTAATCCGTTCGCCCGCGTAGTTCCTTCCCTCGCAGATCGAAACATCACTCCGGGAGGAGGATCCGGTTCTTCCTTTCCTTGGTCTCAAAGCCACTCGAATCTTTCCCAATCGCCGCCCCGAATCTCGAACTCCCCAAAACTACGCAAATCGCCCGGATGCTTACTTGCGGGACACTCCGGTCCACGACGTATTCGGGCAGCGACAAAATCGCGTTCTTCGGCGAGCAACGCATCTGCACGATCGTCTTTAAGTCAAAATTCTTTTCATGAGTGATTCTGTGCATATTGCATTCTTCCCTTGGTGCCAATTCGGCTGAAAGGATCAATTTTCGTTAACGATTTCGCCCAGCCCGCTAGATTTGGCGTCTCGCGCAAGTGCCTCTCTCAAAGGAGGCTTTTCGCTTCTCTGGTGTCCAGCCGGCCGGCGTCGGCGTCCCCGGAAAAATACCGCGCCTATGAATAGAATGCCTGCTCCACGAAACACCCGCATTGCACTTGCATTTTGCATGGGCTAATTGCACGGCTTGACTCGACTTAATTTTTCGAGCATACGCTCCGATTAACAGTCCAACGCCGGTCAACGTTCGCATCGTGAGAATTGCGGAAAGGCGTCATGCAAAACTCGGTAACGAAATTACAAAGAAAATGCCGAAACTCGGGAGCGCTATTCAATGAGGGGCCTGGCAATCTGGATGGGCGTCCTCGCCTTAACCGCCCTGATCGGGCGCGCCGCGCCCTCACTTTTGGACAGCCTCTGGGACTCACGTTTCACCCTGTCAGAGGGTTCTTCCGAAAATCAGTCCCCTTCCGACTCGACCATTTTTGCCACGCTCTCGGACGGAACAAACGTTTACGTCGGGGGCAAATTCACATCCCTTGATGGAATTGCCGTAACCAACATCGCCCGTTGGGACGGAGTGGCTTGGCATGGACTCGGCAGCGGTGTCGACGGCCCGGTGAAGTCGATTTCATTTTATGGCGGCCGGTTGGTCGCGGGCGGCAGTTTTGACCACGCGGGAACCACGGAGGCCCGTAATATTGCCGCGTGGGACGGACAAGCGTGGAATTCCCTGGGCGGCGGCTTCAGCCCGGATGCGACCGATGAGGATTCGACGTATGGGGTCAATGCTCTCGCAACACTGGGTGGCAGCCTTTTTGCCGCCGGTCATTTCAACCAGGCCGGAGGAGCCAATGCGAAGAATATTGCCCGGTGGGATGGTGTGGCGTGGTATCCTCTCCTGATGACCTATACCAATTATGTACTGTTGCTGGAACATGTCCAGACTAACAACGGCATAAACGGCCCCGTGTACGCCCTGACGTCGTCGGGTGGCAACCTGGTGGCTGGAGGGAGTTTTCTGCAAAACACAGGCGCGCGTCTTATCGCTCCAGCCATCACCCTGCCTGTCTACGCCACCAACATCGTACAATGGGACGGTGCGAACTGGTCAGGCTTGGGTTGGGCGGCAGCAGGCTTCTTTGGCCAGGCGGGCGCCGTCCGCAGCCTGGCCTTATACCAAGGCGACCTCGTGGCAGGTGGAACGTTCAGCAAGGCCAACGGGGATCCGTTCGACGGAATTGCCACCCGCCATGGCACATCATGGAAACCTCTCACCCAGGGGGTGAACGGGAGTGTTCTTACTCTTCTGGCCGCGGATACCCATTTATATGCCGCTGGATATTTCTCCTCCGCCAGCGGCGCCAACGCGGACAGTGTGGCAGCCTGGGACGGTGCCAATTGGGCGGCGGCGGCGGCGAAGAGCCCGGCCAATAACGATTCAACGGTGATAAACACCCTGGCGTCGGACCAGGGCGGCAACTTATACGCCGGTGGCCTGTTTTCCCAGATCGATACCGCCCAAGTGCAGAACTTCGCTGTGCGTGGCGCAGGTGGATGGAGCGGCCTGGGCTGCGGACTGGTGGAAGGCTCCCGGAGCGGAGCCGGATATGCGATGGTGCGTTTCAATGGCAAGACGATCGTGGCAGGGGCGTTTCGCTCGGCAGGCGGAGTCGATGCCGCCAACATCGCCACTTGGGACGGGAGTCGATGGGGCCAACTCGGCGCCGGACTGATCGGCAGCGTGAGCGCCCTCGCAACGGATGGCACCTACCTTTATGCCGGTGGAAACTTCACCGTTCCTGGCGACTCCTCTGGTGTCAATACGGCGTGGTGGAATGGCAACAAATGGCGGGTATTGGGCGGGGGAGTCGACCGGCCGGTGCATGCGATGGAGGTTATGGGTGGCCACTTATACGTGGGCGGGGAATTCAAAACGGCAGGTAGCCTGCACGCGGAAGGAATCGTCCAGTGGGATGGGGCCGATTGGAAAAACGTCGGTAGTCCCCAGGCGTTGGCCCTCGGGAAGGTCTACGTCCTGAAGACGGTGGGAAATCAATTATATGTCGGGGGGTTATTCGGTCACAACGCCCCCGGGAATAGCATCGCACTGTGGGATGGAACGTCGTGGTCTCCCCTGGGCAAAGGATTGACCAGCCGCGTTTACGCCAGCGCTTATGCGCTCGCCAGCAGCGGAAATCGCCTCGTTGTCGCGGGAAATTTCGACACCGCTGGCGATGTCCCGGCCAATAATCTCGCAGTCTGGGACGGTTCCGCCTGGACCACGATAGGCGATCCCAACGGCATCGTTTTCGCCCTCCAATTTGTTGGGAATAGTTTGTTTGTGGGCGGAAGCTTTGAGTCCGGCTTCGGAGTGTCCGCGAACCGGATCTCAAAATGGGATGGCCAAACCTGGTCCGGGTTGGGAAGCGGCGCCACCTTTCCCGATGGGTCAGGAGCGTTTGTCCAGTCACTCTTGGTGGATGGCGATAACCTGCTCGTGGGCGGTAACTTCTCCCAGGCGGGAGGAAAACCCTCCTACGGTTTTGGCATATATAGTTTACTCCCCCCGCCTGTCCAAACGGGTGGTGGCGCCCCTCCCGTGGTGCGCGCGATGCATAGCAATGGTTCGATGGTCGTCGAGGTGGACGGTGAAGCCGCGGGGTACGTTCTCGAAACGTCGTCCGATTTGGGGTCGGTTTCCGACGGTTGGTCAACCCTGGCGTCACTCACTGGCTCAACCAATATCGTAGTCGGAACCGAGGGTGCGCGGAGGTTCTTCCGGATTCGGAAGTAGAGGGGGCGGCTTCAGGAGCCGACATTTGCGGCTTCCAATTTTTCGGTCAGGGCGACTTCTGGAACGTCCAGGGACAAGACGAAGAAAAAATTGGCTCCCCTCCCTTCGACGGGTTCGTACCCGCACAAGCCGCCCTGGGACTCGACCAGACACTGAATCGTGGGTAATCCCAAGCCTTGCGGCGCGCTGGGCTCGTGTAGTCGATGGAAGGGAAAAAAGAGGGTCTTTTGTTTCTCAAAGGGCACTCCACTCCCGTTGTCACGCAGCCAGAAACGGTAGCCGTTTTCAGCCTTTTCCCAGCCCACTTCAATTTTCGGGGCATCTCCTGCGTGACTAAGCGCATTCGACAAAAGGTTCCACCAAATCACTTCCACCCAGGATTCAACCCCGGAAATATCCGGCCAGATTTGAGGCTGCAACAAGGTGGCCCGCTGGTTTAGTATCCTCCCTTCCAATAATTGGAACGCGGTCCAGAACGCGGTGCCCATATTAAAGACCCGCTTGGTCGCCGTCGTACCGCAGGCGCGCGCCAAAAAACTGGTTCGCTTTAACAGATTTCCCATCGATTCTGACGACTCAATGATCGATCGGGCCAGGCTGCAGTCTTCAGGACAGCACTCCGCCATTTTTTCATTCAAGGCTTCGGCACCGGTGGCAATCGAACCCAAAGGAGTTCGCAAATCATGAACGATTCGTCGACCAATAGTCCACAAACTGCCACGGAGAACGCCCGCCTCCCGTTGTAACTCGTACTCCCGGATCGCCGCCCTAAATGCCCTGGCTATCGTAGTTGGATCCCCCACCGGGGACGCCTCGAGATCCGCCGCCCCGTCGCCAGTGCGAAAAACGGCCACCGCCCATCGGACTAGACCCGCTCCATCCTCAGTTTTTCGTGCTTCAGCCAAGCTGGCGTCGTCAGGATTGACGAGGGCCAACACCTCAGGTGTCGTCCAAACCTCAGCCTGGCAGGCTTGTTTCAATTGAGGCATCGAACGGATTCGGGGATTGCCGAAAGCTAGACGCGCGCCGGACTCCAGCGCTTGTGATTGAAAGGAATCCCCCCCAATCACAAACAAACAAGGGTTCTGGGCCGCCAATGAATTCACAGGATGTTCAGTAGTCGAAAGGCGTTGAATATTCACCCCGGCGAGCCCATTTCAATCGAAATCCGTAACCGTGCAATAAACCCGGAATAGCCCACCCACTAGATCCAGAAGCAGTCAGGCTGCCAGGCGGGCAACACACTAGCCGGGTGGCCTGGCCGCCAAAACCCCATTTTCTCCGAATCGCTCGCCCACCGAGGCTCGCTGAACCTCCGTTATCAGCGCTGGAAACCTAACTAATTGCTGTTCCATGCCCAGGATATCGTATCCTTCGGCATGTTGGGCCAGATGGTTCGCGTAATCCACCAACGGGGGGCAATCGCCCGTTTCCCCAATCAGGCGCAACTTTTTCGCAAAGGAGAGGATCTCATTGACCGCCAGGCTGTCCCGCAACGCGGGCCAAGGATTATTGAGTAATCGCAGCAGTTCAGCGGAGATTTGGCCCCACTTCGCCCGCTGTTGGGGGGAAATGGAGGCCGCTGGATTCTCCGAATCACCTGTTTCAAACTCGCCATTTGTTCTCTCGTGGTTCTTGAAACGCTCGAGGAATTGGGCCAACTGATCGAAAAGTTCTTTTCTCGTGAACGGTTTCAGCAAATGACCATTGAATCCCGCTTGAAACATATTGTACGGCTCTTGCAGGGTCGAAGCAGTGACCGCGATCACAGGCAGTAACTCCAAACCCCGTCTTTTTCGGATCTCTTGGATCGCTTCGTGCCCGTCCATTCCCGACATCCTGATATCAAGCAACACGACCTGCGGTGCCGCCTCTTCCGATAGTTCCACTGCCTGTCGCCCATTCGTGGCGAAGATCAACTTGTGGTGAGTGTCGTGAAAAATGCCTTCGAGCAACTGCAGGTTGGTCTCATTGTCATCCACCGCCAAAATCGTTGCCGGTTCGAATTCGTTGAAATCCACCGACGACTTCGAATCCAATTCTTCGGAAGCCGCCAAATGGGCTGAAATGGGGACATTCGGAAAACGCAATTCCAGCCAGGTCCCCTCCCCCACTACACTGCCGATCGTGATATAACCTCCCATCAATTCGGTTATCCGCAAAACTATCGCCAGGCCCAGGCCGGTTCCTTGGCGTTCCCTCTCGATGTCCGCTCCGGCTTGGACAAACGGTTGGAATATAGTTTGCAACTTTTCCTCAGGTATTCCAACCCCCGTGTCCTGGACAGAAATGATGAGGGTAATCCGACCATTGCTCGTTTCTTTTTCCCAACTAATGCGAGTTTCGATGCTCCCTTCGTCGGTGAACTTCAGCGCATTGCCCACCAGGTTGATGAGGATTTGCCTCATGCGCAGCCGATCCAGCAGCAACGAGCGGGGAAGGTCGGCAGCGACTTCACAACCTAGTCGAACCCCTTTGCGAGCCGCCTGCTCCTTGAAGACTGTTCTGACAAAGTCGCAGAGTTCCGCCGGATTGGTTGGCTCAAGTTGTAGCTTCAGGACTCCAGCTTCTATTTTCGAGATCTCCAAGACATCGGCAATGAGTCGCAGGAGCGAGATGGCACTCGCACGTATGGACCGGAGATATTGGCGGTGCCTGGGTTCTTTTAGCTCGGCTCCGAGCAATTCGCTGAAACCCAGGATCGCATTCATGGGGGTGCGAATCTCGTGGCTCATGTTCGCCAGGAAAGTGCTCTTGGCAGCACTGTTTCGTTCGGCAACCAATTTGGCTTCGAGCAATTCCTTCTCCTGCCGTTGGTGCTTTAGTGCCAGCCACGCGAGGTAAATCGCCAGAAAGCCCGCTCCAATACCAATAACACCGGCCACCAGGCTGGTGAGACTTGCCCGCGTCAGATGACGCCGCGAATCCGCGGTTACCCCCGCACTCAATAGGACGGTGGATTTGGAGACCATTCGCCGGACCCGATCCCGGATGGAATCCATAATCTGTTTGCCTTCTCCTCCTTTCACCAAAGCCGCAGCCGTGAAAAAACCCGTATCACGCCGCGTCTGGACGACCTTCAATTGGAAAGCGAGCAGCAACTCGGCCTTCACCCGCAAGTCGATCACTTCATTGAGGATCTCTGGCTTGTCCCGGGTCAACTCCACCAAGTGATCAAAGCGTTTCGGGAGCTGGGCCACGGCATCGTCGAGCGGTTCGATAAATCGCGGGTCCCCGGAGATGGTAAAGCCGCTTTCTCCGGTCTCGGCATCCAGCAGCAATTTTAGTATCTCTTCCGTTTCCTCACGAATGGCGGTGCCATGATCGGACGCGGCCAATTGCCGTGACAACACCCGCCAGTTAACGGCCGCCACAATAACGCTGACGATGGACAGAGTGAGCCAAAGCGTCAGTGCCAGGCGATAGATTGAAGCGTGCGATTCGTCGCGTGCGTTTCTCCTGAAATTCGCGGCCCACGTTGCCAATCGGTTCCAATAGGCCGACAAAGCGCCGACGGGTCGAGTCAGCACGTTTCCGAAGATTCTTTCAATCCAAGCGCGCATGGTGGGCTGTTATCGATTGGCCGGTGACCGCTGATATTGGCCCCAGAGCCCATAACCTCATGCCAAGGAACTAGTTGCCCGGTTCTCGGCACTTCATCGTGGGTGAATTGTAGCTGCCGAAATCAGCACCGAACCCAAGCCAAATCTACCTTCATCGAGACACGACGGATGCGCCATCGGGCCATGCGATGACGTCGGCGATGCCTTACCCCAAATCCGTCGCCCAATCTCCCAGCACAAGATATGCCACCAAGACCCATTCTCAGTGCTATCCACTTGACCACCAACCCACGATGGAGCCCACTATAGCCTTAGCAAAACCACCCAGCAATCCGGCTTGAAACCACGCCACGGACGCGATGACTAGCGCCTCTGCAAACTCTCCAGTTCGGCCCGAAATCCAGCCCCCGGAGCCGGAGTTAACCTTCCCACAAATGCTGAGCCGCGCCCAGGCGATGCGTTTGACTCTTCGCGAACGCCAGGCACGTTGCGAAGACCTCGGCCGCCTGCCCCAGGAAACCAATCAGGATTTCGCGGATGCAGGCTTTTACCGAATATTACAGCCACGCTGTTTTGGTGGATACGAGTTCTCGCTGACCGAATTCGTGAGTCTTTTGGTGGAGATCACCCGCGGTTGCCTTGACTCCGGCTGGGTCCTTTCCCAAATCGCCAGTGGCCCCGTCGCGTTGGGGCGCTTTCCAGCCCCCACCCAGTGGGAAGCCTACGGCCGTCATGGAGATTTCCGCGCCGCCATGGTCATCAGACCCGGTGGATTCACTATCCCGACCCCCGAGGGCTATGGCGTCCAGGCTGCCTGGGATTACTGCTCAGGATGTGACGTGGCGACGCACGTTCTGGGAAATGTATTGGTACGCGACACCATCACGAAAAAACCCACCGGTATCGCCTGCGTTCTGGTGGATCGGGAACAGTATGAGATCGTCCGCAATTGGGACATGATGGGAATGCAAGGCACTGGCTCCCACCGGGTCGTCATGGGCGAGCGGACAATTCCTGCGCACCGCGTGCAACTGATGACTGGCGACTTGTGGGAACCGGAAAACACCTCGGGCCGCCCCATTCTCGCAGCTTCCCTCGTGGGCGGTTTTGCCGCCTACGCTGTCGCGGTAGGAGCTGCCCGGGGCGCACTGGATATCTATGACGGCCTTCTCAGGAGTAAGAAATGGATTGCACCGCCCTTCCCCGCCTGTTTCGAACTGCCCGATCTGCAGCACAGTTTCGGTGAGGCACAGGCGCTGGTTGATACCGCCGAAGCAGCACTGACGGCCTTGGCACTCCGGTATACCTCAGGTGGCAGAACCTGGCATGCCGAAGGTGTTCCGTTAACGGCGGAAGACCTGCGCAGAATTCACCGTGCCGGCTTGCAGTGCCTGGAATATGCCTGGCAGGCGGTCGATATAATGTTGCGGACTTCCGGAAGTTCGTCCGCCACCAGGCAAGCGCCACTGGGGCGGTACTTTAGGGGCCTGGCGGTGCTTCGAACCCACCTCGGCTTGCAATACGACCACGTCTCTATCAACGTGGCGCGCCTCCATTTCGGGCTGCCAGCGCTTAGCCCACTCTAGTCCAGCCCCAGCCGCTTCCGCTTTCGATAGAGGGTCGCCTGGTCAATTCCCAAGACTTCGGCAGCCTCCGCCAGGCTCTTGGTCGTGTCCAATATCATGCGAAGGTGGATTTCCTCGATCTTTTCCAGCGTCTCGCGGGCCCCTAATTGTATGGCCGCAGTTCCGGGCGACTGTGGGCTATGTGCCTGACCGGGCATATGACCGATCTTATTCACTTCCGCAGGCAGGTCTATCGCCGTTAACCGCTCTCCACGGGTCAGAATGGCGGCGCGTTCGATGGCATTGCGCAATTCCCGAAGGTTGCCAGGCCACGAATGCGCACGCAGGGCATTGAGCGCCTCCGCATCGAAGCCCGCCACCTTGCGCCCGCATTGGGCCGCGAAATGCTCGAGGTAGTGCTCCGCGAATGAAATCAGATCACTGGGCCGCTGGCGCAAGGGCGGCATTTCCACCGCGATGACATTCAGGCGGTAAAATAGATCCTCGCGAAAAGTTCCCTCGGCAACGCGTTGCTTAAGATCCCTGTTCGTGGCTGCTATCACCCGGACGTCCGCCTTTCGTGTGATGTTCTCGCCCAGGCGCTCATACTCCCTTTCCTGAAGCAGCCGCAATAGCTTCGGCTGGATCTCCATGGGCAGATCGCCAATTTCATCCAGGAAGAGTGTTCCTCCTTCGGCCGCCTTGACTTTGCCCCAATGGTCCCGGACGGCACCCGTGAAGGATCCTTTTACATGGCCGAAAAGCTCGCTCTCCAGCAATTCCGTGGAGAGGCTCGGACAGCTCACTGTCACAAAAGGCTTGTCCGAAAGATGACTGTTCTCGTGAACCGCCCGCGCCGCGACACTCTTGCCCGTGCCGCTCTCGCCAAGTATAAGTATAGATGCGGGCGTGGCCGCGGCCCGCATGAGCACATCCATCGTTTCCTTCATCCCGGCCGCCGCAAAATTAAAGACTGCCTGCGGATGCTGGGACCGGCTCTCCTTTACCTCTTCCTCCAGCCGTTCGATTCGCTGGCCCATCTGGCGCAGGCGATTCAACCTGGCCAGGGTGGTATGGAACTGTTCCCGGGTGAACGGCTTCTCAAGAAAATCAGCCGCGCCCCGCCGCATGGCTTCGACCGCGGTTTTGACGCTTCCTTCCGCGGAGAACATGATCACCAGCAAGTTTGGTTTGCATTGGGTGATTTTGGTGAGCACCTCCAGGCCATCCTCGCCGCCCAGGTTCAGGTCCAGCAGCGCGGCATCGAATTTCTCCTCTTTCAGGCGTTGGAGTGCGGAATCACCGTTGGTGGCTCCCTCCGCGTAGTGCCCCTCCTCTTCAATAAGAAACAAGGTGGCGTCGCGAAAGGCCTTGTCGTCGTCGATGACTACGAAATCCATGGTTTTAGTAGGAACGGATGTTATCAAGCGTGTTTATCCTCGTTGGCGGCCAGGGCACCTGGTTCATCCTGGGAAGTGCCAGGACGCGAGGAATGCACCTCGGAGTTTGTGTTCTGGGGGAGTCTTACAATGAAAACGGTTCCGGATCCGGGTGTGCTGTCGCAGATGATTTCTCCCTGCATGGCGTCCACCAGGCGTTTTACGATACTTAGGCCCAAGCCGGTGCTCGGTTCCCCATCGGTCGGACGGGCCGAAAGCCGGCGGTATCGGAAGAACATCTTCTCCTTGTCTTCGGGGGTAAAGCCGGGGCCTTCGTCCTTGACTATAAGGTCTGTGCTCCCCCCGTTGCTCCGGATCGTCACCCGTATTTTTTTCCCTATCGGTGAGAACTTGATCGCGTTTGATAGCAGGTTGTCGACCACTTGGCGCAACGCCGTTGGATCCGCATCCGCCAGCACCTCATCAGGGCCCGCTTCCAACTCCAGTGAAAGGTTCTTCCGCTGGGCCGCCTCCTGGTGCTGTTTGAGCAATTGGACCGCGAGATCCCTCAGGCTCACGGGCTCACGGCGCAGTGTCATGACCCTATCTGCGGCGGCATTGGCTAGAAATTCCTTTAGAAACGCCAACGTGCGGGAGGTCGCGCCATGAATATTGTCACTCAGCGTCTGCAAACGCGGGTCCGCTATTTGGCCTGCTTTTCGGCTTAGCACCTGGGCTGTCATATGAACGCTGCCAATTGCGTTGCGCAAGTCATGAGCCAGGATGCCCAGGAGTTCGTCCTTGTCTTCCGCCAATTGTCGAAGCCTGTCGCGCGTAGCCTTGAGGGTAAGGTGGGTACGAACCCGCAGCAGCAATTCAGCCTGGTTGAAAGGCTTGGTGATGTAATCCACGCCCCCCGCCTCCAAGGCCCGAACCACCAGGCTTTTTTCGTCCGCTGCCGACAGAAAAATTATAGGAATATCGGCAAAAACAGGCTGCTCCCTTATCCGGCGGCAAACTTCAAATCCATCCATGTCGGGCATCATTAAGTCCAGCAAAACCAAATCGGGGGGACGAAGCTGCATGCGCTTTAGGGCGGTGGGGCCGTCGGTGGCCGGAATTATCTCCACACCGAGCTGGGCCAGCATGGAACCGATCATCTGGACGTTCGCAGGCTGGTCGTCCACGATGAGCAGTCGCCGCCCCTGCACCATGTCGGATGTGATAGTCGATGATCCCATCGGGTTAGCGGTTGCAGAATTCTGACTCGGTCACCCACACTGGTCCAGTAGATTGTCGGTCGCCCACAGCCCTCGACGGGCATTCCGCCGCCCGGACTCGAGTTGATGGGCAGCCTTGCTGCGCTCCGCTAGGGTCCATTCGATTATAGGTTCGCGACGTCCTCGACAAAGGATCCCCCTTCACAGTAAATAAATTTCATTGGCGCTAACGCGCCTCCCTCGCGCCGGGTCGAAGTGTCTGGAGGACTCTCCACAGGCTCCTCCCGACCTCGTATAGCCGAATCGCGCCCCCCATGAGGCTTTGGCGTTTTGGCGCCTTCTCATTTGTGGCAGAATTGCTCCTGGACCGTCCACCGTGGAGTAACGAACCCACCACGGAGGTGACCGTCCCGGTAACCAGCGCCTTCCACGCTGCATCCTGCAAATCCAGGCGCATCGCTTCCATCTCCAGGCAAAAAATCGTTCGTTGCATGTTGGCTTCCGCAATAAGCAGCCGTTTCCGCGCCTCCAGGGATTTCATTGGATAAATCGTTCAAATTGTTCCCGATCCTTTCGGAATTGTTGCCGGGTGCCAGCCAGCGTGTCCCAGCCCTTGAGTGAATGGGACAAGCGCCACCACGCGAGAATGCCTCCGGCTATATAGAATATAAATAATATTCCCAGGGCGATAAGCGGTCCGAGATTCCAGCACACCAGCACCACCGCCGCGGAGAAAACGATGCCCCCCAGGAGAAAAAGGACTGCCATCGCGAGGGCCAGCGCCAGCGCTTGCAGGCAGCGGTCGCGCTCTTCCTGCAGTTCGACAAACAGGAGTTCCACCCTGTTCTCGCCCAGCACCATGAGCCGGCGAACCAGATGTTTGGACATCGCAAATCCACTGAAGAGGGGGAAATCGGAAGCGCTCATGCAAAGAGACCCGGCCAGGGGAAGTGAATTTCCGGAATAGGCAAACCGTGTACGGACCGCTTGAATGGAAATTCGCTTCCCCTTTGAAGGTGGATTTAGCGGCGGCTAATCAGGAATCCCACCAACGCCCCAACCCCAAAGGCTACCGCGATCGACTCGTAAGGGTGGCTGCGGACGGTCTGATCCGCGGCGCGAGCACTCTGGATGGCGCGGTCTTGGATCCTGGAATAGGCGTTCTTGGTTTCCGCCAAGGCGGCTTCCAAGCGTTTGCGAGCCTCGGCGACCTTTTCATCGGTGACCTCCGCAGTGGCCGTCAGCAGCGCCCGGGCGTCGTCGGCCAGCGTATGGGCATCGTGTTGCAGGGCGGCGGGGGTTTCGTAGCGTGAATTCATAGAGCAGGTTTTTTATTTATTGTTTAAGTGCCGCCAGGGGAGGCGGGAGATTGTCATCTCAAGATCGTGTGCTGCCTTGTATTAGCCGGACCAAAAGCATGACGACTGCGACCACCAGGAGGATATGGATGAACCCTCCCATCGTATAGGAGGACACGTAACCCAGTACCCACAGGATCAACAATATGATGGCAATGGTTTGGAGCATAAAACGGTACCGGAATGCCGAAGCGACCCGAACCACCCGATTTATGAGCGAAGACCGGGCCATCAATGGCAAACCGTCATTTCCTTTGGAACCACTCATTTTTTGCTCTCGTCTTCCGAATGAACATTGCAAAATGCAATATTTAACGGATTTAAGCTAGTGCATTATGCAATATGCTGGATGTAGGTCGGTCATACGCAATACAAACCACCGAGTGGATGTTACGCTGAAAAGGGGCAGATTGATTTGGCCCCCTCGGAAGAATCGTCACCCCCCCGTTGATCCCGACGTCAAGATCTTCGCCCTCACCAGACTGCACGCCGGTCCCCTTTTCACTTTTCCAAATCATCCCTCCTCGCACGCTTCCCCGTACTCCTAACGGGCCTGGTTTCAGCCAGTTATTCTGGCCACCAAGTCAGAACGCACGAACCCATGCAGAACGCAACGCGACAATCTTGCACATTGCGGGCCATCCGGAGTTGGAATGACCAAAAGCCGCCTGTTTTCGGAGGTAGGCAACCGTCTGCACTTTGGCACGCCTCATGCACAAGGGCGGCCAACATCTGAAGTTTGATGTATCCCAGCGAGTGTTGATCCCTCAATGCACTTGGGACGCACGAAAAACCAATTTTGGAGAACACTGAGTGACAGGAAACGACGAGGTAACTACCTAGCGCATTCCGCCGAGCTGACTTCAGGCACATCTGCCTTGCCGCAAAGAACAAACGGATGTGCGTGGAAGAAGGCACGACTGAGGCAAACCTTCCCCCAGGTTTCGTCACAGTCGGAAAACAGAGGCGCTACCACGGGCCAACTCCGCAACCGACCCCTCGTGAATCAGTCCTGAAACGCCCAAGTCGCACTCTTGGGCGCGGTCGCCAGATGCTCCAGTCAGGCTCGAAGTACCCCTTACTTCGAGCCTGATTTCTTTTCCCACACCCTTCCCGCCGGTACCTCTAGCCCCGGGGCGTTCGTGTACTCGGCGACTACTGCACCGGTGAAAGTGGCAGTTCGATGGTAAACGTCGATCCACGGTCCCTGCCCTCACTGGCCGCCCGGATTATTCCACCGTGGAGCTCGACCAGCATGCTCGCAATGGCCAACCCAAGTCCCAGGCCCCCAAAACGTTGCCCGCCACTATCGATAGCGTGATCGCCTTGTGAAAAGGCATCAAACGCACGCTGAATTTCCTCCGGGGTCATGCCAATACCGCTGTCCGCTATTCGAATAGCCACCCGTCGTTCTTCGCTGAGAATCTCCGTTTCTACTGCAATCGTCCCGCCCTCAGGCGTGAATTTCACGGCATTCTTGAGCACGTTCCACAAAACTTGCCTCAACCGTACGTCATCCCCCCGAAGTGGCGGATAATCGTCCTGGAGGCGCAACTCGAACGCAATTCGCTTCAATTCCGCCTCGGCTTGGACCATGGCCGCCGCGCCGCGTACCACCGTCGGCAAAGCCAACGGGCGGGTCTCCAAAATGAGCTTCCCACGAGTGATGCGAGTGAGATCCAGCAAGTCGTCGATAAGCCGCGCCTCCAGCGCGATGTTCTCCGCGATGACTCCAAAATCTGCCCGGATCTCAGGTGACAGTTTTGAGTTCGCTGCCGCATCGCTGGCGATCAATAGCACTGGATTCAACGGAGTGCGCAATTCGTGAGAGAGGCGGGCTAGGAACTCGTCCTTGGCCCGCGAGGCCTCCAACGCACGATCACGGGCCTTCGCGACTTCTCGTTCCCGATCGCGTAGTTCTCCGTTCACTCGCACCAAATCCGCCGTTCGCTCTTCGACCCGCTGTTCCAAGTCCAGGTTCGCTCTCCGTAACGCCGCGTCGGCGATCTGCCTGCGAGCCACCTCTTGTTCCAAGGCCCGACTCTTCCGGAAGAGGTCGACAAACACGCTGACCTTCGAGCGCAGGATCTGCGGATTGATCGGTTTGGTCAGATAATCGACGGCTCCCGTGCCGTAACCCTCCAGAATGTCGCGGTCTTCCTGGAAATACGCGGTTAGAAAGATGATCGGGATATGCTGGGTTCGCTTCCGCTGCTTAATGAGATTGGCGAGCTCGAAACCGTTCATGTCGGGCATGTGAATGTCCAACACGATGGCGGCAAACTCCCCGTCAAGGAGGTAATGGAGTGCCCGTTCGGCCGTCAGCGCTCGCACCAACTGGCAATCGTCGGATTGAAGTACGCTTTCGAGGACGTCCAGGTTGCGGACGTCGTCGTCGACCATCAGGATGTTAACCAGAGTATTCACCAGGGGAATCGGGCAACCCAGCAATCATTCACTTCCCACGAGCCATTTTTCGTCTCCTAGCGGTACAGCCAGATTCGCAACAAGGAAAGTAATTCGTTGGTGTTCACGGGCTTGGCAATGTAGTCGGAAGCTCCGGCCGCCAAACATTTGTCACGGTCACCTTTCATGGCCTTGGCGGTAAGTGCCAGGATCGGCAGGATGTTGAATCGGGGATCTTTCCTGATTTCCCGAATCGTTTCGTAGCCGTCCATTTCCGGCATCATGATGTCCATGAGCACTACCGCGATATCGGGAACGTCGCGGACCAGATCAATAGCCTGACGTCCGTTCGTGGCGCTGATAACATCCATTTCCTGATTCTCCAACATCGTCGTCAGGGCAAAAATATTCCGAGCATCATCGTCCACCACCAGGACTTTGCGGCCCTTCAGGATCGCGTTCGAGGAGTGCAACTGATTCAGCAACTTCTGCTTGGCTTCCGGAAGTGAGGCCACCACCCGGTGCAGGAAGAGTGCCGTTTCGTCGAACAATCGTTCGGGCGATTGCACATCTTTAAGCAGCACCGTTTTGGCCACGGCTCGAAGCTGCTTTTCTTCGTCAGGGCTTAAGTCCTTGCCCGTGAACACGATAATGGGAATTTCACGCAGCACCGGGTCGACCTGGATTTTACGCAATAGTTCGAACCCGCTCATATCCGGCAACCGCAAATCCATGACACAACAATCCAACGGCCGATCCAGTAGCTGCTTCAGGGCCTCAGCGCCGGTCGAGGCCGTCAGGATCTCGATATCGTCATGCTTCAAAAGCTCCACGATACTCTGCGACTCGATCGCGTTGTCCTCCACGATAAGCAACCTTCGGATCCGCGGCTCAATGAACTTCCTGATACGCTCAAAACACTCGTTCAAACCTTCGGTGGTCACCGGCTTGACCGCATAGGCAAAGGCACCGTGGGCCAGCGCCCGTGAACGTTCCTCATCCACCGAAATAATCTGCACGGGTATATGCCTCGTCGCCGGATTGCGCTTCAGATTGTTCAGTACCGTCCACCCCAGCATATCCGGCAGGAAGACGTCCAACGTGATGGCCGCTGGCTGATACTGGCGGGCGAGCGTGACGGCCGCATTCCCCCGGGTGGCCACGATCGTCTTGAAGTTCTTCTGCCGGGCTAATTCGACCAACACGCGGGCGTAATGGGGATCGTCTTCCACGATCAACAGCACCCGGTCACCCGTCTGAATCTGTTCCCGATCATCCACGATAACCTCATCCCGGGGTGAAGGGAGCACCACCGGCGCCGACGAGCTGACGCGAGTCTTTTCGGGAGAGGGCTCCAAATAGTAGGCCGGGAGATAGAGAGTGAAAGTACTACCCTTTCCTAAGGTACTGTTGAGCCGAATCTCACCGCCCAGCAGGGTTGCCAATTCACGTGAAATGGCCAACCCGAGACCCGTCCCACCGTATTTACGGCTGGTGCCCGCGTCGGCCTGTTGGAACGCCTCAAAGATCAGTTTCTGTTTCTCAGGCGCAATCCCGATGCCCGTATCGGAGATCATGAACGATATGACATGACCGGACCGCGACAAGGCGGTGTGGCCTGGCGTCCAACCATCGGTAGCCAGCCGGATATTGACCGCCACCCGGCCTTGGGCAGTGAACTTGAACGCATTAGAGAGCAGATTCTTCAAGATCTGCTGCAACCGCTTCGGATCCGTCGTGATGACTCGAGGCAAGTTGGTGGAAAAGTCGATTTCGAAGGGCAGGTTCTTGGCGTCCGCGACATGGCGGAAGTTTCGCTCGATGGAATCGCGAAGCGACGCAAAACTGATCTCTTCGGCTTCCACCGTGACGGTTCCCGATTCGATTTTTGAAAGATCCAGGATGTCCGTAATGAGGTTCAAGAGATCCGATCCCGCCGAGAAAATATTGCGGGCAAATTCGACCTGCTTGTTGCTCAGGTTGCCGCTGGAGTTGTCGGCTAGTTGCTGCCCCAGCACGAGGATCGAATTGAGCGGAGTCCGCAGTTCGTGGGACATGTTCGCCAGGAACTCGGACTTGTATTTGGACGTCAAAGCCAATTCCGCAGCCTGCTCCTCCAAGGCTCGCCGGGCTTGTTCCACTTCGCGGTTCTTGCGTTCCACTTCGGCGTTTTGGTCCGCCAATTGGCGGGCCTTTTCCGCCAATTCCTCGTTCGTTTGCTGCAATTCCTTTTGCTGGGATTGCAGTTCGGCGGTCAGCTGTTGGGATTGCTGGAGCAAACCTTCGGTACGCATGGTCGCCTCAATGGTGTTCAAAACGACACCAATGGACTGGGTCAATTGCTCCAGGAAGGAAATGTGGGTGACGCTGAAGGTGTGCAGCGAAGCCAATTCAATAACCGCTTTGGTCTGCCCTTCAAAGAGCACGGGTAGAACCACAATGCTGGTGGGCACTGCTTCACCCAGGCTGGAGTGAATTCGGCTATAATTGCTGGGGACCTTTTCGAGGAGAATACTTTCCTTCTCGACCGCGCATTGACCCACCAAGCCTTCGCCCAGTCGAATCCGCTCGGGATGCCCTGCTTGTTGGGCATAGGCCGCCAAGAGACGTAGCGTCCGCCTCGCGTCGCCATCGTCTTCCACCTGGTAGATCATGCCTTGGTGGGCCTCCACCAAGGGCGCCAGTTCCGACAAGAGCATGCGACCCACCGTAAATAGTTCCCGCTGCCCCTGGAGCATACGGGTAAACTTGGCCAGATTGGTCTTGAGCCAGTCTTGCTCCTGATTCGACTCCGTGGTGACGCGGAGATTGTAGATCATCGTATTGATGTTGTCCTTCAACTCGGCCACCTCACCACGCGCATCCACCTGAATCGACCGGGTCAGGTCGCCCTTCGTCACCGCCGTGGCGACCTCCGCAATGGCCCGGACTTGGGTCGTCAAATTGGCCGCCAGCAAGTTGACGTTACCGGTGAGATCCTTCCAGGTGCCAGCCGCGCCAGGCACGTGCGCTTGGCCGCCGAGGCGCCCTTCGACACCCACTTCGCGCGCCACGTTGGTTACCTGTTCTGCGAAGATGGCCAGCGTGTCCGTCATGTTGTTGATCGTTTCTGCCAAGGCGGCCACTTCGCCCTTGGCTTCCACCGTCAACTTTTGGCGGAGATTGCCGTTCGCCACCGCGGTCACGACCTTTACGATACCGCTGACTTGGTTGGTCAGGTTGGCCGCCATCACGTTGACCGAGTCGGTCAAGTCCTTCCAAGTACCTGCCACACCTGGCACCAACGCTTGTCCGCCCAGCTTGCCTTCCGTTCCCACCTCACGGGCCACACGGGTCACTTCAGCGGCAAAGGCGTTCAACTGATCCACCATCGTGTTAATGGTGTTTTTCAATTCGAGAATTTCGCCCTTCACGTCGACCGTGATTTTCCGCGAAAGATCGCCACGGGCCACGGCGGTGGTCACTTGCGCGATATTACGGACTTGCGCGGTCAGGTTTGCGCCCATGGCGTTGACCGAATCGGTCAAATCCTTCCAGGTTCCCGCCACACCGGGCACCACGGCTTGCACGCCCAACCGACCTTCGGTGCCGACTTCACGAGCCACACGGGTTACTTCGGAGGCGAAGGAGCGAAGTTGCTCCACCATCGTATTGATCGTTTCCTTGAGTTGGAGGATTTCTCCACGGACGTCGACCGTGATCTTGCGCGAAAGGTCACCATTGGCCACCGCGATGGTCACTTCGGCGATGTTACGAACCTGGCCGGTCAGGTTGGCCGCCATGAGGTTGACGTTATCGGTTAAGTCCTTCCAGGTGCCGGCTACGCCAGGGACCTGCGCTTGGCCGCCCAGCTTGCCTTCTGTTCCGACTTCGCGAGCCACGCGGGTCACTTCGGCGGCGAAGCTGTTCAACTGGTCCACCATCGTATTAATGGTGTTCTTCAGCTCCAGGATTTCGCCGCGGACGTCGACGGTGATCTTACGTGAGAGATCGCCACGGGCGACGGCCGTGGTGACGTCTGCGATGTTACGCACCTGGGCCGTCAGGTTGTTCGCCATCGAGTTAACGTTGTCGGTCAAATCCTTCCAGGTGCCAGCTACGCCTTGCACTTGGGCTTGACCGCCCAGCTTGCCTTCGGTTCCAACCTCACGGGCCACGCGGGTTACTTCGGACGCGAATCCGTTCAACTGGTCCACCATCGTATTGATGGTGTTCTTGAGCGCCAAAATCTCGCCTTTGACGTCGACCGTGATCTTGCGCGAAAGATTGCCGCGCGCCACCGCTGTGGTGACTTCCGCTATGTTACGTACCTGGGTAGTCAGGTTGGTTGCCATGGCGTTGACCGAATCGGTGAGATCCTTCCAGGTGCCACCCACGCCAGGAACCAACGCCTGGCCGCCGAGCTCGCCTTCGGTGCCGACTTCACGGGCCACGCGAGTCACTTCGGCGGCGAAGCCGTTGAGCTGATCCACCATGGTATTGATGGTGTTTTTCAACTCCAGGATTTCGCCCTTCACGTCCACCGTGATTTTGCGCGATAGATCACCCCGGGCGACTGCCGTGGCCACTTCGGCAATATTACGAACCTGGCCGGTCAAATTGGCCGCCATCAAATTGACGTTATCGGTGAGATCCTTCCAAGTACCTGCCACACCGGGAACGGCCGCCTGTCCGCCCAACTTGCCTTCGGTACCGACCTCGCGGGCCACACGACTGACTTCCGAGGCAAATGCGTTCAAACGGTCGACCATCGTGTTGATGGTCTCTTTGAGCTGAAGAATTTCGCCCTTAACGTCGACCGTGATCTTGCGCGACAAGTCGCCCAAGGCCACCGCCGTGGTGACGTCCGCGATATTGCGAACCTGGCCGGTAAGATTGGCGGCCATCAGGTTGACGTTATCCGTCAGATCCTTCCAGGTGCCGGCGACACCCGGAACCTGCGCTTGTCCGCCCAGCTTGCCTTCGGTTCCCACTTCGCGGGCCACGCGGCTCACTTCCGAGGCGAACGCATTGAGGCGATCAACCATTGTATTGATCGTTTCCTTGAGCTGCAGGATCTCACCTTTAACGTCCACGGTGATCTTGCGTGACAAGTCACCCAAAGCCACCGCCGTCGTCACGTCGGCGATATTACGGACCTGCGTCGTCAGGTTGTTCGCCATCGAATTGACGTTGTCGGTCAAATCCTTCCAGGTACCTGCCACTCCAGGCACTTCCGCCTGACCACCCAACTTGCCTTCAGTACCCACTTCCCGCGCTACACGGGTCACTTCCGAGGCAAAACCGTTGAGCTGATCCACCATGGTGTTGATGGTGTTCTTCAGCTCGAGGATTTCGCCGCGGACGTCCACCGTGATCTTACGGGACAAGTCACCACGAGCCACCGCCGTGGTCACGTCGGCGATATTACGAACCTGCGTCGTCAGGTTGTTCGCCATCGAGTTGACGTTGTCGGTCAAATCCTTCCAAGTGCCACCCACGCCGGGCACCAACGCCTGCCCTCCCAATTTACCTTCAGTACCCACTTCACGGGCCACGCGGCTCACTTCCGAGGCGAACGCATTAAGCCGGTCCACCATGGTATTGATGGTTTCCTTGAGCTCTAGAATCTCACCTTTCACGTCCACCGTGATCTTGCGCGAAAGGTCGCCACGAGCCACGGCGGTGGTCACGCCAGCGATATTACGGACCTGCGCGGTCAGGTTGGAGGCCATCGCGTTCACCGAGTCGGTCAGATCCTTCCAAGTACCCGCCACCCCGGGCACCACTGCTTGGCCACCCAGTTTACCTTCGGTGCCCACCTCACGCGCCACCCGGGTCACCTCCGCCGCGAAGGAACGAAGCTGATCCACCATGATGTTGATCGCTTCCTTCAGTTGGAGGATTTCGCCACGAACGTCCACGGTGATTTTCTTGGAGAGATCGCCGTTGGCGACGGCGATGGTCACGTCGGCGATGTTACGGACCTGGGCGGTGAGATTGCCCGCCATCTGGTTGACGGACTCGGTCAATTCCTTCCACACGCCGGACACTCCTTTGACCTGGGCCTGGCCGCCGAGTTTGCCTTCCGTGCCGACTTCGCGGGCCACACGAATAACCTCCACTGAGAAAGCCCCGAGCTGCCCTACCATGCCGTTCACGAGCTTGGCGGTGCGGAGGTATTCACCTTTCAATGGGCGTCCCTCCAGTTCGAGCGGCATCGCCTGCGACAAGTCCCCTTTGGCTACCGCGCCGATAACGCGACCCATATCCACCGTCGGTTGGGAAAGTTCGTCCACCAAGGCGTTGATTGCCTCCACGCGCTCAGCCCAACTGCCGATGGAATCACCCAGGCTGAGGCGCTCGCTGATTTTGCCCTCCTGGCCCACCTGCCGGCGCAGACGCAGCAAACTCGTATTGGACCGTTCCAGGCGCGCGGCGATCGCGTTGAGGGATTCGGCTACCTTCCCCTCCAGTCCAATCCAATCCGATGGCAGGCGAACCGAAAAGTTGCCGTCCTCGATCGCAGTGAGCGCAGCCACCAATTGCCTCATGGCATCGGGGTCAGAGAGAAGTGTTGGCGAAGGCTGCTGAGGGGTGGATGAGTTTTTCTTCATATCCAAATCAGGCTGGCAGAATCGACGCGCCGACAGTGCACCCATGGCTAGGGATCGTCGGATCGGAGGCTTTTTTCGGGTTGAGAAAATGCATGCTCAGATAGCAAAAGCAATTCGATTCGGCCGGTCCGTAGCAGGAAGTGTGCTGGCAACAGACGCTTGACTGATCTTTGGCAATGAATAGTCTCGTTTCCAGCCCGGCACTATGGCAATTGCCGTGGCATAATCTTGGTATGCCGAACTTGTTTTTTCCGTTGCAACCAAAGGAGAAGTCAGTGTTGGCCAACCAGAGCACCTATTCGTGTTCCGCCCCAGTTTCGTCGGGCACCGTGGAGACTCAAACAATGTGGAAATGTGTGTCTGGGCTGGCCAGAAAGGGTCGGTCGCGTCGCCAGCCTATCCGCGTGGCGAATTCCCATGCCCTTCCCGGCCTCAAGATTTCTTACCTACTGTCCTTGCGACAGCCCTTGGCGTGAACGTTCCTCCGGGCCAGGGAGAGATTAACGGCGCGCCGCTCGGCAAATCAGCCGACATCAGCGTCCTGCTGGTGGAGGATCATGAGCCGACCCGCGCGGTGTTGACCCGGCTCCTCGTACGGAGGAACTACCGGGTGAAGGCGGCCGGTTCCGCGACGGAGGCCCGCAGTCTCGCCGCCAGCGAATCTTTCCAGCTATTGATATCCGACGTCGGGCTCCCCGATGGGAACGGCTTTGAACTCATGCGCGAGTTTGGTACCCGATACAATATGCGGGGCATCGCCCTCACCGGGTACGGCACCGAAAACGACCTCGAAAAAAGCCAGGCCGCCGGCTTCGCCGTTCATCTAATTAAACCAGTCCACATCCAGGCCCTGGAAGCAGCCCTGGCCAAGGTGCTCACAGCTTCCTGAAGCGTATCCTTCGTGCTTGGTTTCGCTAGTTTGCTAAATTTCTGGCTGGCGGGTAGCTCAAATCCCATAACCGTGGTTTCTTATGCCCGATCCCAGGAATCTAGTTTACGCATTCGGCGGTGAAGTTGATGCGGGTGAGTTCTCGTTGGACATCACTTCCGATGAATTGCAGCCCGCAGAGATCTCCGCATTGCTGGGCCTTCAGCCGACCTATCAGCATTCGCCTGGTGAAAGCTTTGGGGAGCGCAGTCTCCCCTTCAAGTTCGGGCGCTGGAAGCACACCACGGCCCGATTGGACTTTCGCGCCGTTCATTGCTTCGAGGAGCAGTTTGATGACTTTGTCCGCGCACTACCGGACAACCCGACTGTCTGGGAACGTATTGCCGCCCAATACGATGCGAACGTTGTTATTCGCGCATGGATGCACACATGGAATCGAGAGTTTGATATTTCCCCATTTGCCCTGGGCGAATTAGCCCGTC
>DATJII010000257.1:0-7786 GCA_035493435.1 Candidatus Limnocylindria bacterium | reverse complement strand
TGGATTCCAATTCCCGGAAAGTTGCATCCAGGCAAACAAACAGCGGCGGCAGTCCGGCTATACAGGGCAACGTTAGACCGACACTTTGGGTGTTCACGATGACCGCGTCCACCTTCTCCTGCTTTATGAGGGTCTCGGTCTGTATTTGCAGGTTCCTGCTGGCCGCCCAGCGCCAACGCGACGCGCCAAAGTCCAAACCGTGCTTGCGAAACCAGGGTAAATAGGCATTTCCCCAACGCGCCAGAGATCCAGTAAGGGGCAGGGCGGTCAGGCTGATGGGCTTGATTCCCAGCTCCGGTCGACGCCGCAATTCCGCCACAAAACGAGGCAGATAACTCGTATGCCCCAGGGTGCCTTCGTCTAAAAAGGCGACCGTGATCACCGGCCTTCCTCCCGACGGTTCCTGATTTCCCTATACATTTCCCGATATAACGGCGCGATACGGGCGGAAGCGAAGGTGGCGACAGCCCGGGCTCTGGCCTTCTGGCCCAAAGTGCGCCGGTCACCAGGAGACTGGCTCCACTGTCGAAGTATGGCGGCCAACGAGCCGCTTTCCCGTAAATCTTGGGCGATGCCTCCGTCACCAACGATCCATCGAGTCACTGCAAAATCATGGGCGATAACGGGCAACCCCGAAGACATGGCCTCAATGAATACAATGCCAAAGGGCTCTCGCAGGGCGCCATGCGCGAAAACATCGGCACAGCGATAGAGCCAGGGCATCTCGGCTGGCGAGACGTTCGTCAAGAGATGCAGACGTTCACCCAGCGCGGGACGAAATTCGTCCTCGAAGGCCACCCGATCTGCCTCTGCGGCCTGGCCGGCTACAATCAAATGAACTTGGCTCAGGCCCAGGCTGGCAATTTCGCGTGCCACATAGTCCAAACGCTTGTTGTTCTTAGCCCCCAACGCTCCTACCGCCAGGACAACCAAGGCGTCGGAAGGTAACTGTTTGCCCAGGATTCGTTGCTGGTGCGGGGCTTTGTCGACGACTGGGCCGAATCGTTCGGTATCCACCAGATGGGGGATGACAAACCAGCGATCCGCGGAAAAACCCAGGCGGGCGCCTTCCTCCTTATAGAAAGGGGCCAGGACCTGGTTCCACTTGAAGTTGGACATCCATTGCGGTCCAAGCAACAGGCCGTCCTTATAAATAACCGAAATGCCGGACTTGGTGGAACGCTGGTTGAGCCACCAGGCCACTTGGGGATCCGCGACGTGGGCGATGTCGTGCTCTCCGCGCCGGAGCTGCCGCGCCAGGGACCAATAAAACGTCTTTTGCTCCAGCATATATCGCCGATGCCACGAAACCCGGCTTAACCAGGGCGTGTCACGCGGCAGATTCCAGAGTGGGCGCACCGGGGCGGCAGCTTCCAAAGGTCCGCCGGTGAACAAGGTGATCGGCTCGCCGGCTTGGTGCAGGACGTCCGCCACATTGTGGGCCCAGGTTTCGTTGCCCCGGCGGACGTGGCCAAGGCCGCAGCAAGCGAGGGCAACACGCTGGGTAAGGGGCTGGCTCATTCCAACGGAGGCCCCGCAGGCTGGCTCAGACGCGCCCACATCTTATATCGGATCGAGCTGATATAATGGCGCAACACCACCCCTTTTTGCGTATAGTGATCGAGCAAGTCATACTGGTCCTTGTTCTGCATCACGTACCGATCGGGCGGAAGGGGCTCGCCCCCGGCCCGTTTCATGGTGATATTGACAGTGGTCTGTTCGGTGAAAAACTTGGGTTCACCCACCATCGTGGCCCAGCGGCTCCACGCCTCGGTCCAGTCCAATGGCTGTTCGAGAATGAAGAACCCGGCATTGACCGGGGTCTGACGTTCCGATTCATCCCGCAACAAACGGTCATCGAGCGAAGGCCAGCAATCGAGCAGGTAGCGAGGCGTCCGCGAAGGATGATTGGTGATGTCGCCAATCTCTGCGGCTCCCGGGAAAAAGAGGATGTCCGAATCCGCGTAAATGGTTCGCCGATTTACCTTCATGGACGACATGACCACCAGCTTCTTTCCCATGGCCTGGTTCGCGGCATAGGCTTGGACGGCAGGGGGCAGATGTGGTCCTAGCAACGTCGTGTAGTCGACGACGGTGAGACTGGGATGCAGATTTCTTAGCAGGGCTCTTTCCTCGGGCGAATGAGACCCGTCGGAAAAGATCCGGATGGATTTCGGTAATCCCACGTGCCGAAAAAAGCTTCGAATGCTCAGCACTTGTTCTGGCAAGTCCCGGCTGCTCGAAAACGACACCAAATCCAGATCCCGTTCAGGGCCGGGCAAGGGCCGCGCAAAGTGCTTCAATCGGGTGCGGTAGAACCACCGATTGAACAATCCGTGACGAATGGCGATATGAACCCAGAAGCGTGGCATTTGGCCGTCTATGGCAGGCCGAGTGTCGGCTGGGTGTTGGGGCCTTGGCAACGCCAGATTCTCATGAGCCGGTCGATGGGAGTGGGCCATTCCACGCTGCCAGACCTCGGTAAGGCCCGCCGAAGGGAGCGAAAGCCGGGAATTGGCGTTGCTCCAAAGGGGCCGGATGGCGTTTGCTCTGCCCGGTTTACGGTAGTTCGACCAGAATCTGCCGATACCATTATCAGATTCAGATGAAATCATGGGTGAAGGGACTTTTGACGATCGCCGGCTCGGTCAGCCGGTTGCGACCCCATATGCGCATGGGGCGAACTTTGGTCTTCGCAGTCCTCGCAACCCTGACTTTGTCCGCCTTGCTCGAAGGGTTTGGCTTGGCGTTGCTCATGCCTTTGCTGGGCTTGATGCAGACCAAACCTCCCGAAGGGGCACTGGGCCCGATCGAATTGCCTCGTTTTCTTGACTTGTTCCGTGGCTTGGGACCACCCGTCGGCACGGACGCCTTGCGACAGGTCAAAGGAGTGGGCTTGCTGGTGCGGTGGATTCCGGGTCATTCCGTTACCT
Source organism: Candidatus Limnocylindria bacterium (assembly GCA_035493435.1). GTDB lineage: Bacteria > Verrucomicrobiota > Verrucomicrobiia > Limisphaerales > UBA9464 > DATJII01. The sequence continues at coordinate 4,853 of DATJII010000257.1, read as the reverse complement.
TCTACATCGGTATTTTCTGTGCGTTGGTATTTTTCTGCATCCTGGCCAAGAACGGTGTGCTGATCGCTTCCCAGTTGCTTTCTACGAAGTTACGCGCACGGGTAACGGCCAATCTCCGGGGTGCCATGTTTACCCGGCTGCACCAGGCGGAACTCCAACTTTTCCAAACCAGCAAGGCGGGCGAACTGGCGAGCGTCTTTTCCAATGAAACGCAGCGGGCCATGCTGGCGATCGATCATGCTCTCATGGTCATCCAGCGCTCGGTCATGGCAGTGGTTTACATCTCCGTGCTGCTGTATCTTTCGTGGCGGTTGACCTTCCTGTCGGCCGTCATGGGCGCATCCGTGGGAGTGGGAGTGGTAATCTTGTTGAACAAGATCCGTCGCATCGGGCGCGACCTGACCCCTGCTTATCAAGCGATGATGGGCTTTTTGACCGAATCCTTTGGGGGTGTACGGGTGGTTCGGGCGCGCAACGCCCAAGCGATTGAAATTCAACGGTACGACAGGGAATTGGCCAACCTGACCGCCATCGAGTCCAAAGGGATGATCATCAGTTCCGCCGTTTCGCCGATTGCGGAAACGCTGGCCGTGGCGGGTGGCATGGGGGTGGTCGGCATTGCCTACTACTGGCTGGTGGCCCGGGGCGACTTGACGATTGCCGCTTTGGGATCGTTCTGTTTTATCCTGTTGCGGCTGATGTCCTTACTGAATCAAACCTCCGCCTTGACGGGAACTTTGGTGTACATGGGTGAGGGTTTGCGGGAGATCGAGCGCTGGCTGCAGTCACCCGTATTTCCCAAGCGACCATTCGGAACGAGTTCCTTCGACGGAATTAACAAATCCATCGTTTTTCGGAAAGTTGGGTTCACTTATCCCGATGGTAAGGTCGCTCTCCACGGCATCGATTTGGAAATACCAGTCGGCACCACGCTGGCCCTGGTGGGCGAATCCGGTTCCGGAAAATCAACACTGGCCAACCTGCTAATCCGGCTTCGTGAACCCAGCCAGGGGGTAATCGAGGTTGACGGACGGGATTACTGGGATATCGCGGCGAACGATTGGCACAAGAAGCTGGGGGTCGTAGATCAAGAACCCTTCCTTTTCAATGACACCATCGAAGCCAATTTGCGATTTGGACGTCCCGCCGCCACCGCTGCCGATCTCACCGAGGCTCTCCGCATAGCCCATTTGACAGACGTGGTTTCCGAGCTACCCGAAGGTCTTGCCACGGTGGTCGGGGAACGAGGTTCGCGGCTTTCCGGCGGCCAGCGCCAACGGGTGTCGCTCGCTCGCGCCATGGTAGGTAGCCCCTCGTTACTCATCCTGGATGAAGCCACTTCGGCCCTCGATAATTACTCGGAACAGAAAGTCCAAGCCGCTTTGGAAGATGCCCGGCTCGGTCGAACAGTGGTCGTGATCGCCCATCGCCTATCGACCATTCGCCATGCCGACAGAATCGTGGTGATGGAAGACGGCCGAATTATTGAGCGGGGAACCTGGGAAGAGCTCATGCGCTTGGGCGGCTCCTTCGCCCGAATGGTGAATCTAAGCACCACGGGCAGCATCGGTACGAAACTGAAGCCCGACGAGAAACCAAACTCCGCCGCCTGACTTCCCGTTCGCTGCCGCCCTTCGCCCACTACTTGCGCTCAGCGAGGACGATGAGGTCCCAGGGCTTGCCACAGCCCATATAGCTATCGAAAAGCGACAGGGCGTACACCGTGGGATAGGGCAGGTAAGGCACCCGGCTTTGGCCCACCCGGAACCATGGCTTGCGCCAATAGGTCATAATCCAACGCGTGCCGCAAAACAACGCGTCGGCGTGATCCAATACCTTGAAGCCTGCCGATTCCAATCTCTCCCGCATCCCTTCAAAAGTATATCCCTGGGTGGCGTGGCCGGGATCATAAGGAGCGGGTGTCTGGGGCACCGACAATAGGAGATGTCCGCCAGGTTTGATCACCCGCGCCAATTCGGAAAGGGCCTTCCGGTCATCAGGTATATGTTCGATGACTTCCGTGCAAAGCGCGCAGTCGAACTCGCCCTCCTGGAAGGGAAGGTCAGTGAGTGATCCAGTGAAAATCGAATGGCGTGGGTCGGGATACCGTTCCTTAAAGAAAGACGGAACAGAAAGATCAATGTCGCTGATGGAAGCCACCTTCGAAAACGACTCCAGGAAAGGGGAGTACAGCCCTTCGCCACAACCGGCATTCAGGCACCGCCCGTAAAAGGGCCGAGTATTCGCGACCTTTCGAAGAGCCCGCCCTTGCGCAACCAGTCTCGCGCTGTCGGGGTATCCCGGTTTTACGAGATCCCAAATCACCGGTAGCTTGAGTATTCGCTTGAGCATTCCGCTTCCTAAGACGCTGTCTCTATCGGCTAACCGTGGCGCCGGTAAAGCAAAACCGCAGAATAAATAAAGGAAACAGGGGTATCGTTTGGCGATACCCCTGCGTTGGTCCCCGTTGCCCGGCGGTTGGATGAGCCGGGTACCAGCGGGATTTGGAACGGGTCGGCTTAGATAAATTCGTTGAAGAGCGCCTCCAGATACTCCTGGCGTCCGCTCTCAAGTCCGCTGACTTCCTTGATTTTGACGGCATGCTTGAAGCAATCCTCCAGGGTAGCCGTCCCTGTTTCGATCTGCTTGCCGATTCCGCTGTCCCACGTGCGATAGCGATTCTTGACGAATTCGCCGATGCGTCCGTCTGCGCGGATCTTGGCGGCCACCTTCAAACCGCGGGCAAAGGCATCCATTCCCGCGATATGCGCCAGGAACAAATCCTCTTCCGTGAAGCTTTCGCGGCGCACTTTGGCGTCGAAATTCGTGCCGCCAGTGGTCAATCCACCGTACTTCAGCATCGTCAACATCGTCTGGGCGGTGAGGTAAAGATCGGTGGGGAATTGATCGGTGTCCCAGCCGAGGAACAGGTCACCCATGTTGGCATCGATCGATCCCAATGCCCCCGCTGCGCCGGCTACTTCCAGTTCGTGCTGCATCGTGTGTCCTGCCAGTGTGGCGTGGTTGGTTTCGATGTTCAGCTTGAAGTGCGGCAACAGGCCGTACTCGCGCAGGAAGTTCAAGCAAGCGGCCGAATCTGAGTCATACTGGTGCTTGGTGGGTTCCTTCGGCTTCGGTTCGATATAGAACTGGCCTTCAAATCCGATGGCTTTCTTGTAGTCGACCGCCATGTGCATGAAGCGGGCGAGATGATCCATTTCGCGCTTCAAGTCGGTGTTGAGCAAGGTGGCGTAGCCTTCGCGGCCACCCCAGAACACGTAGCCTTCGCCCTTGAGTTCCTTGGTCCAGTCCAGCGCCTTCTTAACCTGGGCGGCGGCAAAGCAAAACACGTCCGCGTTGCAGCTCGTGGCGGCCCCATGCATGTAGCGGGGATGCACAAAGTTCTGGGCTGTACCCCAGAGAAGCTTCACACCCGTGTTCTTCTGCAACTTCTTCAACTCCTTGGCGACCGCATCGAAATTCTTGTTCGACTCGGACAAAGTCGCGCCGTGGGGAGCCACATCGCGGTCATGCCAGGCGTAAAAATCGACCCCGAGTTTTTGCACGAACTCAAACAGGGCATGGGCACGGTCGATAGCTTCGGCCACCGTTCCTTCGCCGGTCTGCCACGGGCGCTTCGCGGTGCCCCATCCGAACATGTCACCGCCCGTTCCGCGCATGGTATGCCAATAGACCACCGAAAAACGGAAGTGGTCCTTCATGGACTTGCCTTCAACCAGCTCTTCCGGATTGAAGTGTTTGAATGCCAGCGGATTGCGACTGTCTGCGCCTTCGTAACGAATCTTACCGATCGTCGGGAAATATTCCTTCATCGTGCAATTGGTTCCGAGGAGCGTAGAGGTTTCCAACCCGGAAGTTGAAGCAAGAACTGCGGGAAAACTTGCGGTTTTGCGCGTTTTTTATGCGATTTTTATCCTTAAAACGACGCCCACCGCCTCGCACCCTACTGCGCCGCGACAATCTTCGCGTCTTTCGTTTCTTTGACCACCACTTCGCCTTCCCAATGGGACTTGATCAAGGCGGTGCTACCACTTTCATTGGGCGATTTGGCGGAACTCGCAGTTCGGTTGCCGCTGGCTGGGACGGCTGGACGTGTCGCCACCGCACCCCGATAGACGATGGGAGCGGGAGCGATCTGAGTTGCCGGAGCGGAAACCAACGGACCGCTCGTCGGAAAGGCTTGTCCTTGAAATCCTCCTGTGACGCCTTGGACAGCACCCGCTCCGCCCGCAGTGGCGACGTTGACACCGCCCGCCGCAAAAAACTGGTTCGCCTGAATCTGGGGTGCAACCATCAACGTCCGCCGTGTAACCCCGTAGATGCCTCGTTGGACTTGCCCAGTTTGTACTTGGCCAAAAACCGGCAGGGTTACCGCCACCAAAGACACGAACAGCAGTTTTTTCATAGATGGATTCGGTTACGAACGGACTCCCAGGCTTAGGACTTCGCGGCAATAACGAATGCTCTTTTCCAATTCGTCACGCTGACGCTGGCCATCATCCGCGTTGTATTGCGCCATGGCCTTGCCCTTTTTGGCCAAACTAAGGAACCGGGCAAACTCCGGTGCCGATTTCTTGGGAAACGCCTGCCAAAAACTGGGTTCCAGATAGGGGAACTCGGCGGCGAATCCTCCAATTGTCTCGATGTTCACCGCGACGTCAGGACAGATCTGGGCGTAGCGATCGAAGTACTGTTTCAAATCGACGCAGCCGCCGTCGCCCATGGCCGTCCACTGCACTTTGCAGCCTTTCTCGGTTTCCCACACCGTCCCGTCGCGAAGACTGGTGGTCAGGGTAAACGGCCCCAGCTTCTCCAAGCTCTCCATCGGATCG
>DATJII010000256.1:0-12652 GCA_035493435.1 Candidatus Limnocylindria bacterium | reverse complement strand
CTTCCACTCTGCGCCTGCAGTCGCACTAAACTCTTTCTGCTTACCTGGATTTTTACTTACCAACTGCCGGCAAAAACCGTGCCAATCCATTGATCGAGTAATTTGAACAGTGGTATATGGAATCTTATTTCTTAAAAGCGTTGTAATAACTAATGATGATTTGCCGGAACCGGAGCAGCCATCTATACAAATATGCCTCCCACGAGTGAATAGGTCGTTCTCAAGATGCTTTTCAATAGCGGCACGTTTGAGCCAAACTGTGGTTGCTCGATTGCCGTTTCTTGGGTTTGTGTCAAAAACGTCAGAAACCCGCTGCATCCAATGTCTACTATCTTCCATTTTCGTGGCGTTTATTTTGGAACTCCTTCAGATAGCCAAATCCAACTGCGACTTGCAAGCGTTATTGTTAAGGCGCAGTTGAACAAAGTCACCCAAAGCAACATCGCCAACCCCGAAGAAACGGCCATCGCCGCTGTCGAACTGAACGCGCAGGTCGAAGCGTTCAGGACCACGTTGAACGATTTGTTTCAGTTGATCAGGCGCTTGAAACCTTACTCGGTGGCGAAGGCATTGGGTTGGACACTTGAAAAGGATTCTCCGATGACCGCAAGTGCACTGATTGATTAATCCAGCGTAAAATGAAACGGACACTACGCCCCAGCGCTCATGCCAGCTGGCTGTTCAGTTGTCTCGATTCTTGCGACTGAGAAAGAGCGCCAATACTCGAGGAATTCTCCCGACGGTGGGAGACCAACCAAGCAGTAGCTCAGCAAGCGTGGATTGGCTTGGCTTGCGCCAGCGGCGTGAGCAACGGGCGGATCGCCTCGGAGTTCCAAATTAGCGGCTATATGGCGGAAAATGGCAGGCCTTTCTCCGCCGAGCGCCTGGTGTGGTGTCCTGCAAGTTCTTTGGGTATTTCGATGGGTGCCAGACACCACAATAGCACACCAGGAAAGCCCCCCGGTCCCGCTTCTCCCGGATTCGCCGCGCCTGGTTTCAAACTATTCCCCTTTGGTCACAACCCGTTCGGTTTTGCCGGGCTCCTCGCTTAAAAAAGAACCCGTAAAGAAAATCTCTCACGCGAACGAATTCATGAAAGCAAAATTATACATTGGGGTGGCGGTGGTCCTGGCGGCTTCGGGTGGTTGGGGTGGCCGTTGGGCTTGGCGCGCCTATCACGACATCGTCAGCCTGCACGTTCGTGACGTGCCCCTGGCCAAAGTCCTTCGCAGCCTGGAATGGCAATCGTGGGAAACCATCGTGGCCGATTCCCGTCTGGATACGCACCTCACCCTGGATTTCGATGATTTGCCCCTTACGGAAGCTCTGGAACGAGTGGGGGAACAGGCAGGGGCCGTTTCGACCTTGGTTCACGCGGTGTACAATTCCGGGCCCGGATTGCAGCAGTTGGAAAATGCCATGCGCGGTGGAGATGCCGCGAAGGCCACGTCCTGGACCAATGTGGCCCCGCAGTTGAACGAACCACCAATGGGAGGGATGCCTGGGCCTATGGGCGATATCGCGGCCGGACTGGGCGCCCCCGACGCTCCGGGTCTTGACACTGGAGGCGAGGGCCCTGGCGGTCCGGGGCGTCGTCGAATCGTCATGATGAGCCGCGATATGGTTGCCCGGAGCGGCGGCGGGGGGAAGCCGGGCTCCTTCGAGGAGGGGCCACCAGTCATGCGGGTTTTTCAAAGCGGGCCGGATGGCGCGATGAAAATGGAGGTCATTTTCCCTGAGCGAGTCATGATGGAGAAGCCCTTGGAAAAACGCCTGGATTCCGTGGAATCGGTCACCGCCAATCTTGAGGGCGCAGTCGCGGCCGCCCAAAAATCACACGGGCAAGTCAAGACCCTCTACGGGCTGCAAAAGTCGGATATGGGCGGCATGGGGATGGGAGCGATGCATCGGCTGAAACTGCCGGATAACCGGCGGATCGTGAAAGGGGCGGGACCGGGACCTGAGTCAGGGGCAGCGCCGGAGGAACTGGGAGCCCATGCCGAAGCCGAAGCTCAGCGGGCAAATCTTGGTCGATTCCAGAAACTAACTCCTGAACAACGCGCGCAACGTTCACGCGACCGGCAGGGGCCTCCGGGGCAGCCTTGAATTTCGGCGGCTTTTTCCTGTGCGAAACTAATGATATTTCCATGAACTCCATTTCTCCCATGAATCGCCCCCGGCCCTCGGCTGGCTTCACCCTGGTGGAACTGCTGACGGTCATCGCCATCATCGGGTTGCTGGCGGCCTTGCTGATGCCTGGGCTTACCCGCTCTGTGGGGCGGGCGAAAAACGTCGTCTGCCTGAACCAGCTTAAGCAGTTGGGCACGGCCGTCCGCCTCTATTCGGAAGACTACCAGAGTCGGATGCCCTCGGCGGAACTGCTGCCGAGTTATCCTGCGAATACCAATCGACCGTTACCCCGTATATGCGATGTGCTCGGACCGTTGCTGGGCAGGGTGCCGGAAGCCACCAACAGCGCCACAGTCTTCAAGTGCCCTTCCGATACCTTTGGACGTTTTGCCCGGGAAGGATCCAGTTATGAATGGAACACCGATCTCAACGGGCGGCGGTTGGACGAAACCCGCACGAGCCATATGCGAATCGTGACGGTAAAAGTCGAGGAAGGGAAGGAGCCCGTGAAAACGGATGTTATCAAGGAACTGGCTTTCCCGCCCGATACCACTCCCTTGTTGCTGGACTATGAGGACTTTCATCCCCGTCCGCCCAAGTCCGGGAAAAACGTTGTCTATATGGATGGGCACGTCACCGGATTTGAGCTGCCTTAGCCGGGATCAGGCGGCCGGGAATAGGCCGTTTTCTCTTGGGTGAGGATGCAATTGGCATCACCGGTGCGCCACCCTCTCATCCGCCCTTCGGGCACCTTCTCCCCCAAGGGGGCGAAGGTTAGGGTGAGGGGGCCTGGCCCCGTTTTCGTATATAGTCAGCGTTTCTCCTCGATCTGCTCGTTGATCAGGCCATAGCGGTGCCTGGTGGTGCTAATGGATTGTTCGCGAACCCACCGCGTCAGTTCGGTGCGTCCTTCGGCAACGAAGGGTGCATCGATCCAATTGAGTCCGGCTGCGTGGGCTGCACGAAGAAGCTCGTCGCTGGGAGGTTCGGCCGTCCGGAAAAATTCGCAGGCCGATCCCAGGGCCGGGAGCCGCTTTGCCAGTGCGGATTCCGTTTCTTCGTCGCTATAACTTAGCGTTAAAGCCACGCCTGTCACACGGCTTGCAAGCACGGCCAAGGCGGCTTCCTTGGACGATTTTGAGGGCAGGCGGACAATCATGCCTTTGGCGGGGCGATAACGGAAGACGTTGGCTTCGCAGTGCAGCCCACTGGGGTCGTGTTCCGTTTGGAAATGGGTGCGCCAGATCGCGTGCCAGCGTAGCTCCAGATCTTGCTGGGGAACGGGCGACTCATCGTCCAGGCGAAGGAATTGAGCCACGTAGTTGGGGCCACCAGCTTTGGCGCCGGGGCCGATGCTGGATCGTTTCCAGCCGCCGAAGGGTTGGCGTTGGACAATGGCGCCGGTGATGGAACGATTGATATAGGCGTTGCCGACTTCCACGGATTGCCGCCAGGTCGCCACTTCAGCTTCGTCCAGCGAGTGAATCCCGCCTGTGAGCCCGAACGGCGTGTTATTTTGGATCTGGATGGCATCCCCCAGGTCTTGGGCGCGTATTAATCCGAGCACCGGCCCGAAACACTCGGTCTGGTGGAACCAGCTTCCGGGCTTCACGCCGAGTCGGATCCCGGGTGACCACAGGCATTCGTCCGCCGAGATCCGTCGAGGCTCCAGCAGCCATTCTTCGCCTTCGTCCAAGGTTGTGAGGGCACGCAGCAAGGCAGGCGAGGGTTGGCGAATCAACGGTGTGACCACGGAGGCAGCTTTCGTGGCGGGGCCTACCGTCAGGCTCGCGGCCGCGTCTCGGAGTTGGCGGCGAAAGTTCGGATCGTCATAAACTTCGGCTTCCAGGATTCCCAAACTTGCGGCACTGCATTTTTGACCGGCATGGCCAAAGGTGGATTTGACGAGATCCTTGATGGCGAGGTCGCGATCGGCCTGGGCGGTGACGACAATGGCGTTTTTGCCGCTGGTCTCGGCATAGAGCCGCAGGGATGGGCGCCAGGATTGAAACATCCGGGCCGTCTCCCATCCACCGGTGAGGACCACGGCCTGAACCCGGGGGGAACTAATCAGTTCCTGGCCCACGGAGCCGTCGGGGCAGGGGAAGAATTGGAGGACGTCTTGCGGAATGCCCGCTGCCCAAAGCTGCTGCGCCAATCGCCCTGCGATACCGACCGTCTCTGGCGCGGGCTTGAGGATGACACTGTTGCCCGCCATCAGGGCCGCTAGCACGCCACCGCAGGGAATGGCGTAGGGAAAATTCCACGGGGGTGCGATGACCACCGTTCCCAGAGAGGAAGTGCGTAATCCGGGTTGCGGCCTATAGGTGGCGTAGTAATTGGCGAAATCGACGGCCTCCGAGACCTCGGAGTCGCCTTCCCAAGCCGCCTTTTTGCCTTCGTGCACCAGGAGCGCAATCGTGTCAAAACGACCGGCCTTCATGACTTCTGCCCCTCGCCGTAGGTAGACGGCCCGTTGCTCAAAACTCAGGGTGCTCCAGTGACGTTGTCCGGCAGTCGCCGTCGCCAGGACTGTCTCCAAGGCTGCTGGCTGGGGAGGTGCCGGAACCGAAAAATCCCCAAGGGCCCGCCCCAGGGCTTCGCGGTGTGTCGCTTGTGTCCAGTCGGTATCGGGGACGTTTTGGAAGTTGGTGGATTCGACCGCTGGCAAATCGGCCCGGCGTGATTTGCTGGAAGCCTGGAGCCGGTTATTCCAGCCGGCAATGAAGGACTGCTCCTGGCGTTGCCATGCCGGACTTCCTGGGGTCAGCCCGAAAAGGTCTCGCAGGAAATTTCCCGGGGTGGTGTTCTCGTCCAATCGACGTACCAGGTACGCCATGGCACTATTAAAATCGGCCTGATGTACCAACGGCGCATAGACCAGCAGCCCGCCCGCGGCCTGGCGTACGGTCCGGGCCTGGTGACTCGCCATGCCTTCGAGCATCTCGACCTCCATTAGGGGACCAAGCCCATTCTGCTCGCGCAGTTCAAGGGCCAGGGCGAGGTCAAATAGGTTATGGCTGGCGACGCCCAGGTTCACTGCCCGCGCGTGTTCCGGCTGGCACGCATATTCCAGCATCCGCCGGTAGTTTGCATCCGTCTCGGCTTTCGAACCATAGGGGGCGACATTCCAGCCATGCAATTCGGCTTCGACCGTTTCCATGGCTAGATTCGCGCCTTTGACCAGCCGCATTTTGATGGGCGAACCACCTCGCTCAACCCGTTCTTTTGCCCAGGCAACGAGTTGTTGCTGGGCCGCAAAGGAATCGGGTAAATAGGCCTGCAAGACAATGCCGGCACGGAGTGTCAGGAATTCGGACTCGTCCAGGGTTTGCTGGAAGGCTGTCATGGTCAGCGCCAGGTCGCGATATTCCTCCATGTCCAGGTTGATGAACTTTCCTTCCGGACGGGCCGCCCGATATAGCTTTCGCAGGCGATCCCGAATGGTGGCCACCGTGCCGTCCCAATCCACCAGGTTGATCTGGCTGAAGATGGCGGAGATCTTCACCGAGATATAATGAACGGCGGGGTCGGCCAGCTTTTCCAGGATCGCGTCCATGCGGTGGGCCGCCTCTTCTTCTCCCAGGATCGCCTCGCCCAAAAGGTTGACGTTCACCCGGGTGCCCTCACTTTCCCTACTAGCGAGATAGCGTGCCAAAGGCTCCGGTTCGCAGGCCAGCACCACCCGGGCGCTGTCCCGGCGCAGTTGCCGCAAGACTGCGGACATTACCACCCCGGGGACGAACTGGGAGGCGATTGCTCCCAGCTTGAGCAACGCCTGTTCGGTTGTCGCGAGGTAGGTCGGTAACCCATATCGCGCCAGAACCCGTCGCAGACGGGAAGCCTGACGTTCAGGGCGATGACTCCGGAAGACGCGGTCCACCATCTCCAGCGTAAATTGTTTTCCGGAAGCATCTTCCATCATTCGTGCCAGACGGGCACTTTCCCGTTTTTCGGTTCCGGTTTGGACCTGTTGGGATTCTTTCAGCAAGTGTGCCGCCCGTGTCACGGCGTGTTGTAGCAACTCTTCCACGCTCCTGTTCTCGCTCAAAAGCGCCGAAACGTCTTGGACCTTTGCCACCAGTTTGCTGCGGAATTTGCACAAATGAGCCGGATGGTTTTTAATGGACGTCCGTGTCTGGTGAAGGATCGTTGCGGGAAAGGGTTTTCGCTGAATCCCCGGGTTTGGCCGCCCTGGAATCGCTTTTCGAAGCCCTTGATGACGTGGTGTTTTGCGTCAAAAACCACCAACGCCGTTACGTCTCCGTCAACCGGGCTTTTGCCCGTCGCGTGGGGCGAAATTCGGCGCGCGCACTTATTGGGCGAACGGCCCGCGAATTATTTCCGCCCCTTTTGGCGGCGGGCTATGAGCAGCAGGATGACCAGGTTTTCACGACGGGGCAGGAGATTCGAGACCGTTTGGAGATGGTCACCAATCCCGACGGAACCACGGGATGGTATCTGGCCCAAAAGGTTCCCGTGCGGAATGGCGCGGGCGACATAGTCGCCTTGGCCGGCATCTCCCGTGATCTTCGTTCGCCTCTGGGCAGCGATCCAAAGTTGGCGCCCATAGCCAGTGTCATCGAGCGTATACGGCGCGACTTCGCCGAACCGATCCGCATCCGTGACTTGGCTGCAGAGGCAGGGCTTTCCATGGACAGCCTGGAACGGGGGACGCGGGTCATCCTGGGCATCTCGCCACGCCAGTTTCTAACCAAGACGCGGGTGGAGAATGCCGCCCGAACCTTGCGGGCCGGTAAAATCCCGATTGGCCAGATTGCCTCGGAGTGCGGCTTCTACGATCAAGCGATGTTCAGCCGCCAATTCAGCGCCACCACCGGGCTGACGCCGCGCCAATATCGCGAGGCGGCGTTGAAGTAGATGCTCCGTCGACCCGGTCTGACGTCATTTCGTGATGCCAGAATATTACTAATGGGTCATACATGTAATCGATCTAGTCCCACCAGAAAAACCAATTCGGCGATCGCCAAATTTCCATCGCCAATTTTCGAACGGTTTGTGTGCCTTGGCCGACGATATCATCGCAGAATATCCAATGCTCCGCAGCAAGCTTCAAAGCCTCGGCCTCAGTCTGAGGAGGCTTCATGACGGCGCATTCCAGCACGTCACCTGTAATACATGCGGGCACTGCCCTGTATTTTTTATACCACTCTCGCATCGCCGCCACTTGCAATTCCGACGATGGGCAATCGTTCCATCCGCCAAACCCAAGATGAGCCGCCACTTCGTACGAATGTTCCACTCGGACGAGCAGCGCTGACGCAGGCTGTCCCTTTAGTTCTCGAACAGTGTGAAAACTGACTTGTTCTGGAATATCCGTGGGCCAAGGTTCCTCAACATACCCGCCAAACAGGTTGATTCCCTCGATGTCCGCCAATTTCCCCAATTCGTCCATGTCAATGGCACGAGCAAGTTCGGACGCGATTTCCGAAAGCGATTCCCGTCGCTCCTCAAATCGCGGTTTGAGAATCTCGCGTATGCTTCCGGTCGGCACCGCCGCCAAGATCGCATCGGCGTCGCCCTCAATAGGCTCATAAACGTCATCGAGTGACCCGCGGATTATCGGCCAATATCCGGTTTCCGAAGCAGCCCCGGCCAGTTTCACCCAAGTTTCCACTACCCGGCCCGCCGGCAATTCGCCTTCAAGGATTTTCTCGTTGGAGGCGGATGCAAAAAACGAGTTGGGACTCAGGCCGTTTGCGGCAAGAACTTTTGAAAGCGATGGTGTCATAGTAAATCAGTTGAATTCCGCAGGAAATCAAAGAAGAGGTTTAGTTTACCGCGCATACCAAGCCACCAATTTCTGTATATGGCCCGCCGAGGCCAGGGTCCGTACCCGTCGGCGGAAATTGGCCGAACCGAAGGCCGGGGTATAGCCGTGATGATGGTCCGTCACCGCCAGGGCGCGAAGCACATCCGCCGGCAGAAGAGTATCACGGCCGTCTCCCGCGGCGAGCCAGCGAGCCATCCACAGCGTGGCGGCTAAGAGCAGGGCGAGATGGCGAAATCCCTCTATAAACGGCACGTTGTAATAAGCGGGGCCGCAATAGTGGATGCCCTGGATTTTGACCCGTAGATGGCGCAAAAGCACTTCTTCGGATGCCGCTGACAGCCCGCCAAACGGTTTCTCCAAGGCGCCAAAGGGAACTGCTTTGAAGCCGTCCTGCAGGGGCGGAATTTTGCCGACGCCCAAGGCATATTTCAGCCCCGCTCCCAGGAGTGTTGAGCGGTAGGCCCACTTTCGTTTGAGGTGGGATCCGGTGTCTTTTCGGGCGTATTGGACCAACAGCAGGCGGAACATCATCCGGCTGCCGCCGTTGGGTGCCGGGATGTCGGCGAGATCCAGGGGGACGGCGGCCTTGGGAGCTTTGGACAGCATTTCCAACACCTCGTCCAAGGCGGCGCCGTCCAAGGCGGCGGTCCCGGCGTTTTCGATCAAGGTCAGCCAATTCAGCGCCCGCAAAACGCGGTTGGCCAGGGGGGTGCCTTGGGCTTGAAGTATGTTTAGTAATCGCAGTTGGAAGCGGAAAAAGTCCGGCCACTCCGGCGCGGATTCGTCATCGACGTGTGGCGCGTCGACCTGCGCCGCGTCGGCTGGGACGACCAACCGTGCCAGCGATTCGATTTCCGCCGATTTGCGGGCGAGCGCTTCGCCCTTGTTGCCCGCCACGGAGGGGCAGCTAAAGCGCAGGCTGACGGCCACTTTTTTTCCGCCCGGATGGAACGCGTAAGGATAGATGCGACAGGCGAGGGGCTTGGCTTCTTCGCCAAACTTCGCATGGATGCGGCAGAGCCCGCGCTCATCGAGGAAGACACACGCTCCGTCCGCAGTGTGGTTGAGATGGTGTCCCGTACCGTGTTTGATGTAGGCTGGGAGCTGGACCCCGGAATCGGTCGTCCACTTCTGGGACTCGATGCGCAGCCGTTCTTCCTCGGTGATTTCTATAAGGTGTTGACGGCAGCATCCCCCGCAATTGTGGCAGCTCCAGTTTTGTCCGGCAGGTATGTCAAGGGGAGGGATGCGCATGGCGTAAGGGTTATCGGATAGTGCCGCTATTTTCCGGCCGACACGTGATCCATGACGATATAGAGAGGGCTCTCGCCGACGGTGACTTCAATCGACTGGGCGCCCGCCTTGGTCCACGTAGCGGCAGGGGCTGCACCCTGGTTGACCGCGAGGCCCACCACGCGGCTCGGCATAACTGGAAGGCCAGTCAGCGTGACCTTGGCTTCCCTGGGCGTGTGGGGTGTTTTTGAATTGGTTCGGGTACCCGTGGGCGACCAGGCAACCCATATCAGGGCGGTGGGTTCCCCGGCCTTTTCGAATTCATAAACATATAATTCTCCTGCCGCTTTCTTGACCACCCGGTGGAACCGATAGTCGCCCAACGTCTCGTAGAGCTGCTTCACCGCCCAAAACGAGGGCTTCGGTATGAATTTGCGGGTCAGGCCGGACGCTCCGTGGACGGCGGCGGAATCATTGTCGTCATAGAAATAGATATAAGCGCGCTGGACGTCCCGTTCGGCAAAGGCGAAAAACGAGCGGACGAGGTATTGGGCCTGCTGAAGATCCGTATAGCCCTGCCAATCGAGTTTTTGAAACCAGCCATCCCGGTGGCTCATCGCTTCCGGTGTGCAGGCGTCGTAGCCGAACTCCGTGATCCAGATTTCCTTTCCGGGCGCCGTCTTGTCCCGCCAGGCCGCGACTTCATCGACGACTTTGAGATAGGATATCGTGTCGTCCTCGGGAAAACTCCGCACCCAGGGGCTTTCGGATGGATTTGTGCGCGGCACCTCGGCATAGGTGTGGACGTTGATGACATCGAAGAGCGGCAGGATTTCCTTGTCCGCATAGATGCCGCGCAGGTCCTGGCTGTAATCATTCCCTTGGCGCGCCTGGGCTGCCGGGGTGAGAATCTTCAGCTTTGGATCGCCTTCGCGCATTCCACTGGCCATGTTCTTGAAGATCGTCTTATAGAGCCCCTGGTCAAACTTGGCACCGGGTTCATTACCGATCTCGATGGAGGTGCACAGCTTCTGTTTGCCCGACGGCCCGAAGTAGGCCGCCATCGCCTTGCCGTAGTCGTGGCACCACTGTTCCTGGCCGGTCCACGCCTGGATCTCGGTCGCCTTCTCCCCTTTGAAGCCACTGGTTTCGATACAGAGGTCGGTTTCGAATCCTTCCTTCTTCCAGTGGCTGTACACGTCCCGATTCCAATCCACGCGATTCACGCACACCGGTACCGTGATGGGGTCACCGGGTTGCTTGATGTCCCAATTGAGACTGTGATAATTCCGCGCCAGGCGGCAGGTCTGGCGATACAGCTCGGGCTTGAAGGTGAAATGCCCGTTGATCGCCATGAAGTCTTTGAAAAGTGGCTTCGAGGCAGGCGCCGTTTCTGCGGCGAGCAGGCTCGAACCTACGCCGACGAGCGAGAAACTCGCCATGGCTACTGCCCAGCGCAGAATGGACGGACGGATTAGCACCGGGGTTTTATGTGGATTGCGCCCCGGAAGATCAAGCATGGGCACATGCACTGGATGCCAGCCGGCGAATCTTTTTACTGCGCCCAAGTTTGGTGATTCGGTTGTCAAGGCTTGCTGATAACAGCAAGCACTCAAAGGCTGGGCTCCTCCACGTTGCCTTAGCAAACCCTGACTCCTAACCCTAAAACCCGGGAGGGCGAGACTCCGTCGAGCCGTGACCCACGGAAAGGGGAATCGCACAAGAGTGGCAAGTGACTCCAACGGAGTATTTTATTGAGTTTGTATTGGGAGGCATCGGAGGCTTAGATACGTCTCACGTTTTTCTGAAACGCAGCGACTCGCCGAAAGCAGGGCTCGACGGAGTCTCTCCCTACCGGGCTTGGACGGCCTTAGGGTTGGCTTGGGCCGACGCTGATCACCGTGGTTTACGGGGGCAGGGTTGAGATGCGCCCGATGGCCGCGAAGAGCCTTCCTTCGCCCTCCGAGGGAGAAGGTGCCCGAAGGGCGGATGAGGGGGAGGTGTGCCTGAGACTCGAATTCCACCTTTCCCACACAAAAAAGCCCCCTCAACCAATCGCCGCGTCCGCAATATCCAGCGCCGCATCAATCGCCTCGATCAGGAAATCGATTTCCGCCCGCGTCACAATCAAAGGCGGAACCACCCAGATACCGAATTTATCCGACGGCACGTACACGTTTCGCTCCTGCAACAGGAACTCCGACAAACGGCTGACAATCGTGGGTGTGTACTTCTCGGTGGCTCGTCGAAGGGGTTCTTTGGTGTCCCGGTCCTTCACGAGCTCCAAGGTCCAAAAAAGTCCCAATCCGCGGACATCGCCGACGCAAAGGTGACGGGCGCCCAGTTCGCGCAAGCGTCCCCCCAGATATTCGCCCTCGCTGCGGACATGCTCCAGGAACCCGTCGCTATGCAACACATCCAAGCTCGCCAAGGCCGCCGCGCAGCCTAGTGCATGACCGGAAAAGCTCTGCCCGTGCCCGAAGATGTTCTCATCGAACGACCGTGAAACCTTCTCCGAGAAAATCGTCGCTGCCAGCGGACAATACGCGCCGAGCGCTTTGCCCAGCACGATGATGTCCGGTTCGATGCCGTAGTGTTCGATCGCGAACATCCGGCCCGTGCGTCCCATGCCAGTCATCGTTTCGTCCGCGATCAAAAGCAGATTCCAGTCGTCGCATATTTTGCGCAGGCCTTCGAAATAGCCAGGGGGAGGGGGAATGATCCCGTTGCTGCCAACCACGGGCTCGACGATCATCGCCGCCACCTTGTTGCTCCCGCCTTCCTGCTCGATGATATATTCGAGATAATCGAGGTTGGCTCGCACGGCTTCCGGGCCGGAGCCAAAGGCGGAGCGATAGGCATTCGCATCCGGCGCAAAGACCACTCCCGGCACCGTAAAAGGTTCCTGGAACCAGCGTCGAGGATCGCCACTCACCGAAGCTGCCCCCGCCGATGAGCCGTGCCACGAACGATAGCGGGAGATGATCTTATACGGGAAGGGGTACTGCATAGGTGCGTCCACCTCCAGCGTGCCCGGCGCCGCTTTCACTACTGTATTGTACTGGTACAATCGGGCTCCCTTGATCGCCGCTTCGACCGCCGCTGCACCGCTTTGGGACAGGAAAACCTTCTTGTTCGGCCCACCCGGAGCTAGGAACGCCAGCCGTTCCGCCAAAGCTGCTGTCGGAGCTGTGGCGAAATCGTCGGTCACGTAGACGACTTTCTCCATCTGGGCCCGCATGGCTTCCAGCACCTGGGGATGGTTGAACCCCAGATTGATACATTCGTGGGCGCTTCTGAGATCGAAAATCCGCCGTCCGTCGGTGGTATGAATCCAGCACCCGCGCGTCTCAGCGACCGGGATGGGGGAATACCCCTTCTGTGCCGACCAACACTGCATGAGGTGCCGGCCTTGGACTTCTGCGAAATCGTGTCGTTTCATGGACCCTGAAAATCAGACACCCCTGTATGCCGGATTCCTGAAGCAGGTCCGAG
>DATJII010000255.1:0-11981 GCA_035493435.1 Candidatus Limnocylindria bacterium | reverse complement strand
CTCCAGTTGTTGGTATCCACACCCCCGATATAGGGGCGGAACGACTCGGTATTCCAGCCTTCCGGAGCGGCGGGATTCTTATGGAACATGATGGCACTGGGGTAGCGGAGCTGGCCCAGCGTCCAGGACGTTGCCATGGGTAGGTCATCATTGTCTTTCGCGTACAGGGTGTGGGCGATCCCGAACTGCCGGAGGTTTGACTTGCAAACAGTCCGATGGGCCTGCTCACGCGCCCGGGTCAGAGCTGGCAGGAGCATGGCGGCGAGGATGGCGATGATCGCGATCACCACCAACAGCTCGATAAGAGTAAAGCCATGGTCATAACCACTGCCCCGGCTCCGGCCCGTTTGCGACCCTTGCTTCATCAGCAGCTACGTTTACCAAAAGCAGTCTTTTTGCAAGTTCATTCCTGTAATCAAATAGAGGATGGACGCATCTTTCAATCGTGGAAACCCGTATGGTTCTTTGGCCATCACTCCGCCCTCTCCAAGGAAAATCTCAGGAACGCAGGTATAAGCGCAGATGCCGATGAAGCGAAGCATCTTTCGCCGCCTGAGGGAGAAGGTGTCCGCAGGCCGGATGAGGGGTGGCGCAACAGTGGTGCCTGCCACCTCGATCAACAAGGTGCACATGAAACCACAACGGGTCCACCGGACAAACAGGTGTGATGGCAAAACCATCGCCGCCGACCATTCCGTCTCGAATCTTCCTCGAGATGGTTGCGTCCAAAACTGCCAGAACTTGATCCACTTATCGAACATACTGGCGGGTTTCCTGATGCTTGGGACGGTTTCGGCGGTTGCCGAGGGCGTCTTGGACCGGCGTTTTGCGAAGGAAGTGCGCCCTTTCTTGGAGTCGTACTGCCTGGATTGCCATGATCGGGAGACCCGCAAGGGGGATCTGGATCTCAGCCAGTTCCAGTCTTTGGACGCGGTCGTGAAGGATGCGCCGCGCTGGGAGGCGGTACTGGGGCGATTGCGCGAGGGCGACATGCCGCCGAAGAAGTCGAAGCACCAACCGACGGCGGACGGCAGAAAAACGATCATCACGTGGATCGAGACCGTGCGCGATCGGGAAGCACGGCGAACGGCGGGGGATCCCGGACCGGTGCCCGCCCGGCGGCTGAGCAACGCCGAGTATGATTATACCATGCGCGAATTGACCGGCGTGGACCTGCGCCCGGCCAGTTCGTTCCCGGTGGATCCGGCCAATCAAGCCGGGTTTGACAACTCGGGCGAATCGCTCGCAATGTCCCCTGCCCTGGTGAACAAATACCTCCAGGCGGCGCGGGAGGTTTCCGAGCATCTCGTTCTGCAGACCGAAGGCTTCACCTTTGCCTCGCACCCGGTGATGACGGATACCGACCGCGATAAGTGGGCGGTATTCCGCATCGTCAATTTCTATCGCCAGCAACCGACGGACTACGCGGACTACTTTATGGCCGCATGGCGATTCCAGAATCGCCGTGCCCTTGGCAATCGCTCGCTGTCTCTCGACCAAGCGGCTGCAGATGCCAAAGTCAGTTCGAAGTATCTCACCCTGCTCTGGTCCACGCTCACAGAGCATCTGGAAGAACTCGGCCCCATTGCCAAGCTCCAGGCGATGTGGCGGGGCTTACCGGATGGGAAGGCGGCTTCGTTGGAAGAGGTTCGCCACCACTGCGAAGCGATGCGCGACTACGTAGTAAACGTACGCCAGGACCTCGTGCCCGAGGTCAAGAATCTCACAGCCCCGCCTGTCCAGGATGGCTCGCAAACCATGGTCATGTGGAAAAACCGGCAGATGGCGGCGAATCGGCGCCGGTTCGATCCCGGCGCACTGAAGACCCCCACCAACGTGGTCCAGGTAGCCGAAGCGCCCGTCGTGAAGCCAAAAGAGACGAATGCTCCCGCCAATCGACCGCGTGGCAAGACGAACCACGTGCAGGCTGCGACGCCCGATATAGTCAAGAAGGGTGGTCTCTCCCTGCCTCCTGCCGTATTGACCAAGGAATCGTCAGCCACCGCCCGCCTCGCCAGTTTCAAGAAGCGTGGGTTGAATCCTGAACTCATCATTCCCGCCGATCCCGCGCTGCGGCCCAAGTATGAAGTTGCGTTTGCGCGTTTCGCGGACATCTTCCCCGACGCTTTTTATATCACCGAACGCGCCCGGGTGTTCCTCGATGCCGAGAAGGAACAAGAGAACGCCGGACGCCTTCTGAGTGCCGGGCTTCATAGCATGACGGGATATTTTCGTGATGACGGCCCGCTCTACGACCTGATCCTGGACGACGCGGGGAAGAAGCAACTCGACCGGCTTTGGGACGAGTTCTTTCTCGCCGCCTCGGTACCCCAACGCATGCACTCCAGCTTTCTATGGTTCGAGCGAACCGATTCCGAATACATGCGCGATGTGGAATTCGATCCGTATCGCCCGGAGGACAAATCGGCCACTTCGCAGGAAAAGATCAAGGGCCTCGCCACGATCTACCTTGCGAAAGCCCGCAAGAATAACGCGAGCGAAACAGCCCAGCAAGCAATCCAGGATCATTTCAAATTCGTGGCGGCCAGCATCCAACGCGTCGAAGATCAACGCCAGGCTGCTGAGCCTTCCCACTTGAAAGCGCTGGAAGATTTCGCCGCCCGCGCCTATCGCCGCAGCCTGTCCACCACTGAACGCGACGATCTCCAGGCCTTTTATCACTCGCTCCGAGACGCCAATGGCCTGAGCCATGAAGACGCCGTGCGCGACAGCGTGGTACGTATACTCATGTCGCCGCACTTCGCGTTTCGCATGGACTTGGTGGAAGCTGCCGGTTCCGGGTTGGTGCCCGGTGAGAAGACCCAAGAAAAGTCGACTCGTACGGCCTCAGCCAAATCCGGCAATGGGCGTGCCGAAACAAGTCCGCTATCGGATACGGCCTTGGCCAGTCGGTTGAGCTATTTCTTGTGGGCGGGCCCGCCCGACAAAGAGCTGCTCACCCGGGCTGCCGCTGGCGATCTTCATAAGCCGGATGTCCTCCGCGCGCAGGTCAAACGCCTCTTGCAGGATGATCGGGTCCGACAATTCGCCACGGAATTTGGCGGCAACTGGCTCGATTTCCGGCGCTTCGAACAGCACAACAGCGTGGACCGGGGTCGGTTCCCGATGTTCGACAACGATCTGCGGTCCGCGATGTTCGAGGAGCCCGTTCGCTTCTTCGTAGACGTGGCCCAACGCGATCGATCCGTCCTGGATTTCCTATACGGGCGCGACACGTTCGTGAATGGCACCCTGGCCAGGCACTATGGCCTTTCCCCAGTTTCCGCCGATACCAATGCCTGGGTCCACGTGGACAATGCACGCGAGGTTGGCCGGGGCGGTTTACTCCCAATGTCCGTGTTTCTTACCGCGAATTCGCCGGGACTCCGCACCAGCCCGGTCAAGCGCGGCAACTGGGTGGTGAAACGCATCCTCGGTGAGCGCATTCCGCCGCCCCCAGCCACCGTTCCCGAACTGCCGGGCGACGAGAAGAAGCTTGGCGATCTCACCTTGCGTGAGGCGCTGGCGAAGCATCGCGCGAATGAAGCTTGCGCTGGATGCCACGCCCGGTTTGATTCGTTTGGGTTGGTGTTTGAATCCTACGGTCCCATCGGCGAGCGTCGCGCGAATGACTTGGGCGGCCACGTGGTCGACACCCATGCCGAGTTTCCGGGTGGCTCACAGGGCGAAGGGTTGGAGGGCTTGATGAATTATATCCATCAGCATCGGGAGAACGATTTCGTGGACAACCTGTGCCGCAAGCTGCTGGCCTACGGGCTGGGACGCACCCTGATCCTCTCGGATGAACCGCTCGTCCAAGAAATGCGCGCCAAGCTCGCCTCCCGCCATTACCGCTTCAGCAGTCTGATTGAGTCCATCGTTACCAGTCCTCAATTTCTAAATAAGCGCGACGGCCGGCAACTCGCGCGCCGATAACCGCCATGGCAAACCCATCCACATCACTCCAGAATTCCCGGCGCACCTTCCTCCGTGGCGTCGGCGTCACGCTGACCCTGCCCTGGCTGGAATCGCTTCCCGTGTGGGGCGAGGCGACGCCAGACATGGACACCACCACCGCCTTCCCGAAACGCTTTGCCACGGTGTTCGTAGGCAACGGCATCAATGGCAATCACTGGTGGGCCAAGGGCAACGGCGCGGACATGGAATTGAGCCGGACGCTGGAGCCGCTCGCGCCCTTCCGCAAGAAGCTCAACGTCATTAACGGCCTTTTTAACAAGCCTGCCGTGGGTGTCGGCATTCACCCGGGACAGACCGGCAACATCCTTTCCGGCATGCCCCTGATGAAGGGCGCGGTCCTGCATGGCGGCATCAGCATGGACCAGGTGATCGCCAACAAGATTGGCCAGGAAACCGTGCAGCCCAGCCTGGTACTCGGCTGCGAACAGCCCATCACCGGCTATCATGAAACCAATTTCTCGATGGCCTATAGCTCGCATATCTCCTGGCAGAATGCGGATTCCCCGGTGCCGATGGAGGTCTATCCGTCGCTGGCTTTCGATAGCCTTTTTGAAAATCGCGGCAGCCGCCGGACCCAGAGCATTCTCGATCGCGTGCGCGACGATCTCTCCAGCTTGGGACGAAAGGTCAGCGCCGAGGACAATCGACGACTCGACGAGTATCTCACCAGCGTGCGGGAGGTCGAAAAGCGGGTGGATCGCATGCGTGGCGAGCAAAACAAGGCTGAAGAACGGGCTCGGCATCGCAGCCAGGCGATGATCGCCATGAAGCGCCCAGACAACGGGTTGCCCGAGGATATCCGCGACCACATGAAGCTCATGTGCGATATCGTCGCACTCGCTTTCCAAACCGACAAAACCCGCGTCGCCACGGTCGTCCTGTGCCGCGACTTGTCAGGTTTGTTCTATCCGTTCCTCGACGTCCGGGACGCCCACCATTCCGCTTCGCACAACGATCTCTCGGACGCCTACGAACGCATTTCCCGTTATTATGTCGGCAACCTCGCGTACCTCGCGGGCAAGCTCGACGCCATGCCCGAAGGCAACGGAACGGTGCTCGACAACACCTGCCTGCTCTACCTGTCGAACATGTGGTCCGGCGAGAGCCATGACAACACCCGCTTGCCGGTGCTCACTGTGGGCGGCATGGGCGGCGCGTTGGAGACCGGCCGGGTCATGGACTTCCGCCAAGCCGGCGACGAGAACCGCAAGTTATGCGGACTGCACCTTTCGATCATGGACAAGATGGGGATCAAACTTCCCCACTTCGGCGACGCGGGCGCGCGATTGGCTGGGGTTTAGAGGTCTTACGGTGAAACGGATCGCCATAGCGCTGCTAATCCTGGGAATTCTGGTCGCCACGACGGCTGGGAAATAGTCGTAGCTAAGGCTCTCGTATAATCCAGAAAAAGGCATGTCGCACGCGGAGACGCGGAGGCGCGGAGAAAGACAAAAGGCGGCGCCCACAAAGCACACGAGAAACACAAAAGTCTGGCCTGCATCTGATGTCCAGCGTTGCTACTCGGCTTTTCGTGTCCTTCGCGTGTTTCGTGGTTTGTCCGCCTTTTCCTCCGCGCCCCGGCGTCTCCGCGTGCGAAAATGCCTTTTCCAAGAGTACCCACGCGACGCGAACACATGCTCCTATGCCTAAGTGCTGAGATACTAAAATCAACCCTTACCAGTTGATTCTCAACGGTCATGGCTATCCTTAACAGACTCCCCGGCTTGACCATCGCCCAATCAGGAACGGCCATTCGATGCGCGAATGGTTGCTTGCCAAGTTCCCCGGCTCTGGCAAATAACTCACTCCATCGTGAACGCCTCCATTTCAAGCCGTATCTTGGGAGTTCTCCTTGCCCTGCTGACAGGCATCGCAGCTACGGCGGCGGACAGCGACTCCCCCCCGTTGATCAAGCCAGCCATATCGACGGATACCGGATTGCTGCTGGAGCCGCCATTGGACTTGTCCAAGTTCACCACGGAACAGTTCATGGCGCTCAGTTCCACGGTCGGGGAGGAGAAAATCCACAAGAAATGGACTTCGCCGGTGACGACGCTTCCGGCCCATTCGCGCGCTGACGTGCATGGACTGACCGAGGCGGAGGTGAAAGCTTACATGCTTCAGGTCTGCCAGCTTTTCGACAAAGGGGAATCCGTGCCGATCTCCGACGTGGGGTTGATCAGCACCCAGGAGGACGTAATCCGGCGTCCGATGTTGAATCACATCGCGGCCTTTTCCAATTCGGTGGCCAGGGTCTACCTGTTGGTGCAAAAAACATCCACCGACAAGGGATGGGGGTACTTTTCCATCGTGCAGGACCTCACCACCGAGCCACCCACGGATCATTTCGCCCAAGTGATCGGACCCAAAGTGAAATTTGAGGGCATTAGCTGCTACAAATGCCATTCATCCGGCCCACTGGCAATTCATCCAACCCGCGCGGACCTCGTGAGTGACGCACCGCTCGCGGCAGCCATCAGCCGACATATCGCGGACCAGCCACGGTCGCAATTCCACTTCCCGGAAGGCGAGCACCCGCCTGACTATGGCCAACCGATGGCGCTTAAGTTTTGCACCAAATGCCATGATACCGATGGCGACCGCGGCCCGCTTTTTAAGGTGCATGCGCATCCCATCCGGATCCTGGTGGATTTCGGCTACATGCCACCCAAGCGCCGATTAAAGCCCGAGGAAATTGCGGAGTTGAAGGCGTGGCTG
Organism: Candidatus Limnocylindria bacterium; assembly: GCA_035493435.1. Taxonomy (GTDB): domain Bacteria; phylum Verrucomicrobiota; class Verrucomicrobiia; order Limisphaerales; family UBA9464; genus DATJII01. The sequence goes on along the minus strand of DATJII010000255.1, from coordinate 5,285 downwards.
GAGAAGAAGTAGTCCTGCTCTGCATACGCGACAGCGTCCCGGAGTGCGGCAGTCCTGCCGCTTTGCTCGCGTCGGTCGATTGCTGTTGACCGGTTCATTTGGCAATCGGGCTTCGACCCATGGCATGACGGAATGACGATTATGACGATCCATTCGCCATGTGGCACCACGGCCCCGTGTTGTCTGCGACCGTCGACCGTTTGTCCTCCTTATTTTCATTGAAGTCCAGTTGGCTGGAGAACACACTGGCCGCCGATTTTGCCAAACCAGTTTCCAATTTGGAATTTACTGTGCCCGTGGAGTTCTGGTCGATCCATCGTGTCGAATTCCCTCCTATTGATTCTTGCTGGACTTCTCTTCCCGGCTTTCGAGGCATCAGCCCAACCCCTGAAAGAGCCCGTGTTAAGAGAACCCGTAAGCCTGAGTATTGAGACGGCGGTCCAACGGGGACTCGCGATCTCCGAAGAAGTAAAAATCGCTTCCTCCCTCACGAAGCAGACCGAAACGGGTGTCACGGTGGCCAGAGCCTCGACGCTGCCTGAAGTGAACGGCACGTTCCAATACACCCGAACCATTCGCACCCTCCTTTCCATTCCAGGATTTACGAGCATCCCTGGTATTCCTTTTGGCCAGCCCAATACCTACAGCATGGGTTTTAATGTTGGCCAGCCGTTGTATCGACCTGGGGCGTTGCGGGGTATCCATATCGCGCAGGACTTCCTCAAATCATCCAAAGACCAGGAGTCTGAGGCCAGGTTGGATCTCGTACTGAGGATTTGCCAGACCTACTACGATAGTTTGCTCGCGGACACCCTGGCCACCATTGCCCGGGCACAAGCCGACCAACTCGATGCCCAGCTCAAGGAAGTCCAACTACAACACCAAGCAGGTAACGTTTCGGAACTGGACGTCCTGCGCGTGCAGGTCAATCGGCAGAACATCGAGCCCCAACTGGTGGCGGCCATCAATGCCCGCGACGATGCGATGTTTCCCCTCAAGGAATTGCTCAATTTTGACAAGGACACTGAACTGGTCCTGACCGACCATCTGGTGGCCGATAACTTTCATCCGGTCGACGATGCGGAATTAGAGTCTCTCGTCCGCAATTCACTTTCGACGCGCGCTTCGATTCAAGCGGCCAAACGCATGACGCACATCCGTGAAGAACAGGTCAAGCAGGCCAAATCGGCCTCCTACCCTTCACTCGATGCCGTGGGGACCTTTGGCGAGCAGGCTTATCCCAGCGACTTTTTCCCCAACAACCGGGATTTCCTCGACAACTGGACCGTGGGCTTCCAGATCAATATTCCCTTGTTCTCGGGCGGGCGTCGACGCGCCCAGGTAAAGGCGGCTGAAGAACGGGCCAATCAAGCGTGGCTGGATTACAAGGTGTTGCAGGAGTCGGTTGAAAGCCAAGCCGAGGAAGCGCGGCGGCAATTGCGTCGGAGCGCGGACCTCGTGGCCACCCGAACCCGGACCACCACTCAGGCGGCCCGGGTGTTCGACCTCACGGAACTGTCCTACAAGCAGGGCGCAGCCACGCACCTGGAACTGGATGACGCCCGGTTGAACCTGCGGCAATCCCGGTCCAACGAGACCCAGGCGGTGCACGACTATTACCTTTTCTATCTGCGGTTGCTGCGCGTGGTGGGGATTCCCGCCGAATCGTTTGTCCGCATCAATTCGCTCTCCAGCCACAAGTATCCCGCCGAAAAACCTTCGGAAAAGGCTCCCGATAAGGCCGCCAACCCACGTTAAACCCATGAATGCTCGCTTCACATTTTGCCGGGTGGCGTCTTGGTTCCCCCTGACGCTCGGCATCCTTCTGGCTGCCGGATGCAAAGAAAAAGAGGACGCACCCGCCGTCGTCGCGGTGTCCCGCGTAGTGGAACTCGGGCCTCTGGACATCGGTGAAGTGGCGTCGCGCACTTTGATTTCAGGTATACGTATTACCGGGGCGGTGAATCCTTCGTTGCGTGTCGAAGTCAAGGCCCAGGTAGGTGGGCAATTGGATACGGTGCCCGTGGACCGCGGCATGGTGGTGACCCAAGGCCAGGTGCTCGCTCTTTTCGATGACCGGTCGGCCGTGGCCCAGGTCCAAAGCGTCAAGGCCGCGCTAGCCGCCTCGGAACGAGACAACGCCGCCACCGAACTGCTCTTCAAGGCGGGCGCGGCATCGGAACGCTCCTATATTAATTCCAAGGTCGCGGTCGATTCAGCCAAGGCACAACTCACGCAAGTGCAGGAAAACTACGATCACGGTACCGTCCGCTCACCCATTGCGGGCATCATCAGCGAGCGGCTTGTATCGGCGGGTGAATTTGCCGGACCCGGCCAAAAGCTTTTCACGGTGGTTAACTCCGAAACGCTGGAGTTCACCACCTCGATCCTGCCGGTGGACTTCGCGCACGTCAAAGTGGGCATGCGTGCGTTGCTGACCTTTGACTCGTTCGGTAATCGGAAGATCGAAGGCAACGTGGTCCGGATCGACCCTGTGGCCGATCCCCGTTCTCGCCAGGTGGGTATACGCATCGAGATTCCTAATAAGGAAGGCCAGTTGGTCGCCGGCATTTTTGCCTCGGGAACCATTATCACGAACGCCGGGACCGATCGCAAAATGATCGTCATCCCCTCCTCCGCCATTCGGCTGGAGGCAACCGAATCGGTGGTCTACGCGATTGCCGAAGGCAAGCTGGTCAAACGCCCGATCAAGATCGACGCCAGCAGCACCGATGAAGGCCTGGCCCGGATTGCCTCAGGTCTGCGCGAAGGCGAGAAAATCGTCCTTAATCCGACCAAGCAATTGAAGGCGGGCGACGCGGTCCGGATTCTCAATAGCCCCACCCTGTAGGCCACCGTTTTTCCCTCACATATCATGGATTCCAAATCTCCACCTAATACGGTCCCGGACCCGGGCCGCGGACGGCCACGCGCGGGTGGTGGCATGGTGGGGATTGCGATTCGCCAGCCAGTTTTCACCATCATGGTGATGATCGGCATGATGGTGTTGGGTTACTTTTCGCTGCGGCGCCTTGCGATTGACGAATATCCCGATGTTGCCATTCCGATCCTGACGATCCAGACCGTCTATCGTGGAGCTTCTCCGGAAGTTGTCGAAAGACAGGTAACCAAGCCCATCGAGGAAGCGGTTAATACGACGCAAGGGATCAAGAAGCTCACGTCCCAATCGCTGGAGGGCGTCAGTCTCATCATCATCGAATTTGAGCTGGGAACCGACATCGGGGGCGCCACCGCTGAAGTCCGTTCCAAGATCGAGCAGACGCGGCGGTTGATGCCTTTGGACATCGACACCCCCATCGTCCAACAGGTCGATATCTCCCAGCAGCCCGTGGTGTCGCTGGCGTTGTTCTCCACCAACTTGTCCATCGGCCAGCTTAGTACCCTGGCTGACAATGAAGTTCGGCATGAACTTGAGGGTATTTCGGGCATTGGCCGGGTACAAATCAGTGGCGGCTTGAAGCGCGAAATCCACGTCCTGCTGAATCCGAACCGCATGTATAGTTTGGGCGTGTCGGCCGGACAGGTCATTGGGGCGCTACGTTCCCAAAACCTCGAAGTCCCGGCTGGACATATTGAGAGCGGCAATCGCGAATACCTCGTCCGGGTCGTCGGAAATATTCGCAAGCCCGAGGACTTTGCCAGTGTCGTGGTCGCCAACATGGGTGCCGGTGGCATCGTACGGCTTTCGCAGATTGCCCAGGTCCTGGACACCACCGAAGAGCCGCGCGCCATGGCCTTGGTGGATGGAAAACGGGCGGTCGGCATCGACCTCCTAAAGGTGGGCGGGGCCAACACCGTGAAGGTGGCCGAAGAGGCACAAGGCACGGTCAAGGCACTCCAGGAAAAGCTGCCCGCCGGCGTCACGCTTTCGGTCATCCGCGACAATTCCGTCAATATTCGTGACTCGGTGCTATCAGTGCGCGACGAATTGCTGATGGGCGCGGTGCTCACGGTGGCCATCGTCTTTCTATTTCTAAACGACGGTCGGGCCACGCTGATCACTTCGTTTGCCCTTCCCGTCTCGGTGATCAGCACGTTCGTCATCATGCAGTCCTTGGGCTTCACGCTGAACACGATGACGCTGCTGGGACTTTCCCTCTCGATTGGCTTGCTGGTGGATGATGCCATCGTCGTGATCGAAAGCGCTGTGCGCCATCGCGAAGGTGGAAAAGACACCTTCCTGGCTGCGCTGGAGGGCACTCACGAAATCTTTTTGGCGGTGCTGGCCTCCACCTTGACGATCGTTGCGGTATTCGTGCCGGTGGCGTTCATGGGCGGTATTATCGGCAAGTTCTTCTTCCAGTTCGGCCTCACGATTTCGTGGTCGATCATGGTGTCCCTGTTTGTGTCCTTCACGCTGACGCCGATGCTGGCGGCGTGGTGGAGCGATGATAGCCATTCGGGACAGCCAGTGAAAAAGAAGGGCTGGTTTGGCCGAAGTCTGGTCAAGTTCAATGCGCTCTTTGACCGCTTGGCCACGGCCTACCGAGGCGTCATTTCCTGGGCATTGACCCATCGGAAGACGACGCTTTTCACCGCGCTCCTGAGCTTCGCGGCTTCAATGGCCCTCTTCCCACACATTGGCGGTGCGTTCATGCCGAAGCTCGACGGCAGCGATTTCATGGTGGACTTCAATGCACCCGGCGGATCTTCCTTCGCTTATACCACAGCGAAGGCGCAAGAGATCGCCCAGGTCCTAAAGTCCACCCCGGAAGTCCGCCAGACGTATATTACCGTCGGCGCGGGCGCGGCAGGTGCGATCAACAAGGGGCAGGCTTACGTGAAACTTTCGCCATCCGGCAAGCGTAAGATGGACCAGACGGAGTTGATGGAATACGCACGCAAGCGACTGGCCCGTATTTACGGCGTAGAGACTGCGGTTAGCGCACCCAGCGGTCCCGGAGCGGGAGCCAAACCCATACAGATCTCCATTACCGGTCCGCAGATCGACACGCTCGATCGATTGGCGTCCCAAGTCGTATCCACTTTAAAGAAGATTCAGGGAGCGATTGAAATCGACTCCAGTCTCGGTGACCCCAAGCCGGAGATTCGGCTCGACGTCGATTTCGAACAGGCGAACGACCTGCAACTCGACGCTTCGACCATCGCCAATTCGGTTCAACCGCTCTTGGGCGGCCAGGTGGCCACCCGCTGGAACGATCCCGAGGGGAATCAAACCGACGTGCTGGTGCGCCTGCCCTTGGAAGATCGCCGCAGTGCCGAAGAAATTGGGCGCCTGCCGATTCAACGGATGATTGCCGGTG
>DATJII010000254.1:0-8724 GCA_035493435.1 Candidatus Limnocylindria bacterium | reverse complement strand
CGTGCAACTCGCGATTATCGATGGCCACGAACTGATCGGTTCCGGCAAAGCCCTGGCGCGAAACCTGATGGAAGTCCGCGGCATTGGCATCGTGGACGTCGCCGCTACCTTTGGTGTACGCGCCGTCCGTAGCGAGAAACGCGTGGACCTGGTGGTAGAACTTCGCGCCTGGGACCAGGTCGATGAAGTGGATCGTCTGGGCTTGGAGCAACAATACGTCGAGATGCTTGGCGTAAAGGTGCCCCACATGGTCCTTCCGGTTAGCCCCGGTCGCGACCTCTCGGTGTTGATCGAAGTCGCCGCCTTCCAGACCAAGTTGAAGCTCTCCGGCTACAATGCGGCTGAGGAACTTTCCCGAAGACTGACGGCCTCAATGAAGCCGGGGTTGTGAGGTCTGGTGCATAACTTTGCACCGACCAAACGTCAATCGATATTTTAAAACTAGTTGCTTTTTGTGGGTTAGCGGATTAGCCTTGGCTCAGCTTAATTGTCCACCATCCAACGCAAGGGGTCTCATGCCACGGGTTCTATCCGATTTGAGAATTAGTCAAGCGCATGATCATCGGCAGTGCAAGCGATGTTTCATGACAGGTAAAGCTTGCATCTATCAACGCAACATCCAGCAAGCCCTTGCCGATGTAAGCAAACGTGGCCGCGCGTTCATGTTAATGCCATTCCGTTCAACATTGGATGAAGTGTATCGGGCTCAGATTGAGCCGTGTTTAAGATCTGTTGTGGGATCCGTGGGGCGAGCTGACGATGTTACAAAGACTGGTTATGTGGTCTGTGAAAAGATTTGCCGACAGATTCAGGAGTCCCACTTGGTCTCGGCTGAGCTGTCATGTGACAATGCGAATGTATTCTATGAACTGGGGCTCGCGTATGCTCTTGAAAGGGATATCTCGATTTTTATTCAGGAATCGGTGAAGGAGAGGCGAAGTAAAATAATCAAGGGTCTTGGGCTTGGAGAGTCGTTCAATTCCTATAATCCATTCACGCCGCTTGGTAAGGAGCAAATTAAGTTATGGAATCCAACCCCGCACCAGTCGACCCAGATGAACGCTGGAAAAGTGTTTGTACTCCTTGCAGATACCGAGTCGTTCACGGAAACGGTCAACGGACAGGAATTGAGATACAGCGTAGACGGGCTATGCCGGGGTGCTATCCACCGAGCCCTCGACACGCTTTTTGAAAAACCCGGATTTCCAACCAAGCCTGAACGAGTGACTGTTACAATTAAAGACGGAGAGTATAAAGAAGATACAAACACAATCGTCTTCAGTGCGGTCGAATCAAAAATACGAGCGTCCTCTTGTGTTATCATCTGCACTTCCCCGGATGAGCCTGCGTCATTTTTCTGGCTGGGTTTTGCTCACGGTCTAGAGAAAGACGCAGTTCCAATCACAGTGCTTGCTCCTGAGAAAGAATCTCCGTTAAGGGGGTTGGAAGCCCGCGCAATTGCAAGTCAGGAGGCGGGCATGGACTTGCCGTTTGATATGCGTGCTCTTTGGCATATTCGTTTTCATTGTAACCGCCCGAAGGAATTGGAGCGGGAGGTGGAGACAATATTGGAGATTATTTTTACAAAGGATAAGGATATATATTGGAGGCGTCGGTTTTGGGAGCCGTTCCTTGATGAGGGAAAAGTGTCTGTTTTCGTTGGTTCAGTAGAGTTGACCCCCAAGAACAAACGGCATGTTGTGGGCGAATGGGACTATCGAACTGTTTCGGAGCTTACGAGTTTTTTGGCTTCCACGAAGGAAACAATGGAAACAGTGATTCAGACGCCAATTTTTCAGGCTTCAATTAAGTTCCCAGAATGGAGCATGGATCGTCGGAAGCAATACATTGAGACTTTGAAAAATGAATTGATGGACGGAAACTCGATTATAATAGCGTCGGCAGATGTCAATGACATGACCGAAGTCGCGCTTGCGACCTACGCTAACGTGGATCCCTTTCGTTCGGAGGGGTTTGCTGATGCTCAATTTAATGGGATAGTAGCATTTAAAGGGGTAGGTGTGTCCGCGTTTGAAACGCCGAGTCTTTATTTTCAGGTGGTAAAAAACGCTGGAAATTCTCGTGGCTTTTACGATGTGTTGGGAGGTGGCACTCACGCAAATCGAACATTTGAAAGTCCATACCGATCATATGAGCAGACCGGTGCGGAGGGGTATTCTATATATTATGGACATATCGCGAAGATTCAGCTGCCGGGTTCGAGAAAGTGGACGCTTGTGCTGCAAGGCATTACCGGACCGGCCACGCTTGGGGTTGCGCAGGTTCTATCAGGTGGGATGCATCGTCAATTCACCGTGTTTGCGGACACGGTTCCTTCTGAAAGACGTAACCGATTGCTGCAGGATGTCGCAATCCAATCCGAGAGTTTGAGGCAAATAATGGGGGAGTCTGGTCTTTCGGTTGTGGAAGATGCGTTACGGCAGAATTCTGAGATGCTCACAAAAAAACTAGTGGAGCAGTCTCAGACGAAGGCGTCGATCGAAGCGATTGTTAGAGTATTTATTGCGGATGGAGGCGACGAGCACCACGATGAGCGAAAGGTTATCTGGTGGGATGTTGTGATGGGGCCTAGGGAGATTCCAACGCCAAATCTTGCTGCGGGGGGGGCGCGTACGGGCAGAAGGAGCTAAGTGTTGGTATGTACTGTAGTATTAATATTAAGAATGAATAACGTGTGCCTGGCGTCTTCCACTGACGGGCATCCGTCGCAGAACAACAGTAATCTGCAATCTTTCGGCAAGAGGAATCGCAATTCAAATCTGGATCATTCCACAGCCACTTTTTTCGATGTTCCTGTGGTACGATGGTCGTCGCGGGAACTGCAGACGATGGCGTTGGTGATCTCAACCCTCCACGAACAGTTTTGGATAAACAGGCAGTATTAGCTGTCAAAAAGGGGGCCTTTCCAAAAGATGCGGGCTATCCACGGGCTTTGCTCCGAAGCAGATGGAGACTGGCGGTACTGTTCCCTTTCTGGCGACCACTGCCCAGCAGGGTAGGTTCTCAAATTGTGCCACGAGCGCATCGAAGAGGAAGTCTTCTTCGGTCCTCATGAAGGCGTCACGGAGATCCGGAGCCTCAACCATGGAGAGCTACTTTCCCGGACGGACTGCCGGTGCTTGCCAGTTCCTGCTCCAGTTGAGTTGCCACAGTCTTTCCAGCCGCACGAGTTCCGAATGCCCGTCGGCGAAGGCGCCGTTGATCGCACCGGGCAGGGTGTCTTTCGGGTTGAATGACGTCGGAGCGGGTCCGGCGCTATGGCGGGGAATGCAGACGCGAGGCATCGCGCCGGCGTCGAAGGTGTCGGCGGTTTGAAGGTTTTTCGGAGGGCGATCTGCCGGTGTGGGCCAGGTATCCACCCAAATGGAATCAAGAAAAGTCGGGGTATTGGCAGGCACTTGGACTTGGCTGTCGTTAAGGAAGAAGCTGGAGGCTGGGAGGCCAAAAGGGGCGTCGCCGTTGTAGAACCATCCGTTAATCGTGTAGCTCCCCTGGTTGTACGCCACCTTGGTCCCGCTCGTGGTGTTGCCGTACCCGAACAACCAGGCACGGTTGACTCGTCCGCTGAACCGTTCCGTGTCTGAGCCTGTTCGTTTGGCAGCTGGGACTTCGGGGGCGGCTGGACAGATTCGAACGCCCTTGATCGCCGCGTAGTTGGATTCGAGCCGGGACATCCATAGGTTCCCGTCGAATCCGTTGTAGGTGATCGTCCGCCCGGTATCGAGGAAGTACATGGACGCGCTGAGCTGAATCTGCTTCGTGTTGCTCAAGCACCGGATCGCCGCCGCCTTACTCTTGGCCTTGCTGAGTGCGGGCAGGAGCATCCCTGCCAGGATGGCGATGATGGCGATCACGACCAACAGTTCGATCAGGGTGAATGCGAACAGGCGAGCGGCTCGCTGGCATTCTGTGGCAGAGCGTCTCATGGGGCCGATGGTCATTCTCGCGACGAGCGAGTGCAAGCACTTACCCTTTGGCCTACGACTTCGGTTGTCGCTATTCCCAGGGCCCATTGGGGCTGTTCGACGACCGTTGCCGCAGTGCCTTTGCCGGTGGTGACAACCGATGGGTATAACCCCTGCGGTTCAACGGCTGTCGCCAATTGGATGTTTTTCCACCCTGACGCAATTATATCGCCAAAGATGCGGGCGAAAATATGTCCAGAAGGCGACATCCCCTGCAAAAATCCCCAAGTTCATTGACAGGATGACCTCGATAAAAATATAAGCCAAGGTCTCGATTCACTACCATCATACCCGGAAAACCTTCCAACATATGCGAATAGGCGTCCTCCCATTGCGATCAGCCGCTATCACTGTTGCCTTTGCGAGCCTTTGTCTTCCGATGGCCTCCCGAGCCCAGGACGACCCCGGGCAGTCCACTGTCGTTGATCTGAAGGACCGCCAGCTTATCGAACAGGCCGCCGCCAAACTGCGAGCCAAGTGGCTCCAACGGGGCAAGCCTCCTGCCGCAGGTGTTGCGACCACCGTTCCCCAGTCGGCCCAGCCCAATTTGTTGATGTCACCTGCCGACGAAAATGCGTTGGAATTGAAATTAACCCCGCCGCAGCGGCAATCGCTCGCCCGGAAGACGCTATCCACTTTCGTGGAACCGGAGACGAAGAGGTCCAAGGCAGGCAAGCTTAGCCTGAAACTCGATGTGGCATACGCCCACAATCGAATTGGTGACGATCCCGTGCATCTGCGGGCCTTCAACGGCAAACTTTATGGCCCCACGTTGCGGGTCAAGCCGGGCGACAAGGTGCGCATCGTGGTGCACAATTCCCTGCCGCCGGAGCGCTGGGTTGCCGACTCCATGAACACGTTGCACGGCTTCAATACGCTTAACATGCACTATCATGGATTGCATATTTCGCCGAACGGGATCAGCGACAATGTGCTCATCCAGATTGGGCCGGCGGAAACCCAGGAATATTTCCTGGAAATTCCAGCCGATCACACCACGGGCACGTATTGGTACCATCCCCACCTGCATGGATCCACCGCAGGAACTGTCGCCAGCGGACTGTCCGGTGCACTGATTATTGAAGGCGGCCTGGACGACGTTCCCGAGATCAAAGCCGCGAAAGATAGGGTCATGATCTTGAACCAGATTCCCTATGTGTACAAAAACACTTTCGTGGACACGACGACCACGCCGCCCACCACGAATACTTTCGACCTGAAGGAAGGCGAAGTTGAAGCCAAGTACGCCAACTATATTTTCGGGTTCAACGACTGGGCGGGCATGGGGCGCTACACCACCGTCAACGGGGTTGAGCTTCCCGTCATTCGCCTTCGTCCGGGACAGATTGAGCGCTGGCGTCTGGTTGACAGCGGTCAGCGTGAAATGATCATGCTGAAGATTATCCCCAATCCCAAAGCGGGCGGGAGTAGTTTGCCTGCCATGCCATTCCACGAAATCGCGGTCGATGGCCTGGCCTTGGGGAAGGTGGTCACGACCAACCAGGTGGAGCTCTGGCCTGGTTATAGGTCCGACGTGCTGGTCCAGGCGCCCCTGAGTCCGGGCGAATACCTGTTGATTGACGATGCGGTCCCGGCTTCGAACACCATCAGTGGCCAGGACAAACCGCTCAACTACGTGGCGCGCATCGTGGTCGAAGGGCGTCGTGTGGATATGAAATTACCCTCCAGTGGACAACTGGCCGGACTTCGTTTGCCGTCGATCAAGACCAACGATATTAAAGGATTTCCCGTGGTGAATTACGGCATCCTGAAGACCGCGTCAGGCAATAGTTTCGACATCGATGGCAAGTCGTTCGATATGGAGACAGCCCGGGAATTGCAACTGAATGACACGGACGAGTGGACGATCCACTCAATCAACGACGTCGGCTTGGTCACGCACCCTTTTCATATTCACGTCAATCCGTTTGAGGTTATTTCGATCATGTCACCCCTGAACGGGGATACCAACCATCTCGTCGAGGAATTAACCGACGGGCCGGTGTGGCGTGATACCGTGAAGATCCCTGGTGGCGGCTATGTTAAGATGCGCACGCACTATGCCGATTTCATCGGCACCTTTGTGCAGCACTGCCACATTTTGGATCATGAAGACCAAGGGATGATGGAATTGGTCGATATCGTGGAAAAGAAAGGCGGTACTGCTTCCCGAGGAAGAGGAGTGCCAGCAGTGGGGACTTCAGCGCCGGACTTTGCCTTCCTTGATGAAAAAGGCCAAAATCGATCCATCAGCGACTTCAACGGGAAACCCACCGTGGTTTTCTTTTTCAAGGGCTACGGATGCTTGCACTGCGCGCGCCAGGTCAAGGCGTTCGCCGAGAACTATGAGGCGTTTGCGAAACTGGGAGTCCATTTGGTGGGGGTGACCACGGACGACGCTGAGGTCGTGAAATCCTCGCAGGAGAAGTCGGCCCTGCCTTTTGCGATTCTACCCGATCCGCAAGGGGCTATTTTTGCCAAGTATGGTTGCACCGACGGCACGGGATTACTCCATGGCACCTTTTGCCTGGATGCCCAGGGCAAAGTAACTTGGAGCACGGTGACAGGATCACCTTATCTCGACGTAAGACGCCTGGTAGAGCGGATGGCAAACATCACGGCGACTGTAAGTGCAGGGGCGCCGGGCCTGGAGAATTCGAGTGCAGGCTCTGGAGTCCTCGCACAATCGCAGGGGAAACTCCGAAACTAACTATGGCACCGCAGGGTCGCTGAGGCGGCGGCCCTCCACAGAACTAAGCAAAACGAGCGACGGAACATGTTCTGTCGCTCGTTTTCTTTTCCAAGGCAGGTTCTCGGACGGAAATTTGACGAGGGATACTGGCAGCCCTAAACCTTGCCTGGACTTAACGAGTTACTGCGTCTTTTCCTGGATCTTTTCCCCCGCCTTTTCGACGTCCTGGCCGAAGCCGTTGGCGGTGTGTTTGCAGGCCGTATTCGTGGCGGCCCATAGTCCGAGAAGGAATAGTATGAGAAATTGTTTGGCCTTCATATGCAGGGTGTGTGGGTGTGGACGGAGGAGGGGATTCGGGCACTTTTTTTGCCCGAATCCCAGGTCAACCTAGTCTCCATCGGTATAGGAACGCACCGCCTTCTTGATGGTGTCGATGTTCTCGCCGGTGCGCTTCTGAATGCGACCGTAGAGCTCATCTTCCTTGCCTTCGACATAGCTCAAATCGTTGTCAGTGAGTGTGCCCCACTTCTGCTTGAGCTTGCCCTTGATGATGTTCCAGTCGCCTTTGGCTATAGTAGTATTCATATGTGTTGATCCTTTTCGAGGGTTCCGAACCCCTGATTGAATAAGACGAAAAAGCAGGAGAGGTGCCATGGGCGAGACATTCCAAAAACACCAGCAAAAGGCTCAGTTTTGGGCCTTTGCCTAGATTTTTTAGGGCGGAACGCAACTGGCCTCGATTGCACAATGCACTGGCCTAAGAAGGCAGAGGAAGGAATGTTCCGGCAACCAGAAATCGTTGGCAGATGGGTTCTTAGAAAACCAGCGCACCAGCCGCACGGACCCGCCATTTGGTCCGCCACCCGCGGAGGAGTTGTCCGGTTGGTTGCGTCACCGGTACTTCCGGGCTACCGTCTCGCATGCCGGAGTTGCCCGAAGTGGAAGTATTGGTACGTCATTTGCGTCCGCGAGTGACGGGGCGGACCATTGTGGAGGCCACGTTGCATCGTTCAAAGAGCGGTCGTCCCGAGAGTCCCGCATCGTTTCGGGCGAAATTGAAGGGGGCGACGATTGCCGGGGTGCGTCGCCGGGCCAAGAATCTATTGTTCGATCTAACGGGAACCGATGGAAAGCCGTGGGCCACGCTGGTCGGCCATCTAGGTATGACGGGGCGGATGTATGTGGCACCGGAGGTTAGGGCACTGCCCAAGCACACGGTGGTCACCTTGGATCTGGGAGAGGGGATCTTCATTTTCGAGGACACCCGCTATTTTGGGCGGATGCACTTTGACCTTTCCGGCCTGGAAGCGTTGGGGCCGGAGCCTCTGGACGACGCATTTACTCCGGCGATGCTTGCCCTGCGCCTGAAAGGATCCCGTCAGCCCATTAAAGTGAAGCTGCTGGATCAGGAGGCCATTGCCGGGGTGGGGAACATTTATGCCAGTGAGGCCCTGTGGCTGGCGCAGATCGGTCCCAAGCGCCTGGCCGGAGGATTGAAAAAGACCGAGATCGAGCGGCTTCACTGTGCCATTCGTGAAGTACTTACAGAGGCAATCCGTTTTGGCAGCACGGTTCCGCTGGGGTTTTCCTCGGACGGCAAGAATGATGGTCTGTTCTATTACGGATCCGTGCCAGGCGACGAAGCCGGGTACGAGGAGCGACTGCGCGTGTATGACCGGGCTGGGCAGCCTTGCCTCCGTTGCGGGAAACCGATCCAGCGAATAGTGCAAGCCTCTCGCAGCACGTTCTTCTGTCCGGCGTGCCAAAAGTCCGGACGTGACCCGCGATAAAGGGTTGCTAACGGGTAGTCTTTGCGTGCCATCCTGCCAGCGGCGCACGCGCGGGAGACGGCGCCTCGAATTACGATATCGCGGAATCGAACGCATGCTTGCTTTAACGCTGACCGGATTATGGCCCTGGGTGGCCTTTGTGGCCTTTGTGCTGATGGCGCTCGCGCTTGATTTGGGAGTTTTCCATAAGCAGAGCCGGGAGATTCGATTCAGTGAAGCGCTTTTCTGGACTGGTGTGTGGGTTTGTTCGGCCCTG
>DATJII010000253.1:0-6452 GCA_035493435.1 Candidatus Limnocylindria bacterium | reverse complement strand
GATCTTGTTCGTCTGATAGTTGTGCATCAGCGTCGAGATGCCGTCCACGATGACGTTCATGTCGATATGCCCGGAGTCGATCTGGCGTTCGATATCGGTGACCGGGAGGCTCGGCTTGATGGCCTTCAGGCGTTGGACGAGGTCGGCGACACCCAGGTTGTTGGCGTCAAACTTTTCGCAGGTTTCCGCAACCAGGATGGCGTCTTCAATCCGGCCCAGGCCGGCCAGGAGTTGGGCCAGGTTATAGACCGATTCCGGGCTCAGCGGGCAGAAGGCAAAGGCCTGTTTCAAGGAGAATTCGGCTTCCTTGATCATCCGGGCCTGGCCCGCCTGGCTGGCAGTGGTGTTGATGCGCCAGCTATAGATGGATTTTCCGATGGCATTACGCAGCTTCGAGAAGGACTTCTGTGCGGAGTCGTCGCGTATGAAGCGGGGATCGCAATGGTACTTCGCCATGGCGGCCGATTCGCGGTGTAGGAACACCCGCTCGGCGAATTCGCAGACGTCCTTGATCGGGGTGTCGTAGGTGATCCAGTTGCCGATGAAGCGCTCGCTGTATTGGCTCCAGAATTCGTGGTCGCGCCGGACCATTTCCTCGGACAGTTCCGCCACGGGTTCCCGCTCGATCTTCATGATGATGCCGTAGGGGGTCAGGTGCGGATACATCCAGTCCAGTGGGAAACTCTCTTCGACGTAGAACTCATGGCTCGGGTTCTTGTCGAAGATGACTTTGGTCAGCAGGCCGTTGATGGACATGACTGCGACCTGGCCGGAAACGGAGTAGCGGCCATCGGGGGTGGGAACCACGATTTCGCCAGGGCGAATCTGCTGGAGTTGATACCGGCGGGCGGCGTCGCTCACGTATTCGCTGAAGCAACGGCTGGCGTCCTCAAGCGTCGGGGTGAGGATTTCACGGTCGGGGTATAGGCCACCTTCGCTCTTGGCGATGAGTCCCGGATAATATTCCTCCAACAGCAGCCGGTTCAGGCGAATACGGTTGTGGGTGGGCGGGTTTTGGACGGCAAAGGCCTGGGTATGCGGGGTGAGTTTTGCGGTCGCGAAGCGTTTGGGATCATCGAAGAGGGATGGACCTTCGATGACCAGGTTTAGGCCTTGGGCCAGCATCTCACCGTTGACCAGAAAGCGGTCGAGCTTGGTCTTCAGGTAGGCAGATAGGGGGTCCTGAGCCCCATTGATCTGGCCACTGAGTTTGGCAAAATCCAGGAAATCCTTGTCGTGGAAGTAGGAACTGCCCGCGCGGCGCTCCTTCTCGATATTGTCGCCCAGAGTGGTAACCCAACGATCAATGGGGGAGAAGAGAGTAGCCAGGCCATTGGTCTGGCCCAGACGGATGGACATCTCGTCGTTCAACATCCCGTAGAAGAACGGCTTGTCGTACTGGTACTGGGCGCTGCGATTGTAGTGGGCGCGGATGTAGTCGAGGTAGGTATTATCCGCGAGGGCGTTTTGGGTGATGAGGTACACGTCGCGCCGGTCGAACTTCGGATCGCGCCGGTCGGCAGGCTCGATGAAACTCTCGTCGAAAATCATGTAGGTTGGGCAAAAACGACCGGGATCGGTACCACCAAAGAGTACGGCGTCCCGCGCCATCGGCTGGTAAAACGGCTTGCCGGTTTTGTCCTTGGGAGCGGGAGCGGCGCTGGTATCGACGCCTGGTTCGAACATGTCGTGGCCGAACCAAAAACCGAAGTAGTGGCGGCTTTGTTCGTTATCCGTCCAGTGGGACATGATGGTGTCCAACGGCATAAGTGAGAACAGGCACAAGGCCACCGTGAGCGGGCCACGGCTGGTGGAAATCCAGATGGCGAGGACGAAGATCACCGACAACAACAAACTGACCAGGTCTGCCGCGCGAGACAGGAAAAGTTCGGTCGAGGTCCAGGTGGCCGCGAACTGGTAAAGGTTAAAGGCGCAAACCACCGCAGCGCCAATCAGCAAATAAAGCCGTGTCTCTTTGTAACGCTTAACCAAGAGTGCCCCGATGAGCGCGATACCATAGCCAGAAGCCATGGCAATGAAGACGTGTGAGGAGGTGAAGAACACCTTCACCAGCTTCTTGCCACTGATGTCCAGACTGGGGTTCAGCAGGCTGGTGAGGAGCACGGCCAGGCACAAGTAAATGGCAGCCATGCCGACGATCCACTGCTGTTCCTTGGCCCGCATCTTCCGGAAGAAAGCCAGCGGTACGAAGGCAATCAACATGTTGGCCCAGCTGAATTCTTCCTGCACGCCGCTGGCGTACATCATCAGCTGGCGGCTCAGCGTTATGGGGTCCAGGGACGGGCTGGTTTTCTCATACTGGCCACGGGTGAAGGCGTGGATGAATCCTTCCCAGGTGCGGGGATAGCCCCAGTTCATGGGAGGATTGCTGGCACCCGCCACGGGCATATACAGGTAGAAGGCCGCACCCATGCACCACGCTATAATGCAGAAAATGACCACATGAATCCGGGTCAAGGCCCCCTTTTCCAAGATCGAGAGCAGCATCGCGGCGACGAATGAGCCCAAGCCGATGATGTTGAAGATGATGAATAACGGGGTGTTTTGCTGAAAAACCACGATGGAGCCCTTGAAATGAGCGATTAGCCCCAGCAACCACACGGCAGTGTTCAAAATAAAAAGATCCCGACCGACCTTTCGATCCGCGGCCGCCACGCAAACTTCAAAGCCCATCGCGGCGACCACCAACGTCTGGTGGTTGCATAAGCACATGCCGAATAGGAAGGTGGCTAGATACAGGTAGCGTCGCTGGTGCGGCGCATAGACCCATTTTGCCAGGAAAAAGAGCACTGCGGTCAGGTTCACCAAGGCCACCGTATAGACTTCCACGATGACCGCCTGGCTCCAGACATAGCCGTTAAAGCCCAGCAGCAGCCCGCCCACCAGACCCGCCACGAAGGTGATGGTGTTCTCCGTTTTCTTCTCCAGCGTGGCAAAGCTGGGAATGCCCTCGAGGATTAAGCTGGAGCCGCGCGAGATCAGCAGCGCTGTAAAACCCGCCGCCATCGCGGCAGCGAAGGAGGAGGCGATCGATACCCGGAAGGCGATGTTCGAGAAGGGGATGATCTTGGTGAACAACCAAGTGTACACCGTCCAGATCGGATAGCCGGGCGGATGTGGCACGCCCGCGTATTTGGAAGCCACCGCAAGTTCACCGCTATCTTCCAGAGTGAGATCCGGAGAAAGGGTGAGCAGGTATCCGGCAAAAACCACCAGGAACACCAAGGCTCCTGTAAACCAGTCCATGTTCCGGAAGAACCGCCCAATGATGGGGGCAGAGGTGCCACCAGGCACGGGGGGGACAGTCGACAGCTTGGCTGCCGGAGCGCTTGCTTTCTCCATGATATCGAATAAGTGAGGTGTGCCGCGTTAGTTCGTGGCGTTCAAAGAGGCGTTAGTGGAAGGCGGGAGGAGAGAATTTGTCCATTTGAAACTCATGCCACCGACGTGATTCCAACTGTTTTGCTGACAGCGATCATTGATGCCCGCCAGCAAGGTCCGCTCCATAGTGTCCGCGTTGGCGGGTGGAATCGGCAGGGCGGAGGAGCTCAAGAGTGCCGCGAAAAGCGTCGCCATGGCGGTAAGTGGAGTGGCCCAAGCCATCCAGTTCATCCGCGACGGAGTGGAGCTTTCCACTGCAGTAAGGGCTTCCCGCTTAGGAAAGAGGCGGTCCCGCAATGCGTCCGAAGGACGCCGTGGAGTCCACGAACGGAGTTTCTGTTCCAAATGATTCATCGATTTCGTCTCCTTGTTCCTTGAGACAGAGTCTCAGTTTGTCCAATCCGTAGCGGTATCGCCCGGCAGCAGTGTTGGGCGAGATTTTGAGTAGTTCTCCAATTTCTTCAAAAGTGTATGCGTGCCAGATCTTTAAAACGATTACTTCCCGTTGTTCCGCAGGCAGCCTGACGAGGCATCGCAACGCTTTTTCCTCCTGGGGCGAGTTTTCGGGTCCGTGTTCGAACCAGCGGTGCGATTCCAGTTCCCGGGCGATCCGACGAAACAGGCTCGTCTTGCGGTTAAACACCCGGTTGCGAAAGGCGCGGACCAGATAGCGGGCCGGTTCGAGAGGCGGTTCAGGCCGCCGGATAAGCTCAGTAAAGACCTCGTGAACAACATCTTCCGATTCGCCATGTCCCAAGCCCAATGCTCGACCGTAGAGGATCAAGCCAGCGGCTTTACTCTCGTACAAGTCGCTGCACCACGCTTGATTTTCGCCGGATTCGTTCACGCTGCTAACCTATTCGACAATGCCAAAGGCTGATTTGTATGTCGCGCCACAAATTTTTTCGGCACGCTCCATGGGGCATCGGCGCAACCATTCAGTTCGCTTGGTGTTCTTCCATTTGTGAGCGACATTGCGCGAGTGAAGGGGACGAAGTTTTTAGCTGTAGTTGCGGCCGGGGCGGTCATAGCCGTAGCAACAGGGGTGGTTGCGCGCGCCGACGATCCGGCCCCCGAACCCTCGCCCACCACGGACGGCAGCGCGGTGACCTCCACCAACGCGCCAGCGGCTCCCATCCATCCGTACACGCTCATCCAAGTGCGAAATGCGTTTGGCATCCATCCGACCCCGCCACCTCCCGATCCTGTTGTCGAACCGCCGCCGGTGGTGGAGAAGCTGAACGTAACAATCACTGGAGTGGGTGTTTTCGGTGGCAAAAAAACCGTCTATCTCGCGATCCAGCCCAAGGATGCGAAGAATGGTCCGGATTACATTTCGGTGGTGGAAGGTGAGACGGCTTCGGATGGGTACGACCTGAAAGTGCTGGAGATCCACGAGGACGATGACGTCCCGACGGTCAAGGTCATGAACACCGGGCAGGAAGTGGTCATGAACATGAAGGACAACGGCTTCAAGGGTGGTCCCCAAATCGGAGGGCCTCCAGGAGCTCCCGGTATCTTTCCCGGAGCCAACCTTCCCCCACGGGTGATTCCCACCATGAATCAACCCGGAGGAATTGCAGCAGGTGGTGGTGGTGGGCCGACGATTATCGGTCGTGGGGGTCAAGTTTACGGCGGGGGAGACGGGGGTGGGGGCAATGCGCTGAATCCGGCTGCCAATGTTTCGCCAAACAATGTTTTGTTGAATGGAAGTGGTGGGGCAGTTCCGGGCGCGGTCCCGCAAATTCCGACTCGGGTAACGCGGAATAATGATCCAAGTATTCCCGGGGCTTCAGGGCTCTCTATTCCTCCGGCGAACAAGCGACCTTCGCCCATTCCTGCGCCTCCCGCGCCGGGAGAGTAAAGGCGGGCGTTGTTAAAACGGCGGCGTTTTTTGGGGCCTCGAATTTGTCTCCCGCTGGATTCACGAGCCAGCCACTTGGACGACCTCCTCTTGGCTGAGGTGTCTCCACTCGCCTTTGGCTAAGTTGCCCAAGGCGAGGGAGCCGATCGAAATCCGGATCAGTCGTAGCACCTCGGTATCCAGAGCCTCAAGGATTCGTCGGATTTGCCGGTTCTTGCCTTCATCCAACACGATTTCCAGCCAGCAGTTCTTCTCGCCTTCACGAAGGACCTGGACTTGGCGCACCGCCAAAACGGTTCCTTCCACTGCGACCCCGTTTCGCATGGCGTCGAGAAACGGTTCGTCCACCCGTCGATCAACCTGTACGTGGTACGTCTTGGTGAGACGGGATTCCGGAGCAGTGATGCGATTGGCCCACTCGGTGTCGTTGGTGAAGAGCAGCAGCCCTTCGCTGGCCTGGTCCAATCGTCCGACCGGCGACAGGTGCGGTAGCGAAGCCGCGCGAAAACAATCGAAGACTGTCTCGCGGCCCTTTTCGTCGCTGGCGGTGGTGACCAATCCCCGTGGCTTATTGAGCATCAAGTAGATCCGCTGGAATGGGGCGATGGATTGCCCATCCACGGCGACTTTGGGTGCGGGCGCGCCAATACGATATTCAGGGTCTGAGACCACGCGGCCATCGACCGTCACCCGACCCGAACGGATGAGTTTGAAGGCCTCGCTACGGGAGCAATAACCCCATTTGGACAAGGTGCGGGCCAGGCCGTGTCCGGTCATGATTGAAAAAGGCCGTGGTGCCACATGGGGGAATGATCGTCATTACCGTCATATCGTCAGGCCGAAAATGGCCATTCTGCTTTCAGGCATTCTGCGGTGGATTGGACACCGTCCAAAATGGTGTCGGCTATTCGTGCAGGGAAGGATACTGGAATCGTTCCACGCACGCGTTCGATTACCCCAGGTGTACGATCCAAAGTCTCGCCGATAATCTCTCTCATGCCGGTGAGACCGCATATCTTTGCTGTTTCGATCCAGTGGCGACCCCGAATGTCTCCCCAGCGGTAGTGGCGGCTTTTACCTTCAATGGCCATGGCCATTTTGATTTTTTGAGGCGAAAGTTTCCGATGTCCGTGGCCTAAAACGGGATAGGCGGAGAGGATATCATAACGGGGAGTGAGTCGATACG
>DATJII010000252.1:0-3842 GCA_035493435.1 Candidatus Limnocylindria bacterium | reverse complement strand
CACCCCAGATAACCAGAGTGGAGTCGAGCAGGCCCCGTTGTTTCAGGTCTTTGATCAGCGCGGCGCAGGCTTTTTCAGTGATGGCGCACTGGGCTTTGATGCCGCCCTTGACGTCGCTGTGATGATCCCACGCTTCGTGGAAAAGTTGGACGAAGCGGGTGCCGCGTTCCACGAGGCGGCGGGCGAGGAGGCAGTTGTTGGCGAAGGACGCTTCGCCCGGTTTGGCTCCGTAGAGATCGAGGACGCTCTGGGGTTCGCGGGTGAGGTCCACGAGTTCCGGGGCACTCATTTGCATCCGGTACGCCAGCTCGAAGGAATTGATACGGGTGGCGATTTCCGGATCGCCCATCAGGCCGAGGCGGTGCTCGTTGAGTTCCTTGACGGTATCGAGCGTCTTTCGCTGGAGGGATTTCGAGATGCCCGCCGGGTTGGCTAAATAGAGGACGGGTTCCGCGCCTTTGCGGAAGGGGACCCCCTGGTAGACCGAGGGCAGGAATCCGCAGCCAAAGTTGCCTGCACCGCCACTCAGGCCGCCACTGGAATTCATCACCACAAATCCCGGCAGATCCTGCGATTCACTGCCCAAGCCGTAGGTCACCCACGAACCCATGCTGGGCCGGCCAAACTGCTGGGAGCCGGTGTTCATGAAGATCTGGCCGGGCGCGTGGTTGAAAGCATCCGTCACCATCGAGCGCACGACGCAGATGTCGTCCGCGACCGTGGCGAGATTCGGCAGTGCCTCGGACATCCAGGTGCCGCTTTGGCCGTGCTGGGCAAAGGCGAAATCCGGCGCGTAGATGGCTGAATCCGGCTTGATGAAAGCGTAGGTCTGGCCGCCGAGCACGTCTTTCGGCACCGGCTGGCCGTTATACTTCTTCAGCGTGGGCTTGTAGTCGAAGAGTTCCAACTGGCTGGGGGCGCCCGCCATGAATAGATAGATGACGGACTTCGCCTTGGGCGCCAGGGGCGGGCGCTTGGGCGTCATGGGATTGGTCGCCTGGATCGATGCGAGGCTGCGCTGGTTGAGGAGGCTGCCGAGGGCCATGCTGCCCAGGCCGAGAGCGCAGTCGCGAAAGAACCAGCGACGGGTCAGAAAGCGTTTCCGTTCGGCGTCGAGTTGATTGAAGAGATCCATAGGCAGGAGATAAAGGGTGGCGATTACTCTTTCGTAACCGTTTCGTCGAGGTTCAGCAGGGCGCGTGAGACGGCCGCCCAGGCGGCGAGCGTGGTGGTGTCGGTGCCTTCGGGCAGCGGCGCGGGATTTTTAGGATCGGTCCACGCGAAGTTGGCGGCGTCCTTCGGCTTGTCCTTGAATTCGGATTGGGCGGTACCCAGGAGGCGCAGCAGGGCGGCGGATTCCTGGGCATCCGGACGGCGGTTGAGCACCTGGCGAAAGGCGAAATTGA
The DNA here is from genome assembly GCA_035493435.1 of Candidatus Limnocylindria bacterium. Classification (GTDB taxonomy): domain Bacteria; phylum Verrucomicrobiota; class Verrucomicrobiia; order Limisphaerales; family UBA9464; genus DATJII01. The sequence goes on along the minus strand of DATJII010000252.1, from coordinate 2,436 downwards.
TGCGATTAGTGTCGGACAGGCCGCCTTGGGTCAGGGTGCGATAGCCCAGCCAGCGGGCGGCGTTGATCATGGTGGGCTCGTTTAGTGTGATTAGCGCCTGGAGTGGGGTATTGGACCGGACGCGCCGGACGCAACTCTGTTCCGCCGTCGGTGCATCGAAAGTAGTGAGCGCGGGATAGGGAACGCTGCGCTTCCAAAAGGTGTACATGGCACGCCGATACCGGTCGTCGCCTTCGCTCACATTCCACGCAATCTGGTTATAGGCCAGTTGCATGACGCCATCGGGCAGTGGCGGGAAGACGCTGGGACCGCCGACCTTCGTGGACAGCAGCCCGGCGGTCTTGAGCGCGATGTCCTGAATCGTTTCGGCGTCGACGCGGAAACGCGGCCCACGGGCCAGCAGATGATTATAGGGATCCTTCTCCAGCAATTCCGGCGAAATGACCGACGATTGCTTGTAAGTGGCCGAAGTCACGATCAGCCGTTGCAGATGGCGGATTGACCACGGTTCCATCTCATGACTATTGGCGGCCACCGTCGCCGTCCGTGAGGAGGATTTCGGTTTCCACGTGGGCCGCATGAATTCCTGGGCGAACCAATCAAGCAATTCGGGATGCGACGGTGCGTCGGCCCGGGTGCCGAAGTCTTCCGGTGTCGTCACGAGCCCCTGACCGAAGAACACCTGCCAGACGCGGTTGGCGATCACTCGAGCCGTCAACGGATTGTTGGTGGACACCAACCAGTGGGCCAGGGTGAGGCGGGATTCGGGAGCGCCTGCGGGTGGTTGGGGTAATACGGCGGGAATTCCGGCGTGGACCTCTTCCATGGGGCGGGTCCAGTCGCCGCGCTTGAAGAGGCGGGTATGGCGGGGCGCGAATCGTTCGGTAAGGGCCAGGGTCGTGTTTTCCGCTTTGGGCCAATCCTTCCAAAGCTCATCCCATTTTTGGGCCTGGGCGGACATTGAGGGGTCGCTAAAGAGATAGGCGCGAACCAATTCGCGTTGCTGACCAACGGTCCGTTGCGTGCGCGGGATATCGAGGATTTTCCGTTGTCCGGGCGTGAGCGGATCGATGTGGAGCGGGCCGTTTTGGGTGGTGAGGCTCAGGCGGAACCGGCCCAGGTGATAATTGGATAGTTTCGAATCCTTAGGCTTGGAATGGATGGAGATCAACAGCCGGGTTCCGCCAGCGAAGCCTACCGGCTGGGTGGCTTCCATCACTGCGCGGTGTTCGGTATTGCGGCGGCCATAAGTAAAGTCCACCGCCCAGCCACCGTTGGTGGAGTTGCCGTCAATGAGGCCCGCGGGTTCCCAACCTGGACTCCAGGCATCAGCTTCCGCGTGGTTGAAAACAACCGTGTTCGTAGTGGCGCGGAACGTCGTGGAACCGGCTTCCGGTGCCTTCAATTCGCTTAGGGGGGTGGCTTCGACGGTGAATTCGCACACTTGGAATTGGCCGTTTCCGTCGATGCCGGGACCATTGAATGGCAGGTTCGGATGCGTGAGTGCTTCGAGCCGGAAGCCCGTGATATTGGTAAGCTGGGTATCGGCCCAAAAACGGAACACGCCATTGTTAAATATATCGCCGCCGCCGAGGAACGAGAGGTCTTCCAGCTTCTCGAACTTCATGGGCGTGGAATGCCACTCACGCGGATCGATGGGCTGCCAATCGCCCTGGGCGTTCTGGATCGATGTTTCCCATGTAGCCAGCTTGGATTCGAAATCGGGAATCTCCGACGTCAGTTTCTGCTCAAATTCGGCGGCCGACTGGATGATGGTATCCCGCTTGGCTTGCTGGGTGGCGTTGGGTACGTCGATCTTTGGTTCGTCGTCCTGGTTGAGAAACGAGTAGAACCGGTAGTATTCGGTCTGCGAAATGGGATCGAACTTATGCGAATGGCATTGGGCGCAACTGATCGTGAGTCCCAGCCAGGTTCGGCCCACGCAATCGACACGGTCGATAATCGCTTCGACCCGAAATTTTTCGGGTTCGATGCCGCCTTCCATATTGACCATGGAGTTGCGAAGAAAGCCGGTGGCAATCCGCTGATCGATCGTGGGATGGGGCAGCAGGTCCCCGGCGAGTTGCTCGACCGTGAACCGGTCAAAGGACATGCCGGTATTGAAGGCGTTGATGACCCAGTCACGCCAAGGCCAGATGGAACGGGTCCGATCCTTTTCGAAGCCGTTCGAATCGGCATAACGGGCCGCGTCCAGCCACCAGCGAGCCCATTTTTCCCCGTAGCGAGGCGAGGCAAACAGCCGGTCCACATATTTCTCCCAGGCGTCGGAAGACGTGTCGTTCACAAACGCATCGACTTCCTCGGGTGACGGCGGCAGGCCTGTGAGATCCAAGGAAGCTCGCCGAGCGAGCGTGATTCGATTGGCCTCGGGTGAAGGACGGAGACCCTTCTTCTTGAGCTGGGCAAATACGAAAT
>DATJII010000251.1:0-4792 GCA_035493435.1 Candidatus Limnocylindria bacterium | reverse complement strand
CTCACGACCAATGAGCCGCTTCACCGAAACATTACCGAGGTATTGCCTACAAACACGCCTCCCAGCCAGCCCTATTGGCTTCAGGAAGAGGGCACCGTCGGCATGTTTCGGGTCAAGGATCTTTCCCTGATTGGTCGCCCGGAAAATCCGCCCGTATTTCCGGTGCAGTATATTTTTGAAGTGGGGGGGCAGAAACTGGTCGTTGACGACGAGCCAGTGCAACTCGCGACGGATTCCGCCAAAGCGCGGAGGCCCCAACGATTGGAAGTCATACCCCCGGTTTCACTTCGCTTCGCCTCGGAAGTGGAACTCTTTGGGCGCGAAAAGGCCAAGACGGTTAGTATCGATGTCACCGCCGCCCGACCTCATACCACCGGCGTCTTGGAACTGGTCGCACCCGCGGGTTGGGCCGTGACTCCCAAATCATCGCTGCTCAATCTCGCCGCCGCGGGAGATCACGTGCGCGTGAGTTTTGTTGTCACCGCCCCTGCAAATCCTTCCACCGCGAGCTTTTCGGCCGTGGCCGAAGTGAATGGAATGCGCTGTGACAACCAACGCATTGAAATACGATATGACCACCTTCCGACCCAATTGCTCCAGCCGCCTGCCCGCCTGAAGGCCATTTGCCTCGATCTCGAAATCCGTGGGAAGCGGATCGGTTACCTGCCCGGCGCCGGCGATGACGTCGCCGGATGCCTCGAACACATGGGTTATACGGTCACCCGCGTGACCGGTGAAGACTTGGTCCCAGAAAAGTTGGGTTCGCTTGATGCGGTCGTGGTAGGCATTCGCGCCTTCAATGTCCGGGAAGATCTCGGGTCCCGGACGACCAACCTGTTTGCCTATGCGGAAAACGGAGGCACGGTGATTGTGCAATATAATCGTCCGGACGGTTTGAAGTCCACCAAGCTGGCGCCGTTCGACCTTCGCCTGTCCCAGGAGCGGGTCACCGACGAGAACGCCGCGGTGACCTTTCTCGCCCCGGACCATGCCGTGCTAAACGTCCCGAATAAAATAAGCCCCGCTGACTTTGAAGGCTGGGTCCAGGAACGGGGTGTCTATTTCCCCAACGAATGGGACAAACGCTTTGTGCCAATCCTGGCCTGCAACGACGCTGGCGAATCACCCAAGAACGGGGGACTTCTCGTTGCCCAGGTGGGACGCGGCTATTTTGTCTATACGGGACTGGCCTGGTTCCGCCAATTGCCCGCCGGCGTTCCCGGCGCGTATCGCTTGTTTGCCAATCTGGTCTCGCTCGGCAAATGAAGAACTCCGAGCCTCCTTCCATAACCCCAACGCCAGGAAGTCCCGCCCGCATTAATGATGAGGAAACGGGCTTGCCCGGGCTGCATCGTTGGCCTTCAGTGTATGGGTTTGTCCTGGCCGTGTTTGTCGTCGCAGTCGTCCTGCTGTGGTGGGTGTCGAAAGCCTTTTCATGAACTGGCTCGACTACCTCGTATTGCTCGGCACGCTGGCAGGTATAGCCCTCTATGGCGTTTGGCGCACGCGCGGACAGCAGAACCTCACCTCGTACCTGAAAGGTTCCGGCACGACAGGTTGGTGGACCATTGGCCTCTCGGTGATGGCTACGCAAGCCAGCGCGATCACGTTTCTCTCGACCCCTGGACAGGGCTATGAAAACGGACTGGGGTTCGTCCAGAATTACTTCGGACTGCCCCTGGCCCTGGTAATCATCGCGGCCATCATGCTGCCCAGGTACCGGCATTTGAATGTCTATACCGCCTACGAATACCTCGGAAAACGGTTCGACGCCAAAACCCGGTTGCTCGGAGCGGGTCTGTTTCTGCTTCAGCGTGGACTGGCCGCCGGAATTACCATTTACGCGCCCGCGATCATTCTTTCCAGCGTCATGGGGTGGCGACTGGATTTGACGATTGTGGTCAGCGGATTGGTGGCCATTATCTATACCGTCGCCGGCGGTAGCGAAGCAGTCAGCCTTACCCAAAAACACCAGATGGGCGTGATCTTTTGCGGGATGATTGCCGCGTTTGTCCTCCTGCTGGCAAAGCTGCCTCCCGAACTTTCCTTCACGGACGCGCTCACCGTGGCCGGCGGTTTTCACAAGATGGAAGCCGTCGACCTTTCCTTCGACCCCAAGCGACGCTATACCCTGTGGTCCGGTTTGCTGGGCGGACTGTTTCTTTCCCTCTCCTATTTCGGCACGGACCAATCCCAGGTGCAGCGTTACCTATCGGGATCGTCCCTGCGCGAGAGTCGGCTGGGGTTGATGTTCAATGCGGTGGTGAAGATCCCCATGCAGTTCTTCATCCTGCTCTTGGGCGTCCTGGTTTTTACGTTTTACCAATTCGAAAAACCACCCCTGATCTTCAACGAAGCGGCTTGGAAAACGGAAAGCCAGCGGGGCGCCAGTGAAGAACTCCAGGCGCTCGAGCAAAGACACGCGGCCCTCCACGCCGAGAAACAACAGCATATCCGGGCTTGGTTACAGGCTCGGCGCGCTGGCCAGGAGCAGGCGGCGTCCGTGGCGCGGACCGAAGCTGTCGCCAGTCAGACCCAAAGCGATGCCGTTCGCGATGAGGCCCGTACGCTCCTGCGCAAGCGCAATCCCAAATCGGCCGGCAACGATTCCGACTATGTCTTTATCACCTTCATCCTCCGCTATCTCCCACACGGCACCATCGGCCTGCTGGTGGCGGTGATGTTTGCCGCCGCCATGTCCTCGAAGGCCTCCGAACTGAACGCCCTGGGTTCCACCACCATCGTCGATATTTACCGGCATGTCGTGAAGCGTGACGAAAGCGATGACCACTATCTACTGGCTTCGAAAGCATTCACCGCCCTGTGGGGATTGGTGGCACTGGGGTTTGCGCTTTTCGCCGGGTGGGCGGAAAACCTCATCCAGGCTGTCAACATCCTGGGGTCCATCTTCTACGGCGTCGCCCTGGGCCTGTTTGTCGTGGCGTTCCTGTTCAAATGGATTGGCGGCACCGCGGTCTTCTGGGCCGCCCTCGCCGCCCAGGCCCTGGTCTTCGTGCTCTACCATTACCTGGAGATCAGCTACCTCTGGTATAATTTTATCGGGTGCGCCGCCTGCGTGGTGTTCAGCATGATTCTCCAGTCGGTCCTCCCTCCGGCAGTCCAACCCGAACCCGAAGCCACACCCGCATGAGCCAGACACCTCTCATTTGTTTTGGCCAGCAACCCTGCGGTTTCTTCCCGCGCCGTTTCCTCTACGCCAAGATCCAGACGGCCCTCCGCCTGCAACGTGAGATCGGCGGTGAGATCGTCTTCTTTTTACACGATAGTGACCACGATCCCCGAGAGACCCGCACCACCCTGCGCCACCGCCGCATCGAGGAGGTGCTGCAGCTCAATTTCGCCTTCGCCAACAAAACGCAGCGCAAGTTCTCACCGCTCTTTCTAAAAAAGATCGACCCCACCTGGCAGGCGAAGACCGCCCTGCAACTTCCCGCCTACGTGGCGCCCCGCTGGGTCCAGGCGTTCAAGGAGGTCGTCGCCACAAATGTCGCGGATTTCTGCCTGGAGATGTATAGAAAGATGGGCTTGTTGGATGGAATCAGGGTGGCCAGGTCCGGTGATCCCGCCTTCCGCCAGGCAGCTTGTGAGATCCAGGATTTCTTTGTGGACGTTCCCTACGAAGGCGAGATCGTGCGCGCCCGTCTGCTCGACGGTGAATTGAAATTGCACGAAGGCGGCGATTCCTTTGTCACCCTGCCCAAGACCGACTTCACCAAGGGGCAGATCAGCCCCACCCGCGACAGCCGTCTGCGCTGGATGCAATCCGTGCTCCATTGCACCCACTATATCGCCGGGGCCGGCGAACAGGCGTATCTCCACCACGAGGACGCACCGGATATAACTTTCCTGACCCGCGACACCATAGACCGTTCCGATGAAGCCTATACCGACTGCCCCGACTGAGGTCCCGCCCATCCTGGTCTTTGGCGCCCACCCGGATGATGTTGAATTCGGGTGCGGAGGAGTCGTCGCGAAGGAGACCCAGGCTGGCCAGTCCGTTCATCTGGTCGTCTGTTCCCGGGGTGAAGCCGGGTCGCGCGGAACCCCCGCCGAACGAACCATTGAGGCCCGGAATGCCGCCAGAACGCTCGGCGCGACCCTGGAATTCATAACTCTTGATGGCGACGCCCACCTGGAAATGTCCGTGGTCCATACAATCAAGCTCGCGCGAATCATCCGTCGCGAACGTCCTCGTATAGTGCTGGCCCCTTCCACCGTGGAAAACCAGCACCCGGATCATTCACGACTGGGACGCCTGGTTCGTGACGCCTGCCGCCTCGCACGCTACGGAGGCCTCAAAGAATTGAAGAAGCTCCCAGCCCACGCCATCGGCCAGCTCTTCTTCTACGCCGTGACTCCGGATGCGGAACCGCGCGACCTGTCCCCGATCTTGATCGACGTTTCCGAGGCTGCGGTGATCGCGGCTTGGACGGCCTCCATGGAAGCCCACGCCACGCAGGTGCGGGCCCGTAACTATGTGGAGCTGCAGCTGGCCCGCGCCAGGGTAAGGGGGCTGGAGGCGGGCGTTGACCACGCCACCGTGCTTTTCCCTGCCAATCCACTGGTATTTTCCTCCCTGTCACACACCGGGCGGCAGGCACGCCAGTATTAATACCGAGCCCATGACCCCTACCCGGTCTCATTCCCCCCTCAGGATCGGCATCACCTGCTACCCCACGGTGGGAGGCAGTGGCATCCTGGCGTCGGCGTTGGGAGAGAGCCTGGCGCACCGGGGCCACGAGGTTCATTTCATCAGCTACGAGCGCCCGTT
>DATJII010000250.1:0-16562 GCA_035493435.1 Candidatus Limnocylindria bacterium | reverse complement strand
CATGAACCTGGTCGTCAATGCCCGCGACGCCATGCCGGCCGGCGGTGACCTTTGGTTGAAGACCCAGGTCACGGTGTTCGACGAAGCGGCCGCGATACAGTCCCCACCCGCCCGCGAGGGAACGTTTCTCTGCCTGACCGTGGCAGATACCGGAACCGGTATTGCCGAGGACGACCTTCCCCATATTTTCGAACCGTTCTTCACCACCAAGGAAGTGGGGCAAGGGTCGGGACTGGGCCTTGCCACGGTCTATGGAATCATCCAGCAACATCGCGGCTGGATTACGGTATCCACAGAAGCAGGCCGGGGAACTACCTTCCACGTTTACTTACCCACCACACCGGACGCCGTCGTCGAGCATCCTGCGACCACCGCGGCGAGCCCAAAAGGAGGTGGCGAGACCATCCTGGTGGTGGAAGACGAAGGGGCCGTCCGCGATCTCGTCCGGGAGATCCTCATCCGGCAGGGCTACCAGGTTCTCGTGGCCGAAAACACCCCCGGCGCTCTGGATGTCTGGCACTCTAATAATAAGCAAATCGATCTCCTGTTGACCGACCTGGTGATGCCCGGGCAACTCTCCGGGCGCGACCTGGCGGTGCTGCTGCGCGCGGAACGCCCGGAACTAAGAATTATCTTCACCAGCGGGTATAGTCGCGAGGCCAAGGCCATCGAGCTTGACGCGATTCCCGGCGCTTATTTTCTCGGGAAGCCGTATCCCCCCGCGAAACTCGCCAGCCTGGTGCGCCAGTGCCTTGACCAGGGGGAATGACATCCGGGACCGCCTGGCCCATGGTGAGTTAATTATTTCCGTCCGGCAGCGGCCACGGCGCGGGCGCGAATCAGGAACCGGTTGGTGGCTTCGTAGTCCGGTCGTTCCGGCAGGCGTGTTTCCCCCAGGGCCTTTTCGAAATCGTGGTGCAATTCCTTGCGCCAGGCGTCCACTCCTTCCCAAGGGACCTCTCCACGTTTCACCTCCAGCAATCGTTCCCGGTGGTCCCCCACGTGGACGGGCACCCGCCGCTGGCGCAAAGCCACAGCCCCCGCCAGCAAAAGCCGCAGCAAATGCATGGCGTGTTTCCAACGCACACCACCATGGTTGCGGCGGTCCTGCTCGATCTTCTTGAATTGGCTCAGTGCGTATCCATTGAACGTCTGGAAGATCATTTGTGACAGAAACGCATCCCGCATCGCCAGCAACTCCGAACCAAGTTCACCGGTCTTTTCCACGAGCGGCGAATAGAGACATTCCAGGATGTTTGGATTGGCCTTCAGGGCCATGACCAGGAACTTCTGCAATTCCCAATAACACGACTGAGCCGCGTAGTCTTCAAACTGTTCGGGCGCGCCAAACAGGGACCAGTGCAGTTCCGCGGGAGCCAGGTATATCCCCCGCCGGTCGGTATCGGATTCGTCCGTTTCCAGTCCGTAAGCCCGCGAACCAACGACGCACCGGTAAATAACAAGTGATTCGAGATCGAACCGTCCTTCACCCGGCACGCCCGCACTTTCCAACCCGTCACCGCTTTGGAGGCGGTCCTTGAAATGCTTCAGGACGTCGAGTTCTTCTCGGACGAGCGACGACTCAAAGCCATCGGGGAAACGCACCAGAAAATGACGTTCATCCCCGGTCGGGGTGCGAGTAATGACACCCACCGCACCCCGGGGATGCACCAGGGAATTGTTCGTCCCCCGAACCTCCGCCAACACGACCACCTGGGTTCCTGCGTGAAGCTTTTCCTTATCCGCCGCCATGGCTGGCGAAAACTGCCCGAAGTCCGGCGGGCTGGCCAGCCTCAATCCCAACCCGGCGGGCCTTCGCGGTCATCGACGGCATGTCAAAAACAACCTAACAACGACATCCTCTTCAATAAGTTGACCAAACGCGACATACTAAATGACGAATCGCGCAATCTAATTTTTTCCACGGGATCAAATAGTGAAAAGAGGCTAAACAGATCCTTGACGCCGATCAGACAAGTGTAATATCCCTTTTCATACACAGGCAAAAAACTACGGGCGCAGCCATCCCTTGTAACAGGCTTCGTCATGCCTGCATCACAAAAAAAACGGCCCTGGCCCGCCAGGAATCGGAGAGCATGTATTGCCATAACCATAAATCCACCAAATCCCCATGATCACCATCCTATCAAAACGCTCAATCCACCACGCATGCGGGCTAGCATTGACCCTTGCCGGCCTCGGCCAGTCCTTCGCCGCGCCGCACAGCCTCCCGGCCGCCCAACCAGCACCTCCGGCCGCCACGGGTGCGGACGAATCCTTGTCGTCCATCTACCGCCAAATTGAATCCTCCGAATACGAGATTCACTGGCAGGAAACCGCCAAGGCCTACATGGCGCCAAATCGGGCGCAAAACCTGCGTTTTGCCTTCAACAACGATGTCCTCACTTTCACTTCACGAGACTCGGCCACCGGGACTTCCGCTTGGGGTGCCACACTGAGCCTGGAGTCGTTTGGGAGAGCCGAGGCTCGACACCAAGAATCCGCCTATTCCTGGGAGACCGACAAATCCACCGCTCACGCCACCGGTGCCGACATACGTATCGACTACAACAACCATCAAGGTGGTTTACGCCAGGACTTTTTGATCCAGCATCCGTATCCCGGCGAAGGGCCACTGACGCTCCAATTCCGTTTGGAATCCGATACCGTCCGGCCTCAAGTTGATATCCTGGGCGCCGGCGTGGATTTCGTCGATTCATTGACCGGCACCTCCACCCTGGCGCGCTACGACCAACTATTCGTTTATGACGCCAGTCACCGGCAGCTCGATGCTCACATGAGCCCCGTTGACGGACAGCACTTTGCCATCGTTGTGGATGATCGTGACGCCCAGTATCCAATTCTGATCGATCCCACGCTTGCCTCCGATGGCTATCTCAACAACCCGACCGCCGGCAGTGGTTTCGGCTATTCAGTGGCATTCATGCCGACGTTTTCCAACTGGCCAGGAGGAGGGGGGGGGATTTTGGTCGGCGCCCCATTCTACGACACAGGAACTTACACCGACGCCGGAAAGGTTTTTTACTACCGAACCGTTTCAGGCTCCTTATCCTCCACTCCCACCTGGACTTATACCGGGACCCAAAACTATGAGCACGTTGGCTGGAGCGTGGCGTCGATCAACTGCAATAACCAACGCTACGGATTCAACGGCGTCGCCGTGGGAGCCTGGGGCTATACCGGGACCCTGAGCCAGCAAGGCGCGGTTTTTGTCTTCTATGGCTACTATAGCGATGGAACTCTCCTGAGCAGTCCCGACGTTACCATCGTTGGCGACAGTGCCGGGGCGAACATGGGCTGGTCGGTCGCCAATGCGGGAGACGTCAACGGTGATGGTTACTACGACCTGTTGGTGGGAGCCCCCTACTATAGCGGTGGCGGCCACACCTACAATGGCGAGGTACTGCTCTTCAACGGAGGCTCCAGCGGCCTTGGAGGGAGTCCCGCATGGAGCAAGGTGGGTGGATCTGACAACGCCAGCCTTGGGACCAGTGTGGCGGGGGGCGACGTGAATGGCGACGGATACGCCGACCTTATTATCGGCGCCCCGGGAAGCCCGAGTGGCGGTTCCACCGGCCACGTCTACGTTTATCACGGCACCAGTTCGGGAGCACATACCTCGGTAGATACCACTTTTACCGGCGAAAACACCGGGGATCAATTTGGGATCTGTGTCGCCTCCGGGTTCACCATTTCCCACACCCCCATGTCGCAGAATGGCGACAGTTATGGAGACTTGCTGGTCTCGGCAACAGCAGCCACCTACAGTGCCCACAGCCAAGCGGGAAAAGTTTACCTTTACCGGGGCAGTTCGAGCGGGCTCAGTACTACCGTGGCGTGGACTGACGGCGGCAGCCAAAACTACCAGTACTTTGGCACCAGCCTGGCTTTGGGTGATATCAATGCTGACTCCTATGCTGATATCATGGTTGGCGCCCCCTATTGGAGCACCACCAGCTTGAGCTATACCGGCGATGGCAAAGTCGCAGTCTATCTGACGAGCACCACTGGGACTCACGCCCCATCCATTTTTGTCAACAACCTCGGCCTGTTGAACAACGTCCATCTCGGCACGAGCGTCGCCTATTGCGACACTCTGGTAAGTGGAAATGTGGACATCGTATCGGGCGCTCCTGACGGCGGGACGTCCTACCAGAACATCCAGATCTGGCGCTATTCGCCCTAAAGCATCGGGCTGGGAAGGCGGCACCTATCGGCCTTCAACCGGGGTGCCGCCTTCAAATCGCCCATACCGGTATGCCAGCACCGGCAATACCATTAGGCTCAAGAGCGTCGAGGTCACCAATCCGCCGAGAATAACCACCGCCATCGGCCCCTCGATTTCGCGACCCGCTTCCCCCGCGCCTAAGGCCAGCGGCAATAGGCCCAAGCCTGTCACCATCGCAGTCATAAGGATAGGAACCAGTCGTTCTTCGGCGCCCCGCACTGCGGCAGCCAACTCCCAACGCACCCCTTCCACCCGGACCAAGTGCTCATAGTGGGATATTAACATGATGCTGTTTCGCATCGTGATGCCAAACAGGGTTACAAAACCCACGACGGAACCGAGATTCAACCCGCCCGCTTGGTGCCCGAAATGGGCCACCAAGGCCACCGCCGCCACCCCGCCCACGAGCGCAAATGGCACGTTTGCCAGGACCAAACCCAGATTCGCCAGGGATCGCACCACCACGCTCAACAACAGCACAATGCCCACCGCGGCAATCACGGAGTGCATTTGCAGCTCCCGATTGGCCGTTGCCGCAGCCTCGGCTGCTCCACCGTAGGAAAGATAAGCATCGCTTGGCAGGGTCACCCGTTGGGCCACAGCGGCCCGCACGTCACGAACGAAGGAGGAGACGTCGCGCCCGGTGACGTTACAGGTCACAATTTGGCGGCGGCGCGCGCCATCGTGCAGGATGGAGTGCCGTCCCGAAGCAAGCGACAAATCCGCGACTTCCGACAACGGATAGCGTTGTCCCTGTGCACCATTAATTAGAAGCCGGCCCACCGTTTCAGGCTCGGATTGAAGCGCGCCTTCCAGGGAAACTGCCACACCCACCACCTGATTCTCGCGATAGACCTGGGCCACTGCGATGCCTTGATAGGCCGCCTGCACCGCATCCAATACTTCAGTGGAGTGGACACCCAGGCGGGCGAGCCTGTCTGGCCGGTTCTTGATGACCAAGCGGGGCGTGCCCGGCGGAGACTTCACCTGGACCTCCGCGGCACCCGGCACCGATTCGATGGCCGTCGCAACCGCCCTGGCGGCGCGGTCCAGTTCATCCAGGTCTTCGCCGAAAATACTTATAACCACGGGTGAAGTTTCACCGCTAAGCGATTCGCCGATGCGATCTCCCAGAAAGGTGAGCACTTCGAACTGCAGACCGGGAAAGGAGGCCAGCACCGCCCGGATGGAGTCTGCCGTGGCGTCCTGCTCGTGTGCTGGAGCCGGTTTAAGTTCCACGTGAAACTCGCTGCGATGTGGCCCCCAAGGATCTTCTCCCTGCTCGGCCCGTCCGATTTGCTGCTCGACCGTGGCGACGCCCGGGAGGTTGAGAATATCGTGGGATATAAGGCGTCCCAACCGGCGCATCTCGGTTAGGGATGTTCCTGGCGCGGTGCTTACTTGCAGGACATAATGCCCCTCGCGAAATGGCGGGAGAAACTCGCCGCCAAAAAAACGCAGGCTGATGAATGCTCCGAGACAAAGTGGCAAAACCAGGCTGATGACAATCACCGGATGCGCCAGCAGGGGCGAAAGCAACCGCCGATAACCCCGCTTGAGCCAGCCCTGAAAAAACGGCTCCTTCACCGATGCGCCCGCACCACGTAAAAGGACCAAGGACAAAGCCGGAGTCAGCGTCAAAGCCACTCCGAGAGAAGCAAAGATGGCCAGCAGATAGCTCTTCGCCAAAGGAGCGAAGAAGGCTCCTTGGAGGCCGGAGAGCATGAGGACCGGCAGAAAGACCAAGGCTACAATAAAGGTCGCGTAGACCACCGCGCTGCGCACTTCGAGCGAGGCTTCAAAAACCACGGTGATGGCACTCCTCGGCGCGGGAGCCTTGGCGTTCTCACGCAACCGGCGCACGATGTTCTCCACGTCGATGATCGCATCGTCCACCACTTCCCCTATGGCGATGGCGAGACCTCCGAGGGTGATAGTGTTGAAGCCGATGCCCAGGCGATCCATGACGATCACCGCCGCCAGGAGTGAGAGGGGAATGGCGCTTAATGAAATGAGGGCCGTCCGCCAATCACCCAGGAATAGCATCAAAACAACGGCGACCAGTCCCGCCCCCAACCACAATGAGTGCTGGATGTTGGTGAGGGAGATTTCTATAAACGTCGCGGGGCGATGCAGGTTGGGAAAGATCTCGATGCCCTCGCGCGCCAGGATAGGCCCCATTTCGGCCAGGGCGTCTTCGACGGCATGCGTGGCGTCCAGCGTGTTCGCGCCATATTGGCTGGCCAGCGTGAGCAAGACTCCCGGTTCGCCCATAACCAACGCGTCCCCAAACTTGGGCTCGGCCCCGTCCACGACGCGCGCCACGTCGCCTACCCGGAGCGTGGTCCCATTGGTAGAAGTTAACAGCGGTGCCTGTCCCAGTGATTCCGCCGTCCACGTTTGTCCTTCCGTCTGCAACACGATTCGTTGGTTGGCGTTCTCGACAAAACCTGCGCCGCGCACCCCGGAAGCGGCGCGCACGGCAGTCATAACATCACCCAGAGTCAACCCCTGGGCTGCGAGTCGTTCGGGCCTGACTTGTACCTGGATCTGCCGGACATCTCCGCCAAACACACTGCACCGCGCGACTCCTGGCGCCGCCAGCAGGCGCGGTCGCATCGTCCAATCGGCAAACGACCGCAATTCCTGCGGAGAGAGGTTGGTCGACCGCAAACCGATCTTCATGAGATCCATCGTCGCCGAGGTCATCGGCGATAAACGGGAAGCCTTGACTCCCAAGGGTAACGTTCCCGCGATCTCAGCCAGCCGTTCCGCCACCAACTGGCGGGCACGCAGCAGCTCGGTGCCTTCGGCGAAAACGATCGTTATAATCGACAAACCTTGAATCGATTCGGACCTCAGTGATTCCTGGCCCGGCAACCCGTTGAGCGACGATTCGACGGGTCGTGTCACCAAGGCCTCGACCTGCTCCGGCGACAGCCCCGGCGCCTCGGTCTGGACAGTTGCCTGGGGCGGGACGAAATCAGGGAAAACGTCGAGCTTTGCCCGTTTAGCCACGAGAAAACCGTATCCCATCAAGAGGCAAGCCAGCACCAGGACGACATTCCTGAACTGCAGGGAAAAATGGACCAATCGGCTGAGCATCGGCTATTCCTCGCCCCCCTGCCCCTTGAGTTCCGTCGACAATAGCATTTGCGCTCCAGTGATCACCACCGACTGGCCGTTGGTCACGCCGCCCGAGACCAACCATCCATCGGCAAGGGGTTGTTCCAGCGTTACCGCTCTCCGCGCAAAGTGGTCCGCGCTCAATGGCGTATAAACATAAGCAGCACCCTCGTGACGAACGATCGCCGACGAAGGAATGAAAGCCCCGGTTCGCAAGGCCTTGGGCTGTGGGCAGAAGGCGTCAAAAGCGGTGCCCGGAACAAACCCTTTTCCTGGTATCGTACCCAGGAACGCAGGCCCCTGCGTCAAAGGGTCGGCACTCGGCGCCGCCCCGAGGACTTCGATCGATACCCGCCGGGTCGGATCGGCCAGAGGACTCAGGGACACGGTTGGGGGGAGATCTTCCAAGACGCTGCCCAAAGGGAATTCGATCCGGACCACCACCGTTTCCATCCGGGCGAGGTGGCCGATCAGTTCGGGCATTTCGGGCCGATGAACGAAGGCTGTGCCCCAGGTGGTATTGAGCCGGGCTTCGGCACCGACCGCCACCGCTTCGTCCCGTTTCATGGCAGCCTCACCCGCCTCGAGTGCGCGGGCTGATGCATTCTGCCCCTGAGAAAACAGGGTGCCCAGTCGTTCCCATTCCTTGTGCGACGCTCCCGCAGCGATGCGAGCAACACCCAATTCATTCCATTGTTGCACCAGCAAAGCGGTATCGAGGACCCGGCCCAGACCGCGAATCTCCGCCAGCACATTGGTCCCGGCCGCAGGCTGCAAAATCAGGCCCATCTTTTCCTGGGCCCCACGACTTAAAGGAATACCCTCGGCCCCTTTTTCTTCATGTTCAGCAGGCTTGGCCTTCTCCGCTATGGGGCCAGCGGGCTCGCCGTTGCGCAGAAAGTACCAAACCAGTCCAGCCCCGATCGCCAGTCCCAGGATCAATGACAAAAAGTTTCGTTTCATAGCCGTCTATTTATTCCTGCGGCGGGGTGTCTCCACGGTGGCCTGGCCCGCAAACGGTTGCTGCACGGCGTCTTCAAGCTGCCCTGCGGCCAGTTGGGCCCGGTAAGCCGCCTCCAGCCAAGACAACTGGCCGGCACCCAACTCCAAGCGGGCGAGGAGCAGGTCCAATTTGTCCGCGCCGCCTCCGGCAAAACTGGTCTCCACGGTTTGCGTCGCAACCGTCTGGGAGTCCTTAAGCTGCTGCGCACGTTCCCAACTAGTCCCGGCAAGGTCGTTGTTGGCCACTGCCTGGTCCAACAACGCCAGGGCATGCGCCTGCACCGCGGTAAAGCGCGCTGCGGCCTCTTCCCTCCGGGCCCGCGCTTCGGCAATCGGCCCTTGGTTTTGGTTTAATACCGGCAGCTCCAGTGTGATACCCAAGGTCCATTTGTGGTCCCCCTGATCGTATTGATAGCCATTGCCCAGGTGGATATCCGGATATTGCCGGGCAATTTCCAGTTGCAACGCCGCCTGGCTGGCCTCGAAGTCCGCCAATGCCGCAAGTACATCCGATCTTCCGGTCAAGGCGGTATCACGCAATTGCCTCACTGCTGGCTCAAGGGGTGCCCGAGGCGCTAATTCTGTCGGAAAATCCAAGTTTATTCCGGTCAATCCACTGGCAGGCATTCCTAGATTTTCCGCCAACTTGATCCGGGCGTTACCCGCGAGTCGATGGGCCTCGGTCAAATCGATTTGGGCCTTGTCCGCGGCCACGCGCCGTTGGCTGGCTTCCAGGCTGCTGACGGCACCAGCCGCCAAACGTTGACCGATGGTTTCCGTCAATTGCGCCTCGATCTGCACCTGATTTTCCAGCGCTTTGGCTCGCGCATCGGAATAGGCTATTTCCAGTAATGACATACGGATCGCGCTCCGGACCTGCCAGGCAACCTGGAACAAAGTGAAACGCGCACTACGGGAAACAGCCACCGCCCGCGCTTGCCGATAACCACGCTTGCCCGCCGTTTCGATCGGAAGATCCAGCGTTACCGAGGGTAACCAAGGTGAAGCAACCGCTCCCGGACCGCTGCTGGCGGAGCTGAAATTGTAGCCGGGAGTGACTCCCAAGATCGGATTGGGCCGTGCCGACGCGGTTACCGAACCTCCACGCGCCACCGCCCACTGGGCGCGCGCCACATCCAGGCTGGGATGATAATACAAGCCCACCAACGTCAGCATCTCCAAGTCCCACGACTTGGGTGGCCAAGCCAATGGTGCCGCGGGCAGATGATCGTGAACGAACTCGAGCAACTCCGCTGACCCCAACGAGCGCTCCTGCAAAGCCGTCGCGGAACGGACGGGTGCAATCTCTTGCGGATCGAAATGCGCACACCCAGCCAAAGCCAGCGCTACAAATCCGATTGAAACGGCCCACTTCATTATCCGGCGAGAGCCTATCGTCCTCGCCTCGAAACACCATTCCGTCCTGATGACATATTTGTCATCTGCAACCCACCCATTCACCCTCCGCTAACTCCCGGTCAACGCCGCTACGACATCCTCCACGGCGATGGCTCTTTCAGAACGGTCCCTAAGATCCTTGATTTTGGCCTGCATCACACCGTCGGCATTGGCTTCCAGTCGGACCGTCCATTTTGCTCCCAATTCCATGGCCCGCTTGAATTGCTTGTCCGACTTCGCCGGGGTTAAACTATACTCCACCGCCAGGCCACCTTCCCGCAAACGCTGGACCACACCCAACGACGCCGGCCGCAACGTTTCCTGCTCGACCAACACCACGCCATCCACCGCCGCCGGGATGACCGGGAGCTTGCCACGCGCCTTGAGTAATTCGAGGAGCACCACATCACCCATGCCGAAGCCCAGAGCCGGCAGGTCTACTTTGCCGCCGCTCACTAGTTTGATGAGGTTGTCGTAACGCCCCCCGCCCGCAATCGCCCGGAACTCGCCTTTGCGATCGAACGCCTCGAACACCACCCCGGTATAATAAGCCAGGCCGCGAATGACATTATAGTCCACTTTGACATAGTCCGCGAGGCCCCGCGCCGCAAGGTTATCGAGAATGGACTGCAATTGAGGTGTCGGTTCGCTGCGGTCGATGAAGGCCTTGACTTCATCGAACGAAATGCCCAGGGCCGCCAGTTTTTCGGCGGAGACCTCAGGGCGCTCCCGTTCGATCTTGTCGATGACCTGGTAGAACTCATACGCCTTTTCCGGCGCACCCTGTTTTGATTCGAAATACTGCTGCCAGGCCTGCCGGCTGCTGAGTCGTATGACAAAATCCTCCGCGGTGAGCCCCAGATTCCGCAACGTATCGATCAGGAGGGCCACGATCTCCGCGTCGGCCGCCAGGTCGCTTTCCCCGAAAATATCGCAATTCAACTGGAAGTGTTCCCTTAGGCGGCCCTTCTGTTGCTTTTCGTAACGGAACAGTTGGGGAATCGCTAACCACTTGACCGGCTTTTTATAGTTCCGCTCGGTGGAGGCGATCATGCGTGCCACGGTGGGCGTCATTTCGGGCCGGAGCGAGACCTCCCGGTTCCCCTTGTCGGTAAAATTAAAAAGCTGGCTGACAATCTCCGCCCCGGACTTATTGGTATACAACTCCAGCGGTTCGAGCGGCGGCCCGTCATATTCCCGGAAGCCATAGCGGCGTGCGACCGTCCGCCACGCGCCAAACAGCAATTGGCGCGCGTCACAACTCCAAGCGTCCTTGTTCGGCAATGGCTCGGGAAAGAATTCACGAAAGCCTGGTAGGCAATCCATAGAGCCGCCCAGTAAACCCGGAAGGCCCTCCCTCCGGCAAGCTTGCAGCGTGATCGTTACCCTGGCCCACCCACTTTCGATTTGCCATTCCCACGGTTTATGGCTTACCTACTCCCCGTGTCCGTCGTAGCCACCACGACAACTTCGTAGCGTCCAAGGTACATCTTGGACGCCCAACGCCTCGCACCCGAATCCGGTCCGAGGCGTTTTTGTTTCGTGATATCGCGCCGCTGGCAACTTCGGCGCGGCACGGGTAGTATGGCCCGCCTTAGCCGGACCGATTTAGAGGGATAGTCATGCAGAACGAGAATCTAGAAGCCGCCAAACATGAGGTGAATCGCAAGTCGCTCGACCAACGCGAGCAGATGAACGAACTCATGCGCCTCCGCCATTCCTGCGCGCATATGCTGGCCACGGCCGTGTTGCGGCTCTGGCCGGACGCTTTGCTGGACATCGGCCCACCCACCGATGAAGGCTACTACTACGACTTCGAACTCCGTTCACATCGCTTTACCCCGGAGGACTTTCCGAAGATTGAAGAGGAGATGCGGAAGGTGGTGAAGGAGAACCAGGTCTTCGAGAAATCGATCAAGACCCGGGAGGAAGCCCTCGCCTACTTCGAGTCCAAGGGACAGAAGTTCAAGGTCGAGCGCCTGGGAGATATTCCCGAAGGCGAAGCCATTAGCTTTTACCAGAACGGAGAGTTCGTGGACCTGTGCGCCGGACCCCACGTCATGCGCACCGGCAACGTCAAGGCGTTCAAGCTCCTGTCGGTGGCGTCTGCTTACTTCCGCGGCAATGAGAAGAATCCGCAGTTGCAGCGATTGTACGGCACCGCCTTCAAGAACAAGGAAGAGCTCGAAAACTGGGTCAAACTCCAGGAGGAAGCCAAGCGCCGCGATCATCGAAAAATCGGCCAGGAAATGGGACTGTTCGCGTTCGATTCCGAGTACGTCGGTCCCGGCCTTCCCTTGTGGCTGCCCAAGGGCACCGTCCTGGTGGAGGAACTGGAAAAGCTGGCGAAGGAAGAGGAGTTCAAGGCCGGCTACGTCCGCGTCCGCACCCCACATCTGGCCCGGGAGAAGATGTACAAGACCTCCGGCCACCTACCCTACTATGCCGATTCCATGTTCCCGCCGATGGAACTCCTGGAAGAGCAGGAGTTGAAACGCAAGCAGGACCTGATTGTTAAACGCGCCCACGCCGAGGATCAGAAAAAAGCGGCGGAAGCGAGCCAGGCCGACGCTGGAACCATCGAAAAACTGAGTGCGGAAATCGCAGAATTGCAGCAGGAAATCGAACTTCTGGGCGGACGCTATTACCTGAAGGCGATGAATTGCCCGCATCATCATCGCATTTTCGCCGCGGAGCCCCGCAGCTATCGCGATCTGCCCCTGCGCCTCGCCGAATATGGTACCTGCTATCGCTACGAGCAATCAGGTGAACTCTTTGGCCTGATGCGTGTGCGTTCGATGCAGATGAATGACGCGCACATGTATTGCACTCCGGAGCAATTCGCCGCGGAGTTCCGCGCCGTTAACGAGATGTACCTGAAGTACTTCAAGATCTTCGGCTTGGGACGCTACGTGATGCGTTTCAGCACCCACGATCCCGCTCGTTTGGGTCAGAAGTTCGTGAATGAACCCGAGCTTTGGAAACAGACTGAAGATATGGTACGCCAAGTCTTGGTGGATTCGGGCATCAACTTTATCGAGGTCCCCAACGAAGCCGCGTTTTACGGCCCCAAGATCGACGTGCAGGTCTGGAGCATCATCGGTCGCGAATTCACCATTGCCACCAACCAGGTCGATTTCGCGGTGCCGAAACGCTTCGGCCTGACCTATCGTGACCGGGATAACACCGACAAGACTCCGCTCGTCATCCACCGCGCCCCGTTGGGGACTCACGAGCGCTTCATCGGCTTCCTGATTGAGCACTATGCCGGCAATTTCCCGCTGTGGCTCGCTCCCGAGCAGGTCCGCGTATTGACCGTCGGCAACGAACCGCCGCTGGTGGAATACGCCAGCGCTATCGCCGCCGAACTACGCGCTAAGATGGTGCGCGTGGAAACCGACTTCGGATCCGACAAGATCAACGGCAAGATCCAGCAAGCAGAAACGGAGAAAGTCCACACCATGCTGGTCATCGGGCAGCGTGAAATGGAAGGGGGCAATGTCGCCCTGCGGGTCCATGGCAAGGGTAACCAAGGGGTCAAACCCAAGGCTGAAGTCATTGCCAATCTCCTGGAAGCGATCCAGGAACGTCGGGCCTAGATCGTCGCCGGGGTTTCCGACGCGCCATGAACCGCATCCTCGTCCTGTACGATTCGGCCACCGGCAATACCGCCAAAATGGCGGCGTTGGTGGCCGAAGGCGCCCGGTCCTTACCGGACACTGAAGTCCGCCTGCGATCGGTAGACGAAGCAACCGTCGACGATGTCCTGTGGTGCGACGGGTTGGCGGTCGGAAGTCCGACCAACATGGGGATCTTGTCCTGGAAGATGAAACGCTTCTGGGACGACACCATGCGCAGTAGTTGGATGAAGATCGATGGCAAGATCGCCTGCGCCTTTAGCAGCGCCAGTGGATGGGGTGGCGGCATGGAAATGGCCTGCCAGTCGATCCTAACCGTGTTGATGAACTTCGGATTCCTCGTCTTTGGCGTCACCGACTACGCGGGTAATATGATTACCCCCCATTACGGTGCCGTCGTCGCCCGCGAACCCCGCAGCTCCGACGACCAAGCCACCTGCCAACTCCTGGGCCGCCGCCTCGCCGAATGGACGGCTATTTACGTCCACGGCCGCACGGACCTGCATCCAGCGAAACGCACCGAAGAACGCCGCCGCCCAGGGAAGGAATAAAGGCGCCAAGTCTCGCGAAGCGCATGGAGCGCGGCTGGGGAGTCTTCGAAACTGCCACGTTGGTGGTGGTTTCGTTTAGCTGGCCGTTCAGCATTGAAGGAGTTTTGACAGCGCGGGAGAGATGCATTTGCAAACCCCTTACACCAAATGATTAGCTTGAAGCTGGCGACCGAGGCACCCTGCCCTCGCCGACCATGAAAACAGCTATCGCGACCTCACTAGTCCTCACTCTGCTGTCGATGTTGGTGTTTCTGTTTCTCGATATCTGTGCGGGTGCCCATTTATTTTCCATGTCCAGGTGGGACGAGTGGAATCTGCTCCTGCCGTTCGGAGGATTCCTTTGCGTGATATTCGCCACCATTACGATTGGACTAGACTGGGTTATCACCCGGAAACTCAAACCGTTCTTGTATCCCATCGTCGTGACCGCGTTGGGATTTCTCTTGTTCGCATACCAATTGGCCATTTTCACCTTCTCATACCGGTTTTTCATCGACACTCCGTTGCGAAAGCAAGCGGCACGGGTGGTTCGCGAACAGGGCCAAACCTGGACTAATAATGAAAGCATCTTCTATAAAGATGGCAAGGAGCAGCATCCCGAAACTCGCCAGTTGCTTCGCGGTGTCCGATTGACGGAAGGCTTCCGCGGCCTTTGGATCTTCGATCCCTTTCCATCCGATAATCCCACCACGACCGACCGGTCATGGGCAGTGGTGTTCCAGCGATTCCCCTACGTCTGGGGTTCTGCTCACGGCAACTGGACTCAGATTGAGCCACTATTTCCAGGCGGCAATCGATACCTCGTGAAGAAACGAATCGCCCGAGATGACTGGGTGTTTTTCTTGATGAATAGTAAGTGAGCCAAAGTCGCACTCCTACGCCCGGACCTCGCGAAGCGCGTTTCCCCCCATACCGCCACCCAACAGTTACTTTGTTCCCGGTCCGGTTCATGCTATGACGGGGACTGCGCAAAAGTTGCGCAGTTTACAGAAAGCACTCACGGACTATGAAGCGTTTTGCAGGCGCCGCCCTCGCTACGGCGACCGCAGGTTTGGTTCTATGGTGGATGACTGGCCAGCATTCCTCCCGGCAACAGGGGGTTCAACCAGCCCCCATTGTTTCTACACAACCGGCTCAACCCCAAGCGATAGCGCCAGCCCTCCTATCGGCTCAGGCGGCTTCGTTGCCCTCGCCCGCGACGGAACCTCAGACGAGGCTGGTTGCAAACACCAACGCCTTCGCGGCGTTTGCCGATTGGCTGGAAGTGTACGACCACGCCCGCCTGGAGGAGAAAAGCGACTTACTGGTTCGTGGCAAGGAATTGGCCCAGACGCGCGCTAATGCATTAGCCAATCTGATTCAGCAGGACCCCGCCTCAGCCATTGAAAAGGCCTTGACCTACGGGCAACGAAAGGCCCTGCCACCCGAACTAGCCGCTTTCGTTGAACGGCCCTTAAACACCACCGCCCCTTTCGAAGCGATCGGTTCAACACCGCTCGACCCAGCCAATCCCACGGTGGCAGCCGTAAGGCGAGCCGTGCGGGTCAACGGCGACCTGTACGAGACCTTCACCTACGGGGCCGCACTGCAATGGCCTTCACTACCCAACCAAGCCCTGAACGGGATCGTGCTACCGGCATCTGCTACGCCAAATGTTTTGTTGGCCCCCTACCCCACCGGTATCCGTGCCGGTCTGGCCGCCGTGTCGCCGAATCCCGTACGGGTTCTCGCGGCCAATGAAACCGCGGATTATCTCAAGTCACTTCAGGCCGAACCGATTTGCGGGGTATCTGGACTGGCAGTCAACACGACCGGTTCCGCCGTCGTGACCCAAACGGGTGGGCAATACAACTCGTTCTGCAATCAAAACCACGCCCAAACGGCCAATTCGGAAGGGGTGGACGCGGCGGGTGTCGATGCCAGTTCGACCACCACAGACCTACCCACCTGGCCAACCGGCACCGGCACCGCCACGGCCACCTGGACCAAGGGCACTGGCAAACGCTACATCTTCTGCCGTCCGATTTTTCCCGATTATAAGGGTTACACCAGCGACTCCGCCGTCTTCGCCGCCTACACCGGTTATAGCAACTATGTCGTCCACACCTCCTACAGCCAGATTGTCCCAGCCGCCATCGGAACCAATAAGGCCGTGGGCTCGTTTGTCACGCCTCCGCTGCTGCTTCCTCATACAGTAGCCGAATACGAAAACAACACGGCGGACATTACCCAGGATATCATCAACGCCCTGCATACCGCGGGAGTCACACTCAAGCCCTACCAATTCTTCTGCATCGTCAACGCTTCCAAGCCTGGCTTCAACGCTGCCGGACTAGGATCCATCGGGCCCTCGATGGGTACCGATGGCGGATCACAGTCGTGGTGCCGTCTCATGGGCGATACCACCTCCCTCGATCCCAGCTTGCTCGGCCATGAACTGGGACACAACCTCTACCTGTCTCATTCCCACGGCTGGAACACCGCGGGACGCAGTGTGATTGGGCCGGGATCCAACGACGAATACGGTGATCCAGATAGCCTCATGGGCGCCACCTGGGGGCGGGACAGCTATACGGCCAACCTGCGTTTCTACCTGAA
>DATJII010000249.1:0-60543 GCA_035493435.1 Candidatus Limnocylindria bacterium | reverse complement strand
CCCGACCACCGAGCGGGTCTTGGCGGCGGATGCAGCGTTGTCCACCGGACACACTGTGGCCGATAAATATAAGGTCAGCGGCCCGGGTGCTATAAGTTATACCGCTGTTCCCGGCGGATGGAATGGCGGCAAGCACCGCTCCTCGCATCTGACGGGAGCATTGCCGTCAGGCGTGAACGCCTCGATGTTGGATGGGCACGTTGAATGGCGTCCATTCAAAAACACTTCCTTGCGGGTGGATGCGGCTTCCAGGCCTTCGTTTTGGTGGTAAGGCTTTGCCGACGAATTTGATGCCCTCCGTGGCGGATGTCGAGGAATCCGGTTCCTTGCATCCGCCATGGCTTTTCATTGGCATCGCAGGACTGGGCGTTACCCTGCGTGCGCATGGATGAGGGCAAGCGGAATGACGAGGGAGCGCGGGCGGGTGAGGCGGCGGCACACCAATTGCCGCCCGCGTTCGTGCAAGCCATCTTCGGCTGCGCGGTAGGCGCCTTGCCAGTCGGGTTGGCCATCACGCTGGTGGCGGCTCCGGGCAATCAGGGTTCCGCCGTTTATGGATTGCTCCTTCCTTGGAGCATTTCCCCCTTCATCCTGGCCATCACGATGGCATGGAAAGGGCGGTTTTTACCCCATGCGGCCTTGTTGGGGCGTCGCATTCTGTTCGTAGGATTCCTGGGTGCGGCGATCTACGGGTACGCTTTTCTTTTCGCGCGCGGGCCGGTGGACGACCGAAAATGGTTCGCGTTCGTGCCGCTCTGGCAGTGGCTGCTATTGGCTCGACCGTTGACCAAGGTCTTGCGGGAATTATAGGAAAATGTTGTTCGTGATGGCGTGATGGCGCAACGGGACGCTGGCTGAGTTCGGCTGTTCACGAGAAGGCTGGGCTACGCCTGATTGCCCAAGCCCACCTGACGCGTCTACCAAGAAAGGGAGGGCGGGACTCCGTCGAGCCGAAACCTCGGAAAGAGGCTTCGGGGTAGATCATAACATATTCCAACGGAGCATATTGTGAGGGAATCCGAAGCTCTGGTCTCCGATTCGCCTGCCTGGCATCGAAACGCGGCTTCCCACTCGTAGTGGAACTCGACGGCGTCTCCCCCGACTACCGCTTGGCTAAATGGCTTATGTCGCGTTCAATACGCGGGTGCCACTTCTCGATCTGAGCCAGTTGCGAGTCTTCCCGCTGAACGAGCGGCGAAGCCTGACCCAGGCGGACGATATCCTAATTGACCCGCAGTCGCCGCCGCAGCCAGTAGGCCGGGAATTTGCCACGGGTGTCGAGCGGGCCGCCCAAGCCATTCGCCGGGCTCGCGACAAGAACGCGGCGGTAATCCTGATGTATGGCGCACATCTCCTTCGCAACGGCGCTGCCACCATTGTCACGGAATTGATGGAAAAGGGCTGGGTGACGCATCTGGCCACCAATGGAGCGGGGTCGATCCACGATTGGGAATACGCTTGGTTGGGCCGTTCCACCGAGAGTGTGGAACAAAACGTCGCCACGGGCACCTTCGGCACTTGGGACGAAACGAGCCGCTACCTTCACATGGCGATTATGGCCGGGGCACTGGAAGGCTTGGGGTACGGCGGTGCGGTTGGGAAGTTCATCGCGAATGACGGCTGCGACCTGCCGGATTTCGAAGCCACGGCTTCGTTGATCGCCCAATTTCCCGCCGATCCCATGGCGGCGGCTTGCTCGGAACTGCTATGCGCGATGCGAAAACACGGTTGGGAGCCGGGCCGCCAAGTCGTAGAGCATAAGTGGAAGCATGCCAGCATTTTCGCCCAGGCCAGCCGCCTGGGCGTGCCCCTGACGGTTCATCCCGGGATTGGTTATGATATCATTTCCTGCCATCCCGTTTTCAACGGCGCGGCGATTGGACGTGGAGCCGCACACGATTTCCGGTTGTTCGCGGGCAGCGTCGATCAGTTGGACGACGGCGTCGTGTTGTCGGTGGGTTCGGCGATCATGGCGCCCCAGGTCTTTGAGAAGAGTCTGAGTTGCGTGCACAACATCCGATTCCAGCAAGGCCGCGGGCCTGTCGCGGGGCATAGTATTTTCATTGTCGATTTGCAGGACGGCGGTGGATGGGATTGGACTCAGGGTGAACCTCCGAAGACCAACGCCGCTTACTACCTGCGTTTCTGTAAGAGCTTCTCCCGCATGGGCGGTGCGATGCACTATTTGCAGGGCGACAACATCGCCTTCGTCCATCATCTTCATCGCCTGCTCACGATTGCTTAAGCGGTTGTTCCTGAACCATGAGTGCTGTCATTCCCAGTCTGTCTCCTGCCCGCCTGCGTGAACTGCGAGCCCGCTTTGCCGAATTGCGGATTGTCGTCGCGGGCGACTATTGCCTGGACCGGTATTTCGACATCGATCCCGCGCTCTCGGAGACCTCAATCGAGACTGGCTTGACGGTCCACAACATCACGGGAGTCCGTTGCCAGCCAGGCGGCGCCGGCACCATCGTGAATAATCTCTCCGCGCTCGGGATCAAGGAGATCCGGGTGGTCGGTTTCAGTGGGGAGGACGGCGAAGGGTGGGAATTGCGGAACGCCCTTTCCAAGGTGCGCGGTGTAAAATTGGAAGGATTCGTCACCTCGCCGGAACGCCATACGTTTACTTATACCAAACCGCTGCTGCGGCGCGATCCGGCCCCGCCGGAGGAATTGAGCCGCCTCGACATGAAGAACTGGACGCCGACTCCTCCGAATGTGCGTCGGGCGTTGCGGGCGGCCTTGGAACAGTCGGTCGAGGGAGCCGATGCCTTGATAGTGCTGGAGCAAACGGATCTGCCGGAAATCGGAGCGATTGACACCGCCTGGTTGACCCATGATGGAATTTTGGCGCGCCTCGCCCAAAAGATTCCGGTTTTCGCCGATAGCCGAAGGGGGTTGAGTGGTTGGCCTCCGATCATTTTTAAAATGAACGCCGCCGAACTGGCCAAGCTTTCGGGCCACGCCATCGAAGGCCGCAAACAGGTCGGCGCCGCCGCCGCGACTATGGCGCAGCGGAACGGTCAGCCAGTGTTCGTGACACTTTCGGAGCATGGAATTATCGCGGGTAGTCCGGACGGCTCAGTGCACCACATCGCGTCGCTCCCGGTGCGGGGCCCCATCGATATCGTTGGGGCAGGGGATTCGGTGACCGCCAATCTCACCACCAGTCTCGCCGCTGGAGGCAGTTTGTCTGAGGCCATGAGCCAGGCCATGGCGGCCGCGAGTGTGGTGATCCATCAGTTGGGAACCACCGGCACTGCGAGCGTGCAACAGATTGGAGAGGTTTTGCGTTGATCGCTGTGGTCGTCCATTTCGCCCGGTGGCTGGCTCGGCTTGTTCCAGGTAGCCGAGCCGTCCCGGCTCTGAAAGAGATTGAACGCAGGGACGAGATTGCACCGTTACCTTGGATTACGGTTGGACTTGGTTTGACGTGTCTCCTATTCGCGGGCTGCCAATCCGTTCCCGAAGCGCAGGTACAGCGTTTCGAATTTGAACGGCCGGAGATGGGTTTACCCTTCCGAATCGTCCTCTACGCCACTAATCACGCCAGTGCCCATCAAGTATCCGAAGCGGCGTTCGGACGGATCGCGGAACTTAACGCGATCATGAGCGACTATGAGGAAAACTCAGAGCTCAGCCGCCTCTCCCGCACCAGCGGAACGGGACAGGCAATCCCAGTGTCGCCCGACTTGTGGCGGGTCTTGGAACGTGGGCAAAAAATATCATCAGAAAGCGACGGGGCCTTTGATGTTACTGTTGGTCCATTGGTCCAAGTGTGGAAGCGGGCTCGACGGCAACGGGAACTGCCCGAACCCGCCCGCCTGCAAGCTGCCTTGGAAGCTTCCGGTTGGAAGAAATTGGAATTGGATTCCCAGCGCCGAACGGCCCGCTTGTTGGTGTCGCAGATGAAGCTCGACCTGGGCGGCATCGCCAAAGGCTACGCTTTGGACGAGGCAGCGTCGGTTATCAAGCGGTCGGGAATTTCACGGTATCTGGTCAGTGGCGGAGGAGACATGGCGGTTGGGGACGCCCCGCCGGGGGCCAAAGGTTGGAAGGTTGAAATCGGCCTAATCGATGCCACCAATGCTCCAGCCGCTTGTTTCGTCTGGTTGCATAACGCCGCCCTGGCCACTTCCGGCGATACTTTCCAAAGGGCCGAAATTAATGGCGTTCGCTATTCGCATATTGTGAATCCCCACACCGGCTACGGCTTGACGAACCACAGCGTCGTCACCGTCATTGGGCCTAACGTCTTTATCGCTGATCCCCTGACCAAGGCGATGAGTATTCTGGACCCTGTTGAGGGTATCGCCCTGGCCCGCAAATATCGTTGCGACGTCTCGCAACTTCGTTTGCCCGCGGACAAGGTGGAAGTTTTCCGGAGCCCAGGGATGGAGAAATGGTGCGGGCAAGTGGGAGCTCCAAATTAGTCTCCCTAAAGTAGGTTGGACGATACTGTGTTCCGAATTCCTTCCCCGGCTGGGTCAACCCGTTCGCCGAAACCGATTGTTCCGGTGGCGTCGTTTCCCCGGCAACCCCGGGTGCTATAGCCGCGGAGCACCGTTCTCCCGTCTGATGACTTGGGAATCTTCAGCTTGCTTACCTTCGCAATAACCTGGGCACGGAGTATACTAACTATTTCGCCGGGCTGGCGGTGACCCACTCCACGCTTGTCTTTCTGGATTCATGGCGGCAGGCCGCCCGCCATGTCAACAGGGTAAGAACGCGCTATGATTGCCTGGGCTGCATCATAGCCAATGACGACTCGGTAAAGGGGGCGAACAGCTTCCCAAAGGAGGATCGAGCGGGGGGCTTTCTGGTCGCCGAGCTTTACGTCCAGCAGGACGCCGGAGATGGACCGTGCCCGGTATTGGTAACCTTTCATTGGAATGCCGAGGGAAAGGTTTGGGAACCGATCAGCCAGTCCAATTGTTCGATGGTCGGCAGCTCGGCGATCCTTCCAACGTTCTGATTTGCCATGGAGTCCCGGGAACCAACCCGAGGAAAGGCTTCGCAATGTCCGATTTCTGTGGAATTGCGGGGTAATCTCGATCTCGACGGGCAAGAAGAAGGACCCTATGTTGGGTGGAAAGAAAGGATCAAGAGTTATGGCCGGTCAAGGTTCTGCGGGAAACGTCATTGCGGCACTGTGCAGCTTCTTTGTTCCAGGCTTGGGACAATTGTTGCAGGGAAGGCTACTGCTGGCCGTCATCCAGTTTGTCCTGGCCGGCGTCCTTTGGTTCTTCCTGCTGGGGTGGTTGGTACACCTCTGGTCGGTCCTCGATGCCGCCCTATTTAAGCCCAAGGTCAAGGTGTAGAAGTCACTTTCAAGTCACCGGCGAATTTTTAAAACAAATTCGCCGTTTCTGCGTCCAACAGGGAACGCATGAATCTTCCCCGCCTTTGGATTTGCCTGTCGCTTTGGTTCGTACTGGGGCCGGTCACACAGGCGGCGGTGGTCATCAACGAGATCTTCTACAACGCCCCCGATGACTGGGAGCAGCTCCAGTGGATAGAGCTTCACAATACCGCTAAGGAGCCCGTCGATATTGGCGGCTGGAGCCTTTCCAAAGGGGTAAAGCTGAAGTTCCCTGCGGGCACAAAAATCTCCGGCCAAGGATACTTGGTGGTCAGCCGCAACGCGGCCTTGTTCCGCCAGCACTATCCTGGCGTTGCGTCGACCCTGGTCTTCGAATCGAGCCTGAAGCACAAGGGAGAAAAGCTCGAATTATCCAATAACCGGGACGAGGTGGTGGACTCCGTCACGTTTGGCCACCAAGCGCCCTGGCCTTTGTCCCCGGATGGCGAATCGTCTTCGCTTGAACGCATCTGCCCTGAAGCTCCCGCGGACGATCCCTACAATTGGGCTCCTTCGCCCCCAGCCTCCGACTATCAGAAGCCCAGTGGCACTCCGGGCGCCTCCAATACTGCCTTTTCCGCCAAGCTTCCACCCGTTATTGAATCGGCCAAGTTGCCCGGGGAGGTAGTCGAGCCTAACGCTGCCATTCCGGTTGAAGTGGTCGTCCGCAACCCGGACAAGGTGGGATTGGTGAATCTTGTCTATTACGTTGGGGCGCCCAATCATGAGACGGCTGAAACCAAGGTGGAAATGACCTCCACTGGCAAGGGGATCTATTCGGGACAGATCCCCGGACAAGCTGCGGGCAAGATCGTGCGTGTGCGAATCGTTGCCACCGCCAAAGACGGGGCCATGCGGACTTATCCCTCGCCGAACGATCTCCGACCGGCGTTGTCCTGCTGGGTTCGGGAGGCGCTGCCGGAATCGAAACTGACCCAATTCGTGGTGATCCAAACTCATCCCGCCAATCTCCGGCAGATGGACCAGAATGAGCCTTCCCCGGAAGATCAACAACGCTGGATACTTAAGTCACAGATCCGTTCGCGGATGGACTATGGTGCGCTCTGGACTTCACTGGCTGCCTCCAATGAATTGGCACCCGGACAACTCGACCGCCTTAGGAAGGCCTTCAAGGAATTCTTTGCCCAACGCAGCGATCTGGCCCGGCAATTGGATCAATCTGACGAAGTCATTCCGTTGGAATCGCTTAATGCGTCGATGGACCGGTCGATCGATCAATTCGCCAAGAGCGTGGAGCCACTACTCAACGATGCCCAAAAGCCACGGTTGGCTTCCTGGCGCCAAGCGGTGACCTTTAACACGCAGATTCGCCAGGAACAGTGGGTCTATCGATTTTCCCTCAACGTCGAAGACAACTTCGCCAAGGTGTGTCTGTTTGGCGACGTCGATGAGGCTTCGTTGCCGGAACTTCGCGTCGCCTATGCCCCCTTGTTCGCGAAGCAATCCGTGGTACGGGCAAGTTTCCAGGACCGGATGAACACGCCGGCCGCCGACGTCCAATTCCGGGCGCAGCAGCAAATGGATCAGGCGCGGGCCGATCTTCGCCGGGTAAACAACGCGTTGTCCGCCGCTCGCAAGGAGGCGATCCGTACTCCGGATGAATCCATGTTGTTTCGCGTCCATCCCCGGCGGACCCTCCCAGTTGGCGCACGGGAACGCTCCACGCTGGTGGTGATCGAGCCAGGCGGCAAGAAGGCGGTCCTTTACGATTTTGTGCGGGTGGCGCCGCGCAAAGCTGGTTGGAAGATCCACTTCCCGAAGGAGTCTACTTACCGGGGGATGAACGCCCTTAACGTGATCTTTGAGGATCACGAGCGATTCGTGCTGGCCGAACCCCTGGCTTTCGACCTTTACCGGCGCGCCGGTAACAACGCTTCGCTCACCGATTTCGTCCGCCTGACTCTCGACGGCCAGCCGATGGGCTATCACTTGCTTTGCGAACAACCCAACAAGGGGTTTCTACGGCGCAACGGCCTGCATGACGACGGTAACCTTTATAAGGCCGATTGGCATGGGGACGACGTGGTTTCGCGCAATGAAAAGAAGACCCACGTCCACGAAGGCCATGACGATTTGATCGACATCGTGCACCGCCTTGATAAGTCCAAGGGTGACGCCCAATGGAAAATCATCCGGGAGAATATCGACGTGCATCAGGTGGCCACTTACTTCGCCATCAATACCGTGCTGGCCCACTGGGATGGTTACTTCAACAACCATTTCATGTACCACGACGTCACCGGGTCGGGGAAGTGGACCATGTATCCGTGGGACCAGGACAAGACCTACGGTTTCTACGATAATCTCGCTCCCGGCGGAGTTTTTGCCACGATGCCGCTGACTTTCGGGATGGCTGGAGACTTGCCTCCCAATTGGAATCGTTCCACTCCTCCCCGCGGTTTTCAGGATGTGCTGGGAATTCGGGGATCGGAATGGTGGCGAAATCCGGGCTATTTCTCCGGGCCGCTGCTGGCCAATCCCCAATTTCGCGCCGCTTATCTAGCCCGGGTCAAGGAACTCCTCGATACCGAATTCAGCGAAGCCAAAATGATGGCGGCCATCGATGCCTTCGATGTCAAATTGCGCCCCGAAATGGCCTATTGGGCAGGGCTGCGAGGTGAATCTGCGGCCCAGGTGGAGCGCCGCTTTAACGGCAATCTCGATTCGCTGCGCCGGTTCGTAAAGGCACGCCGGGAATACCTGTTGGCCCAACCCGAACTCCAGAAAGCGCAACCCGTCGACTGGGCGCACCTATAATCATCCCCACCGATAAACCCGCTGGGCATTCCCCGCAAAATAGCTTTGGGACGCCTCCTCCCCGTGGGAACGGAAATACTCGGTCACTAGGCCTTTGACCGTCGACAACGGCGCAAATCGGGAACTGACGGGCCAGTTGCTGCCAAAAATCAACCGGTCGGGGCCGAAAGTATTCCAGAGGGTATTGAGAACCGGCAAATAATATCCCGTATCGCCTGGCGCATTGCCGTCCGATTTACCGGTACCCTCCACCAAACCGCTCACTTTCATATGGACGTTGTGTCGGCGGGCCAGGGCTTGAATTCCTGTGGTCCAGATAGGCGAGGGTTCCTTGCCGTCAATCGTGACATTGGCGCAGTGGTCGATCACCAGTGGCAGGCTGGGCAGTTTATCGGCCAAATCCGCGACGCTCAGTAATTGCGCGGGGCTTACCAAAACGTCGACCACCAGGCCCATGTCTGCCACGGCTTGAAGATCGGCAATCACCTCCGCCCGATTGAACTGGGTCTTGGGATCCCACACCCCAATCCGGATGCCTTTGAACCGGTTGTTCTTATGGAATCGATTCAGAAGGTCCCGAAAGGTGGGGGTTCCTGGGTCGAGATGTCCGATCAATCCGCGCAAAAAGGGTTCTTGGGTGGCAAGATCCAGGACCCATTGATTGTCCTCCACGCGTGGGCTGGCCTCTACGACCACCGTTCCAGTGATGCCTAGAGGTTGCGCCAATTGCCGGTATTCCTCCGGCAACACAGTACGGTAGAGGATCGGATCACCCTTGGGCGGCCAAGGGACCCCTTCACGCCGTTTCGGGTCATAGAAATGGGTGTGGGTATCGATGATCGCGGCGGTTGGCCGCGACTTATCGCCGCGGT
Organism: Candidatus Limnocylindria bacterium; assembly: GCA_035493435.1. Lineage (GTDB taxonomy): Bacteria > Verrucomicrobiota > Verrucomicrobiia > Limisphaerales > UBA9464 > DATJII01. The sequence continues at coordinate 51,531 of DATJII010000249.1, read as the reverse complement.
TTCCAATAGCCTTGGCTTGCGAGGATTCCGAGGCACAGCCCCCTGTGAGAGCCAGCGCCGTGAAAGCGGTGGCCCGACGGAGAAACCGGCGGCGGGATGAGTCAACGGCGGTCACGCCATGGAGCATCCAACGCGCCGCGAGGTCGCGCAAGCCAGTCTACCGCCGATGCTTGTCTTTCTGCTGTTGCAGCCGGGCACGTTGCTTGCCAGAACGAGGCTTGATCTTCTTCTTGAAGGGCGGTGATCCGGGCCGTCGATCTGCGAGACCTGCCTTGGCCGGTCTGCCGGAAGGTGCGGCCTTGGCAAACCCCCTCTTGGTGGGCGCCCCTTGGGAAGCCTTACTGCGGGAAGGTTTTCCGCGGGATGATCCGCCCGGTCGTTCGGACGTTCTGCCACGAGGTCCGCGTGTCTCTCGCACTGGCTGCGCGTCAGCGTCCTTGCCAGCGTTGGGGCTATTATACTTGCGGATGGAGGCCACCGTCTTGGGGCGGGCCTTGGCCACGAGGACAATCGGACACCCTTCGTACCCGAACGCCGTTCGGAGAGATCCGCATAGGTACTTGGTATAAGTCGGGTTGAACAACTCCTGCCGATTCACGAAGAGCAGGAAGGTCGGCGGCGCAGGCTTAACCTGGGTGGCGTAGAAAAATTTGAGACGGTGTCCGACCGCACTGATTGGCTGCCGCTTTTCCACGGCATCGTTCAGGGTGCGATTCAGGATCGCCGTCGGCACTCGTTGCTCCAACTGGCCGGTCACGTAACGGATCGCTTCCAGAAGCCGCTCGAGTTGGAAACCTTCCGTGGCGGAGGTGAAAATAACCGGGGCGTAATCGAGAAAGAAAAGGCGTTCCTGCACCCAGGCACCGAAGTCTGCCAGAGTGGTCAAACGCTTCTCGCGGTCGTCACGGTCACGGGAATGATCCTTGCGAACTTGGATTTCTTCCTCCCGTGCCTTGCGGACGGAATCGGACACCAAGTCCCATTTATTGACGACGATGATGCACGCACGGTGATTTTCGACGATAACGTCGGCGATCTTCTTGTCCTGCTCGGTGATGCCATTCTCCGCATCCAAAACCAGCACCACGATGTCGGCGCGGGCAATCGCGTCCTTCGTGCGTTCCACGCTGAAAAACTCGATGCTGTCGTTGACCCGCCGAGACTTCCGCACACCTGCTGTGTCCACCAGCATGTAGTTCTGGGCGACGCCTTCGGTCATGACCTGAAAAGGAACGTCGATGGCGTCACGAGTCGTGCCTGGGATCGGACTCACGATAACCCGTTGTGAGCCTGTCAAAGCATTGATGATCGAGGACTTGCCCACGTTGGGGCGACCCACAATGGCCAGCCGGACAGTCTTGGGTCCCATCGGCTTGACACGCGGTTCGCGGCCATCCGCCGGGCGTTCCGGTACTTCCTCGGCCTCGGCGACCGGCTTTTCGGGTGCCGGATCTTTGGGGAGATATTCGAAGGCGCAGTCCATTAACGCCTCAATACCGCGTCCATGAATCGCCGTTACTGGGAAAATCTGTTCGAATCCAAGTGCGGCGAATTCCCCGACGCCGTTTTGCGCCCGGTAATCATCGACTTTGTTGACCGCCACCAAGACCGTTTTCCCGGCTGATCGCAGTTTCGCCGAGACTTCGCGGTCCAACGGCAGGATTCCGTCTTGGACGTTGACTACCAGGATGATGACGTTGGCCGCTTCGATGGCCATTTCCACCTGCTGCAGGGCGGCAATCGTGATGGTGTCCACCACCTTTTCACCCCGCAATAGCCCGATACCACCGGTGTCCACCATCGTGAAACGGTGGCCATGCCATTCCGCTTCAGCCATCACGCGGTCGCGCGTGACTCCAGGTTCGTCGTGTACAATAGCGATGCGCCGTCCAACCATACGGTTGAACAGTGCCGATTTTCCAACATTGGGACGCCCCACAATGGCGATAAGCCCTGACATGGCGGGTAGGATGCCCTATCCGAGCGCATCTCCCCAAGGCAAAACGGGCGATATGTGCCGCGTCAGACCGCTTCAGGTGGTGGCGGCAGCTTGATAAAGCGCAAAAATCGCCCCTGCTGGATCCCGGACAATGCTCATTTTTCCGCCGCCAGCTTCCCGGATAGGTCGCAATACCGAACCCTTCAGGGCTACCACCTGTCTCACGCTCGCCTCAATGTCGGGAACGTTAATGTAAACCAACCAAACGGGAGGAATATCCGCATTGTCGCCTCGTGCGTGGCAAATACCGGCCACGACATCATCGCTGCCTGCGGGCTTCATGCAGTAATCATCGTAACCACCCATATCGAGCGGATCGGATGTCCACCCCACTACCGCCTCGTAAAAGGCCTTGTTGGCTTGGGCGTCAGGCACAGCAAGATCGGTCCAGGTAATGCGTCCAAGAGGATTCTCGTGGGTGCTCATGATTTTTCAGGTATTGAAGAAGGGTTCTTTGTCACACAGACCTTATGCAGTTTGATGCCCTCCGTCACGGCGAAGTGTAAGAACCGAAAACGAACGAGAGACCTGAAAAGCGTGACCAGCACAACTCTCTGGCATTCGGTTAGTTGGGGAGTTGGCTCAGGCAAACGCGCCAGCGTCCCCGAGTGCGGCAGTCCTGCCGCTCTGCTCGCGGTTACCGGCTGCCGGTGAGGGGTTCATTTGGCAGATGAGAGGAGGTAAGAACACTGGCGCGTTCGTCGGTTTGCTTCTCGGAGTGCGTTACGGGCATGAATGCTTGCCTGCGAGCCTGTGCCCGCGTCCAAAGCGGCAAGGGGACTGCCGCACTCCGGGACGCTTCGCGAAGTCCCGGGCAAAAGTGCAATTGCTGGCCGTGCCGTATGTCCTTGGCGCACGCGTTAGCGTCGTGGAGCGGTGGCAAGCGAAGCGCGACACCGCTTTGGAAAGGGGTGTTGTCCTTGAGAACCTATGATTTCACCGAAGCCAAGCCCCGTTCGAATCTTCATCGCACCACTAGAGGAAATGAATGAGGTTTTGACGTCGCAACGTCCCTCGGCAATCTTGCCTGAACCTGTCGGTAGCCGGATTAGGCAATTCGACGGCTTGTGTTCCAATGGCATCCGACTTTCGAATCGATAAACTGACACTGAAGAATTTCCGCTGCTTCAGCGATTTCTCCATTGAGTTCGAGCCGGACGTCACTGTGCTCGTGGCTCGGAATGGGGGAGGAAAGACGGCTATATTGGATGCGATTGCGATCGCGTTGGGGGAATTTACAGGAAGGTTCGACAATGGTGACAGTATCGGCGTGGATCAGTCAGATGCGAGAGCGGTGCCTGTTCTCGATGATGCAATTCCGCGGATGGAGGATCGATATCCGGTGTCAGTCGTTGGTGAATATTCAAATGCTATATCTGAGGCATTAAGCTATATTAAACCGGGTGTTTTTGCTTATCAATTTGGCCGTGAGAGGCTCAGCAAGAAATCTAGGAGTAGGACTATACGTGGCTACGAGCACACAGAGTCTCTAAGTCTTCCGATATCATCGCAGGCAGAAGCGTATCAAACGAGGATTCGAGACGGTCAGGCGGTAGAATTGCCGCTTGTTTGTTACTATGGTACGGGAAGGCTTTGGCGGAAAACGCGCAAAGTCGACACGGCCGCAAAATCCCTCTCTTCGAGAACTTGGGGTTATCATGAGTGTCTGCAATCTGATTCTAATTATTTAGAATTTGAAGAATGGCTTCAGAAGATGGAGCATATTCGCTTTCAAGAACCGGATTCAGACGCTGGACACGCGGCGGAAGAGCGGATGTTGGCCGTGCGACGAGCAGTGAATGAATGTCTTAAGATTACTGGTTGGCAGGAGATTCGCTACCGGGCAGCGACAGATTCTATTACCATAAACCATCCACGTCATGGAGCGCTTGATGTCAGCGCGCTGAGCGACGGTGTTCGAAACGTGATTGGAATGGTTGCCGATATTGCCCGGCGAATGATCCAGTTGAATCCGAATCTGGGCACCTCTGTTACCGTGGAGACCTCTGGTGTCGTACTGATCGACGAAGTCGACCTTCATCTCCATCCCGAGTGGCAACAGACTGTTCTCGATAGCCTCCAGCGAGCCTTTCCCAAAATCCAATTCATTGTCACCACGCATAGCCCTCAGGTTCTCAGTACGGTAAAGGCCAGAAACATTAGGATTCTCGAAGAGCGAGACGGAAAAATAGAGGCCGGGCAACCTTTGGAGAATCCCTACGGACGTGAAAGTCGAGTGGCGTTGGAGTCCATCATGGAAGTTCCCGGCCGTCCTCCTGTGGAAGCGGCCAAGCTATTGGAGAAGTATCACCAAGCGATCGGGCAGGGAGACATTGATTCAGCAGGAACGCTCAAAATGCGGGCCGATTTGGAGGCGGAATTTGGAAACGAGTCGGAGGAATTGCAATTGGCCGATTTGGTGATTCGGCGCTGGCAGGCGACGAGACGAACCAACGGTGTGCGTCCATGATTCACGTTAAGCATCCGGCCGACTCCACGCCGGTTTTGGACGGAGTATATCGTGCCCAACCGGCTCCTATCGATCCGAGAGATGCGTGGAGGCTTTTCGGTGGGAAGACCGAAGTGTTCGAGGTGTTGCGGCCCGTACAGCGAGGCGTATGCGCCTTCTGCGAGGAAAGACTATCGCTTTGGGGTAGTCATATTGATCATGTCGTCCCGAAGTCGCACGATCCTAGGCAGACCTTCCAGTTTAAGAACATGGTTCTTTCCTGCATTGAGTCGGACCGTTTGCCTTCGGTTTTGTTGGGGGTGAGTTGTGGGCATTTCCGTCGGAGCGAGTATGATGCGAGCCTATTTATTCACCCGGGAGAAGCAATGTGTGGCGAGTATTTCGTTTGCCTATTGTTGACCGGGGAACTCCTGCCGACTCCCGGACTTGATGCCGTTGGCAGACGAAGGGCTGAGTATATGATCAAGGTGCTCAACCTGAACTGCCAACGTTTGAAACGTCGCCGTCACGACTGGCTGTTGCAGATCAGCAGGCAGATTGAAGCACTTAACGGACAAGCCCCTTCGATAAGGTGGTTCTTTGATCAATGCGTGACACAAAACGATCCCTTTCCCTCCCACGTCCGCGACCACTTCGGCTGGCTTGCCATAGATCATCCTCAGCTTGGCATTCTTCCTTGGGCTGCTACGGTTTGCCTATGCGTCAAACGGTTTGGATTTCGGCTCTTTCCCTGCCGCTCATTTCCTTGGCGGTGGGTGAGGCGGCGGGGCAGGACTTTATCTTGCGGGAATTGAATCCAATCTATTCCGCCCAGACTCTTGGGGCCGGGAAAGCCAAGCCGGTCGATGTCTCAAAAATTCCGCTCCCGGTGCCGCGCAAGGTCGATTTCACCCAGGAGGTGTATCCCCTGTTAAAGGACTATTGCTTCAAGTGCCACGGTCCCGAGAAACAGAAGGGCAAGTATCGGATTGATACCAAGGATGGCGCTTTCAAAGATACCGATTATGGCCCGACGATCATTCCCGGCCAGAGTGAGAAGAGTTCGTTAATCCACATGGTTTGCGGCCTGGTGGACGAGATGCTCATGCCGCCACCCAGTGATAAGCCGGGTGAATCGGAGAAGCTCAACCCCGAACAAATCGGGCTTCTGCGCGCTTGGATTGACCAGGGCGCGGTTTGGCCAGACGGCCCGATCACCAACTTCGTCAAACCGGTGACTTTCGACAGCGAGATCAAGAGCCTGTTCGCCACGTCCTGTGGGGAGTGTCACACCGGCTCGAGTGCCAAGGGCGGATTTGACGTGACCACGGCTACCGCGGTCCTCGCCGGAGGCAAGGGCTATGGAAAAGTCATCACTCCGGGTGACGTGAAAAAGAGCTCCCTCATCACCGTTATCTCAGGGAAGGACGAAGACCTGCCGCAGCCGGAGAAGCACAAGCTTCCGGCGAAGCAGATTGAGACCGTCAAAAAGTGGATCGAGCAGGGAGCGAAATAGGCCGCTCCTTTCGAGGCGGTCACGCCGGTTATGCGGCTGCTTTGAGCTTCGATCCGCCGTCGATCAGGAACAGTACGGCCATCCGGACGGCGATGCCGTTGGTGACTTGTTCCAGGATGACGGATTGCGGTCCGTCGGCGATGGCGCTCTCGATTTCCACACCGCGGTTGATGGGGCCCGGGTGCATGATGAGGGCATCGGGTTTGACCCATTTCATGCTCGATTGCGTCAGCCCGAAGAGTGCGGCGTACTCATTGATACTGGGGAACATGGCGGCCCGCTGGCGTTCGTGCTGGATGCGCAGGAGGTTGATCGCATCGGCATCGCGCAAGGCCTCTTCCAGATTCCACGTCACGCGAATACGCGGGCTTAGGCGCTCAAATACCTTCGGCACGAGCGTGGGAGGACCGCAGAGGGTGACATTGGCTCCGAGTTTGGTCAGGGCCCAAATGTTGGAACGTGCGACGCGGCTGTAGAGGATGTCACCCAAAATCGTGACGTTCAGACCTTCAATCCGGCCTTTGCGTTCCCGGATGGTAAACACGTCGAGCAATCCCTGCGTAGGATGCTCGTGGGCGCCATCACCGGCGTTGATCACGTGGGCATCGAGAAAACGGGCGAGGAAATGGGGGGCTCCGCTGGCGTTGTGGCGGATGACGATCATGTCCGCGTTCAAGGCTTCCAGATTACGGGCCGTGTCTCGCAGGGATTCACCCTTCTTTAGGGAACTGGCTTCGGCGCTAAAGTTGATGACGTCCGCACTCAAACGCAGGGCGGAGACTTCAAAACTGATACGGGTCCGGGTGCTCGGTTCGATGAACAGGTTGACCACGGTGCGGCCGCGCAAGGCGGGCACTTTCTTGATGGATCGTTGGCCGACGGCTTTGAACTCTCGGGCGGTGTCGAGGATAGTCGTAAGTTCATCACCCGAGAGTTGTTGCAGGTCGAGAAGATGTTTGCGGCTCCAGGCCATGGTTCAGTGGGATTGAGTGAGATTGAAGTGTTTGGTGGGCAGTGGCTTAAGCCTCGGTGAGAACGACTTGGTCCGATCCCCCCTCCTCAGCGAATTGGACGTCGATGCGTTGCTTGACGGAGGTAGGCACATTTTTGCCAACGAAATCGGGTTTGATGGGCAGTTGCCGATGGCCGCGATCAATGAGCACGGCCAGCATGACGGAACTGGGGCGACCGAAATCATGAAGAGCGTCCAAGGCAGCGCGAGTGGTCCTCCCAGTGTAGAAGACGTCATCCACCAACACGACCGGTCGATCATTGATGTCGCACTGGATTTCCGTGGGATGGATGGTGGGAATCGAGATGCGGTCCAAGTCGTCGCGGTGGAAGGTGACATCCAGCATTCCCAGCGGAACAGGCTTGCTCAGAATGCGTTCCAACGCCGTGGCCAGTCGGCGGGCGACGTACACGCCGCCTTTTTGTACGCCAACAAGGACCAATCCGGGCCCTTCCACATTGCGTTCAGCGATTTCATGGGCCATGCGCTGGAGGGTGCGTTGAAGGGCAATGGGATCGAGAATGACGCTGTTCATGGGCAAGCAGGGATGACCGGGCAGGAGGTGCCGGTTTCATGACTGGAATGGGTACGTAATTGCATGTGCGTCTTTACGGCCTCACAGGACCGTTTTAAAGGCGCTAGCCCGCTTGGGGGACTGGCTTCGGTCAATTCGACCGAACGATCTGCCGGGTTCTTCGCCAACCGGCGCGATGCTTGGTGATCCAGTCCACCAGTGCGGCTTCGAAGCCAATATCGCGTCCCGCCTTCTCAGATTCGATCCATTTGTGCCTCAGGATCTCATCTTTTTCGGCAAGGAACTCACGATACAACGACGAGTTCTGCAATAGTGCGGGGTCGTCACGCCGCAGTTCCAGTTCTGTTCCCATGTTGGACGTGTCCAATGCTACTACACTCCCTAACGAAATTTAACAAGCACGTCACCTGTGTAAATTGTATTGTGGCGCCGTGGCAATTCGTCCGGGGCGTTCACAGTCAATGGGTTGGCGCTGTATCTCGTTGTTTTTAAGATATTTCGTGGTGGCCGGAGGCCTCGGAATGGCGGTCGTCGCCCAATCGGGGCCACCCGATTTTCGCCCGATCGTCACCGAACCCGGCTGTACCTCGTACACGCTCACCGTCGAACGTCGCTGGGCCCTTCAGTCGGCCAATGGGGAACGCTTTGATGCCTCGGGACTTAACCGCCTCGCCGATGGCCGACTGGTCACGGTAAACGACAAGGATACCGGCGTCTTTGAGGTGGATTTGGGTCCTGGCGAGGTGGCGTCCTTGCGCCGGATACCCGGGGTTTTGGATCGGGCCAGCCTGCAAAAATTGTGTCCGGGCAGGACGTTACCCTTCGATCTGGAAGCGCTGGCCGTTGATTCCACCGGGCGGCTTTATGTCACTGACGAAGCCGAGCGATTGGTGTTCCGGTACGATTTTGGTACCCGGACGGTAGACCGCTTGGCGATCGATTGGTCGCCGGTCACGAAGTGGTTCAATGCGGCGGATCGAAATGCTTCGTTTGAGGGAGTAGCGGCTGGCGACGGAAAACTCTTCGTGGCCAACGAACGGGAAGTAGGGCGGATCATCGAACTGGACGCTGGATCGCTTCAGATCACCCGGGACTTTCAAGTGCGGCCGCCCGGGGTGACGAGCACCGATGTCCATTACTCGGATCTCGCCTGGCACGACCACGAACTCTGGATTCTCTGCCGTGAGCACCGGCAGGTCCTGGCCTACAACCCGGCCACGCAGAAACTGCGGGCGGCTTTTGGCTACAAGGATATTGAACTCGATTCCGAATACGCCTATCGGCACCTGTTGCCCTATGGTTTCTTCGAAGGCCTCTATATCGATGACACCTATATCTGGCTGTGCATCGATAACAACGGCTATCCCCGCCGATCCGATGAAAAGGACTCGCGTCCCCAAATCATACGCTGCCGCCGGCCCGACCGGGCGGAAGGGAAGAAGGGGACATAATTGAATGAGCACGGGCTACTCACAGGCCTCTGCTTTCGCCTTTGAATCTGCGTGAATCTGCGAAATCTGCGGTTAAATCTCTTCCTTTTCCGGTCGCCATGGAAATCACAGAACCCAAGCCCCGCAATTATTTCCAGGCCGATTTCAATTCATACACCGTCATGGAATCGATATGGGCTTCACCCTCTTTGGCTGAAAGCTTCATCGAATGGTTTTCGGCCGACAGCGCGATGCCCATCGGCATATAAAGACGGCCCTGGTTTCCGAAGATGTCAACCGACGTGCGGTCGATGAACAGGTGGAGTGAAATTTTTCCTTCGATGGCTTCGAATGAAGCGGTGTGGCCCAGGCAAGATAGTTTCTTTTCGGCCACGTTGTAGGTGACCGGAATGCCGCGAAGATCGAAGGCAATTTCCTTTGCGCTTCCCGGCGTGAGCGTGGTTTCGATTTCGAGCAGTTCGGCGTGGATACCCTCCAGCGGATTCTGGTCCGCGCCGAGTGGTTGCGATTTTATGACGTGCCTGGCACCGCGCAACGAGGTCAGTTCCCTGATGGGATTTGCCCTCAGGCTCAAGCCGCCATCTGTAGAATACAGCGTCAATTCCACCGGCAGGCCCATCATCTGGTTGAAGGGCATCCCTTGGTGGAACGGCTTATTCTCCGTCATCCGACCCCAAGGCACGAGAATGCACCGCCCGTCGGACGTGGGGACATCCGAGTAAACCTGCGAGGCGTACCAGGCATTGCCATGCTGTAACGGCTGTGGCTTGGTTTCCGGTTTGAACGTCGTTCCATCAAACGTTCCGGCGACATAAACGCCGTTGGCCCCGAAAAAGATCCATCGCTCGCTGCGCTTGGATCCCTCCAGGGGTATTTGGAAGAAATTCGGGCATTCACTGTCGCCGGGAAGCGTGAAATCGCTGAGGCGTTTCCACTGTTTCAGGTCGGGTGAACTGAAAAGGGCGTAGTCGCTGTGGTCGAGATAGAGCGACATGACCCATTTGTTTTCGGGTGCGTACCAGACTACCTTGGGATCGCGGTTCTCGGCGACGATATGCTGCAACACCGGGTTGCCTTCATATTTGGTCCAGGTACGGCCGCGATCGTTGCTGTAGGCCAGCCCCTGGGTAAACGGTTTGCCTGCGGCAGTGAACATGGCGACGAGAGCGGGCTCCTTTCCCGCCTGGAATTTCGCCGTGTTGTTCCAGTCCACCACGGCCGATCCGGAAAACATCGTCCCGTGTTGATCGGGATATAGCCCCTCCGAAAGCTCGCTCCAATGCACGAGGTCCTTGCTGACGGCGTGGCCCCAGTGCATGTTGCCCCAGTTCCAACCATAAGGATTATGCTGGTAGAACAGATGATACTCGCCCTTGAAAAACACCAGCCCGTTGGGGTCGTTCAGCCAGCCGCGGGGGGATGTATAATGAAATTGCGGCCGGCGCGCTTCATGATATAAATCACCGGCATCCTTGATCAGGTCCGATTGGTCGATGGAACTCAACCCGATGGAGTCGTCTGGGATCTTATCCACCTGGATGGTGACAGTCTTGCCTCGGAGGGTGGCGGTGTCCATGGAGGCCCACCAGTCGGGTGTGCCGTCAGCGAGTTCGACGTCGTTTCGTACGACAGCCTGGCCATTCACGATCAGCGTCACCACACGCTTTCGAGCCCCACTCTTGATGGGCAGGTGCAGGTAGCGAGCGTTTATTGTCAACTGTCGCTCTGCGTTGCTGACCAGCCCTTTCGGTTTCGTATCGGCCTGTACGATTTGGTCCACGTTGATGTGTCCCCAGCCACCCTTTGCGTCGTCAACGATGCGTATAACGGCATCTTTGCCTAAATACTCAGATACTTCCCACGATTCCTGGGAGAGCGTCTCGCTGCCGCCGGGTTGGTCATTGGGACCGGTAGCGCTGCGGACTACCTGTCCGTCTATAAGCAATTGCAGGGCAAGTTTTTCCGTGTTCTTACCGCCTCCGATGAGAAATCCGATGAACTTCCGCTCGATCTTGAACTGCGGTGACGTGAGCCTGCCGGTCGAATCGTCGCCACCGTTGAAAGAGTTCACCAAGCCTTTGCCGCGAAACCCTTCCACGTTCATCTGGCCCTTCAGCGTGCCTTGCGCCGGCCCCGTGCCGAAGGCCGTGCCGTCCACCTTCCAGGCCCCATAATTCTCCGCCTCAAAATCGGCGATGATGATGGGGTCGGCAGCTTGGATGACGGCGGACGTCATCAACGTCGCCAGGCTTATAAGGGTTAGTCTTGCTGGATTCATAGATTGGAATGGGCCAGGTGTGGCACCGCACCGGATTGGGAACAGATGGTTGATGCGAGCTCACAGGCTCGCCGGAGAATGGTCGAATAGTCCTCGCCTTGCAGAAGGCCGAGCACAAAGGCGGCTGTGAACGAGTCGCCGGCTCCGACGGTGTCCACCACCTGGGTGGGAATCCCGGGCTGTTCGAGCACACCTTCAGGGGAAACGAGAAGGGCTCCCTCCGCACCCCGCGTCATCACGACCTGGTGGAGTTCGAAGCGGGTGAGCAGGGCTAGCAATGTCGTCTCAGGTTTTGCCTCAATTGGAAATCCACAGGCGGACGCGACGTCGCCCAGTTCGTCGTCGCTCAACTTCAAGACATTCGCCTGGCCAATGGATTCACGGATCAGGGCCGCATCATAGAAGGGCTTGCGTAGGTTCACGTCCAGCACGCGGAGGACGTTGCTTGCCTTGGCAAGACTCAGCGCTTGCCTGATTGTCCCGCGTGACACTTCACCGCGCTGCCCCAGCGTGCCGAAATAAAGGGCGTCCACCTCTGCGACCCTTTCTTTCAGGGCGGTCGTCCATCCGATGCTATCCCACGCCGAACCCGCGTGTATTTCGAAGCTCGGCTTACGCGACCCATCCACACTCACACCCACGCTGCCGGTGGGTGCATCGGCGACCTGCTGCAACAACGAGGTGTCTATCCCGAATCCTTGGAGAATCGAGATCGCCTCTTTGCCTCGGGCATCATCGCCTACTGCACTCAGCATCGTCACTTCCGCGCCCAAGATTGCCGCATGGCAAGCGAAGTTCGCCGGAGCGCCGCCAAAGCGGGGACCTTCGGGGAAGAGATCCCAAAGCACTTCACCGCAGGAAAGAATGCGTTTGCTGTTCGTCTTCAATGAGCGGGTTCTAGCGTAATACCGCGGAGACTGAAGAAAAATCGGACGCCGACGCGATTGACAGTGATTTCATATGACAGGAGAACATCCCAGGTCACTTTGAATTTCCTCCAGGCTGCGGCCCCTCGTCTCCGGCACCATGAGTTTAACCCAGGCAAGTTGCAGGACCATCATGAAGCAGAAGAAGAGGAAGACGTAGCCTGCGGGAAAGTCGGTGACCATCTTAGGGAAAAAGGTGGTGAGTAGCGCGGCAAAGATCCAGTGCGTGAAGCTCCCGAGGGATTGGCCCTTGGCCCGGAAACGGTCAGGGAAGATCTCCGAGATGAGTACCCAGATAACCGCGCCCTGGCCCACGGCATGCGCGGCGATAAAAGCGAAGATACACACGGGCACGATGGCGAAGTGTTCCGTGAAGAACGCCCACGCGCACAACCCAAGCGACAGGATATAACCGAACGAACCGATGTAGAGCAGCGTGCGCCGGCCCAGGCGATCGATGAGCCAGAGCCCTACGAAGGTGAAGATGAGGTTGGTGACACCGATGCCGATGGATTGTAGCAGCGCGGATTTCTGCCCGAGGCCGGTCAACTCAAAGATACGCGGCGCGAAGTAGAGGATGGCATTAATGCCCGAGAGTTGATTGAAGAAAGCGACCAGGAACGCGATGAGGATCGGCGTTTTCATACTGCTGCGCCAGAAGCCCTGGGTTGATCTGGCGTCGATACTGGGCGTGGTCATGGCATCGGCGCTGGCTTCGAGTTCGGCAGCGGAGGCGTCCGGGGTTATGAGTTTCAGCACCGCCAGGCCGCTGGCGCGATCGCGTTTGCGCGAGAGCAGCCAGCGCGGGCTCTCGGGTATGGCAAAGCAGGCCAGCATATAAAGTAGCGAAGGCACGGCGGCGACGCCGAGCATCCAGCGCCAGGCGTTTTCACCGATGCCTGCGAGCAGCGAATTCGAAACGAAGGCCATCAGGATGCCGAAGACGATATTGAACTGGAACATGCCGGCCAGTCGTCCGCGACTTCCCGGGGGCGAGATCTCCGAGATGTAAAGCGGCGACGCCACGGTGGAAATGCCGATGGCGATGCCGCCCAGGAAACGCGCGAACATGAAGCTATTGACCTCGTTTGCCAGTGCCGACCAAATTGAGCCGACCAGGAATAGCAGGCCGACGCAAAGCAGCGTCTTCTGGCGACCGAAACGATCCGTTGGCCAGCTTCCGATAAACGATCCCAGGACCGTGCCCCAAAGCGCCGCGCTCATGGCCAGACCGTGTACCGAAGGGCTCAGGCCCCACAGGGTTTGGATGGTCTTTTCCGCGCCCGAGATGACCACCGTATCAAAACCAAACAGAAACCCCGCGAGTGCGGAGACAGCCGACCAGAGAAAAAGGCGCAGGTTCATGAGCAGGTGATCGTGATTCCCCATGCTCATGGTCCGGTACCCAAGCTGCAAGACCTGCAAACCCAACCTGGCACACAGTTGTCTTTACAGGTTGGGCAATTGTCAGCTCAACTTGCGCGGTGAAAACACGGCCCCGTCACGAGCAGATCTCAAGGGAACTTTTGGGCGACATTCTTAGCGGGAAGCATGATGCCACGGGCCGATTGCCCAGTGAGGCGCAATTGGTGAAGCGATTCGGTGTTTCCCGGCCGACCGTCACGCGGGCGCTGTTTGATTTGAAGAACAACGGCGTTATTGAGCGGCGTGCCGGTTCTGGAACATTTATTAGCCGGGGTGCCCCGACGGCGGCTGGAACGCGCCAACTCGGGTTGCTCGTGCCGGGTCTCGGGGAGATAGAGATCTTTGAAGTCATCTGTGGCGAACTCGCGAGTCTGGCGCGGGTTCACGACCTGGTAATGCACTGGGGCGGTCCGCGGGACCGCAGCGAGGCACGCATGACCATCAATGAAGCAGAATCCCTATGCGACCGTTACATCGAGCGAGGACTGCACGGTGTCTTCTTTGCGCCGTTTGAACATACTTCGGACAACCAGGCTGCGAATCGGCGTATCACTGAAAAACTCACGCACGCAGGCATCTCCGTTGTGCTCCTGGACCGCGACCTTGCGAATTTTCCGGACCGGAGCGAGTTCGATCTGGTGGGTATTGATAACTTTGCCGCCGGTTATCGGTTGGCTGAGCATCTCATTAAGTTGGGAGCGCGCCGACTGCATTTTGTCTCTCGCCCGTTCTCGGCCAGCACGGTTGAGGCGCGTCAGCTTGGCGCTTCCATCGCCTTGTGTGCGCACGGGATTGAAGTCACGGGCGGTTTCATGCGAACCGGGGATTGCGCCGACGTGAAGTTTGTCCGTCAACTCGTCGCAGGGAAGATGTGCGACGCTATCATCTGCTCCAACGACCATACGGCGGCGCAACTTCTGCAATCCCTTACGCGCCTTGGCGTGCGGGTCCCGCAACAGATTCGCATTGTGGGTTTCGACGACGTGCGTTTTGCCACGCTGCTCTCCGTGCCCCTTACCACCATGCGGCAGCCCTGCCGCGATCTGGCGCTCACGGCGTTCAATGCCATGCTCGAGCGGATGAAGAATCCGACCCTTCCAGCGCGTGGCCTCATTCTTCAGCCGAGCCTTGAGGTCCGCGAAAGCTGCGGGGCTTATTTGAAGTGAGTGGTTTTTCGGGTTGGAAAATGTGATTAGATAAGCCGTGTTTGTTGGAGCTTCCTGGCCGACTGCATAGTGCCGATTGCGTGGCTTGTTCTTTAAACCGGGTTTGGCGCTCCAAAGCGGTGTCGCGCGTTGCTTGCCACCGCACTCCACGACGCAGGCGCGTTTGTCTGTGCCGTCCTCAGGTCGTTACGACGCGGGTGTCCTGGCGGTTTTGGCTTCGACCACTGCATCAAAGACCCCGGTATAAACTTGCTCGCCGGATTTCATTTGCACCCAGATG
This sequence comes from Candidatus Limnocylindria bacterium, assembly GCA_035493435.1. Taxonomy (GTDB): domain Bacteria; phylum Verrucomicrobiota; class Verrucomicrobiia; order Limisphaerales; family UBA9464; genus DATJII01. Next base: position 36,494 of record DATJII010000249.1, on the reverse strand, counting down.
CGGTAGGCCCCGGTTTTTGGAAAGGCGTAGGGGAAAGATACCACCTGGGCCCGTTCCAAGGTGTTGGTATGGGAGACATGATCTGTATAGGCGACAGGCAGGACGGCGTTCGTGCCGGAGCCAGCCGATTTTGGGTTATCCCGGTTAATGAAGTAAGCCTGGGAGGCCATCGATATGGTTCCGCCGGGATGGAGATGTGCGAAGACAGAACCGTCGGACAAACGTAGCGCGGCGTGGCCGGCCATTCCCATATAGTCCCCAATGGAAGCGGGTTTGCCGTCGGGACCGACGAGTTGGAATTGGAGCAGGCTTTCCTCGTCGAGGAGGAGTGCCCGTTTGTTTAACCAGACCATTTTAAGACCCCCGGGAAGGGCGAAGGCGGCTTCCGAGGCACCGTCGCTCAGTGGCGCACCCGTATGCCAGGAGTCGTCGTGATCGAACGGTATGACCTGGCCGCCGACAGTCACCGGGACTGCACAGAAGGCGTCACCGGAGGCACGAGGTGAAGGCGTCGCAACAGAGCGAGGGGCGGCGGGAAATTCGGTCGTGGTGGTCCAGGTTTCCGCGAAACCATTTTCGTATGTGACATCCGCATACAACTCATAGATGCCCGCGGGCAATGGTGGGACGGGTGAGCCATAGGACTTGTCACCCCCGGATACCGGATGCAAGTGGGCAAACGCATCCTGGCCATCTTTTCGGATGGCAAAAAGATGCATGATCTTGCCGTGGTCCGGGAGCAACGGCCCCGCCAGGCTCCGCCCGGCCTTGCCGTCGATTTTGAGTCTTAGGTAGGGCCATTCGTTTTTGGAAGCGACCGAAGCCACCAAAAGCGTCGGTCGGTAAAGGCGGCGTTGGCGATATTCCTTCTCTTCAAGATCCCACCAGAGTCTTCCTCCGTAGAGTCCCAGGGCCAGGATCGCGACGGCGACTCCCATCGCAATGCGGCTATTCCGACGCACTCTTTGGCTTATCGGTCCCGGTTCGCTGAGGCTTTCGCCAAAAACCGAACCGACAATCGTGACCATCCCGGCGACCAGGAGAAAGCCAAGGGCAGCGAGCATCAGGGTAAAGGCGCGCGGCATCGGTTTGGTGTTGGTGGCGATGGAGTTGACCGGTACCACCAACGTGCCTGTTCCTTGGGAACCAGAGGCCGTGACATCGATGCTGTAAGTCCCGGACTTCATCAGCCACAAGCCGCCGGTGAAGAGATTCGTTTCGCCTGGAACGGATTTCGCTGCATCGGGGGACGGGGCACCCGCACGACCGGTTTGCCAATACACTGGCAGTACCGTCACTGACTGAACCTGACCTTCGAGAACGCGAACCGTGATTTCTGCCACGCCCGGGACGACTGTCGGCGGACGAACAAAGACCCGGACGGAGTAGGGACCGGCAAGACCTTCGACCACGACGTTGGGGCTGCCAACGTGTGCGAGGGCCAAAAGGTTGAAGAACAGGGCGGCTACAGCCACCAGGCACCGGAGCGTCTTCATCGGCGAAGGCGCAGAAGATAGTTACCGAGCACGAGTCCGAGGCGAACGGTAATCAATCCGCGCAACCAGGCTCCAAAGAATCCAGCAACGGTGAGCCGGGGTTCTTCGTTGTCCCAAAAGGTATTCATCCAGGGCCCTTCCTTTACGAAATAGGGCCAGTGCCCATCCCGTGCGAACAGCCGATTGCTGGCGGCATCGCTTAAAAGAAAGGCGGACAAATGCCATTGCACAAAGCCGACCAGGGAAGCAAAAACCAGCGCTCCTACGAAAGCGAGGGCCCAATCTCGAACCCATGGTTTGCGGAACAATCCGCTCGAAGCGGAGACGGCGCGGCTCCACCGGCCAGAAAACTGTTCCAATAGGTCGAAAGCCACGGCTGGCACCACCAGCGCCAACGGGAACGCAGGCGGAAGCATGTGGTCCACAGGATGATAGATAGGCGCAAGTTTGGGTGCCGCTGGAAACAGTGGCAGGGCCAGGATCATGAACAAGTAGATGGCGGTATAAGTTAACGCCGCTATCGTCGCCGCCCAACGAATTCGGGCCGCCCGGGCCGCCAAACTGAGCAGCAACGGAAAGGGAATGCAGGCGACCTGGAGGAACTTCGTGGACCGTTGCATGTTCGGCCAGGTGAGTTCCGTGGTAAAATCGGCATAGAGTGTCAACAGTGCTCCAACCGCCAGCGCGCAAACCAGAGCCAGCTTGCCTCGCTGGCTTTCCTCTTGCCGATTTTGGACGGAGAAAACGTAAAGGATGACGCCCAGGCCGACCCCCAGCATTCCCAGCCCTAACACGGAGTGGGGTGGACTGATGATCTTTACGTCCAGGCCGTAGGCATTGTGCCACCAATCGTCGAACGGGGCCGAAGTCAGCATGGCCATGCAGCCCCAAATAGTCATCCACACGCCGATAGGCGCCTTGGCTCCCCAAAACGAGACCGCGCCCTCGCGATCCCCCGGCTGGGGCCAGAAGGTGGTCCGCAAAGCGAGCAAACCGAACATGGTCGCCGGTATGATCCCACCGAGTTGGATGAGGATATGGGCGGGCGTCCAAAAGGTATCGCGGCCAATGGTGGAATGGTGGGAGATGTCCCAAATCAGTCCGATGGGCAAACACGCCAAACCCAAAACGGCGATCCAGGCCGAGACGGACATCTGTGCCCGTGCGGGCGACAGTCGGTCCGTAGCGAGAGGTGGCGCAACGGCTTCCAGCGTGTTCATACGATAGTCTTACGTTACTGAGATCGACGGCGGATGCAACTGTGAGCGTTAGCTAGGCGACAGCAGGTTGATTCTTCGGCCTGAAGGGCCGACGCAGGTAAGCCCAGGTCAAGCGAGGTTTGACGAGCGCAGGCCTGGGGAACCGCAAGGCGAATCCAAGTGAGCGCCAAAAGGCCGAAATCGCGCTTAAGCACAAGCGCGAGCATTTGCTGGGGACTTGAGGAAAAATTGTTGTAAGTCACAATCGCGTGGTGAAGGTTGAGTTTCGATGTCAGGTGGATAAGAAGGCTCTTGAAGAGGCCTCGGTCGTGGCCACAAAGCTTGGTATTTCGATGCCAGAACTATTTCAGAGATTTGTGGATCAGCTTGGTCAGTGCGGTGACGTATGTTTTTCGACCAAATCAGCGGTCGCTCCGTGGAAGGCCCGTTCCGACGTTTTAGAGTCGTTCTATGATTCCTCTCGTCCTTGGTGATTTCTGGCTGCAGTTTCACTGGCGAGGTTTGGACGCTCGTGCTTCCCTTTCCTCATGCACCGTTTGCGTTACTCCCTGGCTTTTGCAGTCCTTTTTCTTGGCGTTGCCACGGCGGCTCGGGCGGCAGGTCCTACGATTTACTGGTGCGATTCCGAAGGGGGTGGTTCGACGTTGATTGTCACTCCTGCCGGGGACTCGGTGTTGATCGATTCCGGTAATCCCGGCGGACGCGATGCCGGGCGAATCGTCCACGTAATCAAGGACGTGGCCCACCTCACCAAACTGGATCATCTGATCGTCACCCACCTGCACATCGATCACTTCGGCGGCGCGGCAGAAATCGCCCAGCAAATTCCAGTGGGCAACGTTTGGGATAACGGCCTGCCCGATACCGATCCAGACGGGAACAAGACTTCGACGTGGCCTTTGACGAGCAAGGCTTACCGGGAGATGAAAGTCGGGGAGCGGCATCGGGTGGAGCCGGGGACAATTATTCCGCTGAAGAGTGGAGAACATAAAATCGAACTCCGCTGCCTCATCACCCGCAAAGAACCTTGGCAACCGGCAGGTCTTCACGCACGCACCGAGTCACAACCCGCTTTCAAACAGGAGGATACTTCAGACAATGCCAACAGTTCAGCGTGGATCCTCCAATATGAGACCTTCCGTTTCTATGACGGTGGTGACTTGACCTGGAATATCGAAGCCAAGCTTGTTTGGCCCAACCAATGGGTCAGCCCGGTCGATATTTACCAAGTGACGCACCATGGGCTGGACGTGAGCAACAACCCGTGGCTCGTGCGGGCCTTGTCGCCCCGGGTAAGTGTGATGAATAACGGGCCAACCAAGGGAACCGCCGGTGAAGTTCTCGCCACGCTGTCGTCCATACCTTCGCTGCAAGCCCAGTATCAGGTTCACACAAACGTCCGTCCAGATGGCGCGACGAATAACTGCCCGGACGCGCAGATCGCCAACGTGATGGAAAAATGCTCGGCGAATTTCATCCAATGTTCAGTCGATTCCGATGGCAAAGGCTACGCCATGGAAATACCGGCCACCGGGTATAAACGGCTTTTCAAGACCCAGGTCCAGTAGGCTCGCACCCTTGAGGTAATCTCGAATCGCGATTGCTGCCGTCCCACGGCAACGGGTGGTACAACGTCGGCGAAGCCCGCGATTACAATTTCCTCCACGACGAGTTCCTGCCTGCTTACCGCCAAACCGACGCCGCCGAGGCGCTGATCCGAAAATTGACCGTGGATAATCCCGCCCGGGCCTTCGCTCTTGGCTGAATCTAAAAGCCCAGGAGAAAGAGATGTTGTCAGCAGATTCACGCAGATTTAGGGAAGGGAAACGTAGCTGCCGAGGTGACGAGGCAGACGGTAAAAATAGGGGCCTGCCACGCGCTTCCGCCTCGTCACCTCATCGGCTGCCAGCCTCAAATGTCTTTCTCAAAATCTGCGTAAATCCGTAATCTGCGGTTAAAAACTCTTCGTTTCCCTCTCCATCGCAGAAAAGTCCGTCACGTAGTGAACAATCCGCAACGGAACGCGTTTGACCCGTGGGGTCTTGGCGCGGAAGCTTGGGGCCTCATTCGATGTCGTTCACGGATACTGGACATTCTGGAACTCGGGCGGTGGTACTTGGCGTTGGCGCGTTTGCGCAGGCGGCGTTGCGGGTTTTCCATGACGCTGGCGTCAACGGCCAGGCGTATCTGACTCGGGACTACGGTCATGCGGGTCCGCTGGGTGAAGGTACCTGCGTTGATCATCGGTTGGTGCCGAATCCGTGTGCTTGGCTTAAAGAATTCGCCCCTGACTTGATCCTGCCCATGTCCATCGAGTGGGCGCTCAAGCCGTGGACGGACGAATTCCTCTCTCTTCGGCCTCCCATCCTTTGTCCGTCAGGGGAAGCCTTGAAGCTGGAACGGGATCGCGATTTTTCGCGTGAACTCTGTGTGCAGCATGGGGTTCCGTTTGCTCGATCCTTTTTCGTCGCCAGTCGTGTGGAGGCCGAACGAAAAGTAAGGGAGACGCAGCGGCCCTACGTCATCAAGAACCCCCTGTGTTCGCCCACCAGTCCCATTCACACCATCGTGTGTGAGACTCCGGCGGAGACCCTGGCTTGGTTGCCCCGGGTCGACGACGCGGAAGGCATTTTCTTGCAGGAATATCTCGGACGCCGGGAAGCGGGGCACATCGCGTTGGTGAGCGGCGGACAAATCGAGTCGCTCGTGACCAACCAGGAGTACAAGCGCGCTTTTACCGGTAACATGGGTTTGGTCGCGGGTGCGCCCCTGGGCGGATTGGTGGAACGCGATCCGGGTGACAAATACGGACTCGCCAAAGTCCTGCTGCATCCCTTGCGCCCGTGGTTTGAGGCGGTGGACTACCGTGGCCCGGTCCAGGTCACCGCCATGTGGCACGAGGATCGGTGGCATGTGCTGGAATATAATGTCCGGCTGGGGGTCACGAGTGGTCCTTTGATCCTGCGGATGCTCAGCAATCCGATGGAAACCATGATCGCTTGCGTGCGTCGCGAGCGGATGGAACCCCGCTGGCGCGACGGAGCGGTCTGCGGCTGCAACCTGACGCTGGCAGGCTGGGGCTATCCCTATACCCAGTTGAACGGCCCCAGGATGCCGATTTCGGTGGAAGGCGATTTCACCTGCGACGTTTGGTGGCAGGAAGTGGAGGGAAAAGTCCCCGATCGACTGGAAGCCACCGGACACCGCTTGTGTGACGTTGCGGCCTTCGCCGCCGATATGCCGACGGCTATCGAACTGGCCTACGCCAACATCGGTCGCATCCATTCCTTGGCGAGCTATTATCGAACGGACGTCGGGCAAAGTCTTTGGCCGCCTGGATCGCCATGAACGTTTCCCACGTATTGGTCGAAAGTTCCCGGCACCGATTTTCCATGGCCCCTGATATTACGAGTGGTTCGCCGCCCCGCTCTGCGTGGGTTGAAATCGACCTGGACGCCTTCAGCCAGAATATCCGGCTCATTCGCGCCGATCTTCCCCGGCCTGGCAAGCTGCTCTACGTGGTGAAGGACGATGCGTATGGGCAGGGGGCGGTCACGGTTTCCCGCCTCGCCTTGCGCCATGGGGCGGATGAACTCGCTGTTTATACCGTAGAAGAGGGCGTCAAATTGCGCCGTGCGGGTATTGAGGCACCGATCTTAATACTGGGTGAGCGAACGCCGGAGGAATTCCCCTGGTGCGTGGAGTATCGGTTGACACCTTGTGTTGGTTCGTTGTCCATTGCGCGCTCGCTCGATGACTATGCAGCCTCCCTTGGGCGGCGCCTGGACGTGCATATCAAGGTCAACAGCGGGATGAACCGGTTCGGGTTCAAGTGGAACGAGGTTTCCGAGTGGGTTCCTGAGTTGGCCTCATTGAGACATCTGGCCTGGGCAGGAGCCTTGAGTCACTTTGCGCAAAGCGACGAACTGGACAAAACCTTTGCCCGGCTGCAATTGAGCCGTTTTCAGGAAGCTCTCGCTGCCATGGCAGGGCAGGGAATCCACCCTGAGCGCCTGCACATGTGCAACAGCGGGGGGTTCCTCGATCTCCCCGAAGCGCACTTCGACATGGTGCGCGTCGGCATCCTGGCGTTGGGCGTTTACCCCTCCCAAGTGTGTCGTCGATTGGATGGCTTGCGGCAGGTGATGTCGGTGAAGGCGCGTATCACCGCGCTGCAGACATTGGACGCTGGAGAGACCGTCGGTTACGGCATGCGCTGGACCGCCCCGGGTCGGTCGCGAGTAGCGGTCATTCCCGTCGGCTATGGCGACGGATTTCCCCGGGTGCGCAACGAAGGGGCCGTGCTGGTAGGCGGGCGTCCGGCGCCCCTGGTGGGAGGCGTTACCATGGATGCCCTGATGGTCAACGTTTCCGAAATCGACTCTGTTGCCGTCGGCGACGAAGTGGTATTGCTGGGGCGGCAAGGGCAGTCCGAGATTACCGCGCACGATCTCGCGGTGCTGAAGCGTAGCGTGAGCTACGATATTCTGGTAAATTGGCGATCCCGGCTTCCCCGGCGTTACCTTGGCAGTCCGACTTGATGAAACTGGTTTTCTCCGAGGCGCAACCCGATTACGGAAATTACTTATATCCGTATGTCGTCTGGGCGTTTCCGGAACCGGGCGAGACACCCGCGGACTTTTTTGAGGCTGGGTTCCTTCCTGGCACTCCCTCGCTGGAGCGCTTCTACCTGACCCGCCAGCTTCGCGTGCCCCTTGACGGGTGGCGTCCAAACTCCGAGAACCGTCGCATCCTGCGCAAGGGGGAGGGGTGGACCTGCCAATTGATTCCCCGGGCCGAATTCGATTTCAACGAAGCGCGACGGACTGCCTGGCTGGCCTACGCGAATGAGCGTTTTGGAGACGGGATCATGCCGGGTACCCGGTTGGATCGCCTGATGTCCGGGGCCATGATTTCCCATTTGCTGCATTTCACGTCCAATGCCGACGGGAAGGACCTTGGGACGGCGCTGCTGCATATCGAGGCGTCCCGGGTCGCGTTTTATGCCTACGCGTTCTATGACCTGGCGTGCCAGGATCGAAACCTGGGCATGTTCATGATGACCCGCGCCGTGCAGTTGTTCAGCGAATCTGGGTTCAGCCATATCTATTTAGGAACCTGCTACTCCGAGCGGGCGCTCTACAAGTCCCAGTTCGAACCGGTCGAGTTCTCCAATGGCTTTGGCTGGAGCCGCGACATGGAGGCACTCCGGCACCTCATTCGCAGCGCCCCGCCTCAGAAGCACCGGTTGGAAACTGACGAGTACCTTTCATTTTATCCCGAGGGACTTGCGGGCATCGTGGCTGCGAGTCCTTTCCATATTGCTGTGCCTCGGGTATCTGGAAAAACGAACTCACGCGGAGGCGCGGAGGCGCGGAGTGGGAAAGTGTCATAGAACCACGAATCACACAAAAAACACGAAAAGAGCTGGAATGGATGCGAGTTTGACAAAATCAGATGCCGAAAAGCATCTGGCACCGTGTCGAGTGCGCGCTGAAGGCGATTTGGTGAGAGCAGGGGACAGGGGGGAAATAGGCTCACGCGGAGACGTGGAGGCAGGGAGGGGGAAGAACCATTGCTCCCAAGAAATGGTATGTATACCAGGGTTTTGAGTGTCATCGAAAACGGAATTCGCTTGAAAATCCGTCAGATTCTCAGCCTCGCAAAGCCTTGTCTTCCTCCGTGTCTCCGCGCCTCCGTGTGAGCTCTTTCTTATTTCTTCTTTTCCTTTTCGCCGAACAGCGGCGGTAATCCAGTCTGTTGCCTTCCGGAGGAATATAAGTGGAGGGGTAGCCACCGACGTAAGGAGGTGGACAGTGCGAAACATGCCAAAAAGTACTGTTCCTTTTGGGGTGGCCCGGTACCGATCTCTTTTTTGTGTATTTCGTGTGATTCGCGGTTCCTTCGCGATCTGTTCCATTGATCCCGTCGATGTTTCCTCATTTCTTTCGATTCTCGCTTCTGTCCACAGCCGGGGTATCCATCGGGGGTGGCCGGGAGTGTTCCCTGTGCCCGAGAAGAAGCGATACAGGTTATGGACGTCATGTTGTGGGTGGGGCTCGTATTGGTACTCCAATTGGGGCCGTTGATCTTGTCGATTGTCGCCATGGTGCGCATTCGCGAGATGCGGAAGACCGTGGCTGAACTCGGCTTTGCTCAGACCGGATTGACGATCCGGTTGTCCAAGATGGAGAGGCGGTTGGAGAATCTCCCAGGCGAAGCATTCGAACCGCCCCGGCGGCCCGCATGGCGGGATAATCCCGTGCCTACCCCCACGCCCGCACCCCAGCCAGTGGCCGAGGCGGTGCAGCCGCCTCCAGTTCCAATGGTATCGGCCATGGGAGAATTTGCGTGGACTGAAGCGTTACAGCCGTCATCAGACAGGATAATTGAGGCAGGGGAAACCGTCTCTTCGCCGGCGGAATCCAGTCCAGCGTCGGATGTTCCTCACAAGGCTCCAACACCGAGAATTGAGCAGCCGACTCGACAGGTGCCGATTCAGCCTTTGCCCCCTCGGATGGAGCCGGGCACGTCGCAGGCGAGCGGTTTGGAACAGTTCATCGGTGGGAAACTGATCGCGTGGATCGGGGGAATCGCCCTATTTTTCGCGGCGGCCTTTGGGTTGAAGTACTCGGTCGATCACAATCTTATTCCGCCTGCGGTACGGGCGGCGGCGGGTTACCTCCTCGGAATTGGACTGATCGCCGGAGGCGTGGTCTTGAAGAAAAAGGATTATGCGACCACGTCTCAAACCCTTTGTGCGACCGGAGTGGTCATCCTATACGCGGTGATCTATGCCTGCCGGAGCCTTTACCATTTCCCAATATTTACTCCGGCCTTCAGCTTTGGCCTGATGGTCGTGAACACTGCGGCGGCCTTCCTGCTGGCCGTCAAATTGGACGGACCGGTGGTGGCGATTCTCGGCATGGTGGGTGGGTTTCTCACACCGATATTGTTGTCCACCGGGGAGGATCGGCCGGAGGTGTTGTTCCCCTATATCGCCGCACTGGACGTCGGACTGCTCGCAGTTACCCGGCGGAAGCGGTGGGATTACCTGGCGGTGCTGGGTGCCGTCGGTACGATTCTGATGCAATTGGGCTGGCAGGTTCAGTTCTATAGCCCGCCTAAGATGCTAATCGCCCAGGCGGCCTTTGTGGGGTACTCGCTATTGTTTGCCGGTGCTTTGGCATGGGCCGTCAAGCGGGACTGGTATTCGAGGCCACTGGTGGTGGCGGCGGTTTTGCTTCCTGTCGGCGGCTTCGTGATAAGCCTCTCGCTGCTCGGCGGGGGTGGGGTGGGCAATTCGCCTGGCACGTATTTCTGGGCGGTCCTGGCAATCGATCTGGTGCTGCTGGGACTATCCCAATTACGAAAGACCTTGAGGCCCCTGGAATATGCCGCCTCCGGGTTATCGTTCTTGATTATAGCGGTTTGGACCGTGGCGGTGCTCAAGGCCCCTTTGCTCTGGTGGGGGCTGGGGCTCTACTTGGCTTTTGGTGTCCTTCATACCGGATTCGCCGTCTTCTCTATCAGGAGGCAGGGCCTGGCTACCGCCGGGTTGTCCAGCCTGCCTAATTTTGTCCCGGTAATGGCCCTCCTTTTGACGCTCCTGCCGGTGGTGCTACAGATTCCCGTGCCGTGGACCTTTTGGGTCGTGGTGCTGGTGCTCGATCTTTTCGCGGTGATGGCGGCCACGATGGCCCGGGCTTGGGCGGGATTGCTGTTCACCTTTCTCATGACTCTGGCCACGGCTGCCGTGTGGATGCTCTCGGTGCCGGCCGAATTGGGTGAACTGACCGAATCGCTATTCGTAATTGGTGGCGCGGCGCTGTTCTTCATGGTCGCCAGCCTCGTTTTGGCTCGGTCGGCGAAACGGGACGAGGCCCTGTTGTCTACTTCTGCTTGGGAACAAAACGTCACCCAACAGATTCCGGCGATGGCGACCTGCCTGCCCCTGGCTCTGCTGGTCATGGCGGTGGGAAGGTATCATCCCGCCGATCCCTCCAATATTTTCGTGACAGCTCTCGCCTTGGCGGCAGTCGGCCTGGGACTGACGTACTGGCAGGCGAAACGGTCGAATCCAGACGAAGCGACAGAAAACATCGCCAATGGCCTGCCGCTATTCCTGGTTGCGGGCGTCGCCGTGGTTGAACTGGCGGCGTATCTCGCCACTCCGGCACCTCGGTTGACTGGGGTGTTCCTCGGCTGGAATATCGGTTTCGCGGTGTTGTTCATGGGTTTTCCGTTCGTTTTCCGGTCACGGTTTATTGACCGGAGCAAGGTATGGATTTCCGCCGCGGTCGCAGCGCCGCTTCACTTCGGGCTCATCTATTATCTCGTTTGGAAGGAATATTCGATGATCCACAAGGGGCTGATTCCGGCGGCCTTTGCCGTGGCGGCTTTGGCGTCGGTTTGGGCTCTCGCTTCGTGGTTGCCCAAAGGTACGGAGAATCGGAGGAGCTTGCTGTCCTGGTTTGGGGCGGTGGCGTCACTGTTTGTGACGCTGATTTTCCCGATCGAATTTGAGCACGAATGGTTGACCCTGGGTTGGGCCTTGGAAGGCTTGGCCCTTTGCTGGCTGTTCCTCCGGCTGCAACATCCGGGGCTGAAGCGGCTGGGAGTCGTGCTCTTGGCGGCAGCGTTCCAGCGGTTGGCGCTCAACTGGCATGTCTTCAGTTACCACCCGGCCACCGGCATGCGGATCCTCAATTGGTACCTGTACACCTACGGTATCGTGGCGTTCTGCCTGCTGGCTGCCGGTGGTTTGCTGAAGTCACAGAACGACAGGCGGATGGGTCTCCCGGTCCGGCCCGCCTTGCTGACGGGTGGAACGATTCTCTTGTTTCTGCTCCTGAACCTGGAGATAGGCGACTACTTCTCGCATGGCGGGCCCTTGGTGTGGGACCTCTCTGGCGATTTTGCCAGGGGAATGACTTACACGATCGCTTGGTCGCTCTTTGCCCTGGGCTTGGTTGGGATCGGTATCGCGGCCCGGGCTCGGGCGTTGCGGTACAGCGGGTTGGGGCTGCTGGGCGTGGCGTTGGTGAAGTTGTTCTTCTTTGACCTGTCGCACCTGGGGCCCCTGTACCGAATCGGTGCTTTTGCCGGGGTTGCGGTGGTCGCGATCACGGCCTCGGTCTTGTACCAGAGGTTTCTGGCGGTGGCTCGATCCGAGGAAAACAAGGGTGACCAACCATGAAGGTGAGTCCGGCTAAGCCTGGGTATCAGTGAGGCAAATAATGCACGCAACGCTTGGCACTGGGCCGGTTTCCCTTATCCTGCCGGTTGTCGATTAACTCGACCTACCGCAATTGAATACAAACGGTTCCCATAATGGTACGAATGGCGCGAAATCCGCGTCCGTGGAAGTTACTGCTCACTCGCGGGTCGCTTCGTCGCTGACCCGCTATTCGGAATCGATCGAAGACATGCTCGATTTGGTGCTGACCAACAAGGCGCCTGAGTTGTCGAAGATCATCGTTTCCGACCTCGTCGGTAACCTGCGTCGCCGGGGGCATGCGATCCCGGACGTGACCACCACGCCGTACTACAACACAATTCCAGTGTCGGAACAGCCGGAGTATCCGGGCGACCTGGAGATGGAGAATCTCATCAAGTCGCACGTGCGCTGGAACGCCATGGCGATGGTGGTGCGCCAGGAAATGGCGGGGAAGGGTGTGGGCGGCCATATTGCCACCTTCGCCTCGGTGGCCACCTTGTATGAGGTGGGCTATAATCATTTCTTCCGGGGCGGTGACGATGGCCGGATCGCGGACATGATCTATTTCCAGGGCCATGCCTCGCCCGGAAATTATTCCCGCGCCTATCTCGAAGGCCGTCTGACCGAGGAGCACCTCAAGAATTTCCGCCAGGAATTGCAGTCGCATCCGGGCCTCTCCAGCTATCCGCATCCGTACCTGATGCCGGATTTCTGGCAGTTCCCCACAGTCTCGATGGGTTTGGGGCCGATCCATTCCATCTACCAGGCGTTTTATAGCCGTTACCTCCAGAATCGTGGTTTGGTGCCGCCGGGCAACGATCCCAAGGTCTGGTGCTTCATCGGCGACGGCGAATCGGACGAACCCGAGACGCTCGGCCAGATCAACCTCGCGGGTCGCGAGGGACTCGACAACCTCATCTGGGTCGTCAACTGCAACCTGCAGCGCTTGGATGGACCGGTACGCGGCAACGGCAAGATCATCCAGGAATTGGAAGGTTCCTTCCGCGGATCCGGCTGGAATGTCATCAAGGTCATTTGGGGCAGCGATTGGGACGACCTTTTCGCCAGGGATCCCAGTGGTTTGCTGGCGAAACGCATGGAGGAAGTGGTCGACGGCGAATACCAGAAGTATATCGTTGAGCCGGGTAGTTATATCCGGAAACACTTCTTCGGCAAATATCCCGATCTTTTGCGCCTGGTCGATCATTTGTCCGACGACCAATTGCGGAAGCTGATGCGCGGCGGCCACGATCCGCTCAAGGTTTATGCCGCCTATCATAAGGCTACCACCCAGGCCAATGGCCGCCCCACGGTCATCCTGGCCAAGACCGTCAAAGGTTGGGGCATGGGCGAGGCGGGTGAAGGTAAGAATCCGTCGCATCAGGCGAAGAAGATGCAGGAACGTGACCTGCGGCATTTCGCCCAGCGTTTCAGCGTCCCGGTATCGGAAGAAGAAATCGCCGAAATGCCTTTCTTCCGACCGCCCGAGGGCAGCCCTGAGATGAACTATCTCATGGAACGCCGGAGGGCGTTGAATGGCTTCGTTCCCAAGCGAACGGTGACCGCCCCGTTGCTGACCGTGCCCCGGCCTTCGGATTTCACGAAACTGACGCAGGCGCACGTCCTGAGCAAAGCCTCGACCACCAAGGCCTACGTGATGATGCTGGGCGACCTGCTGCGGGATGCCAACATTGGTAAATATATAGTCCCGATCGTCCCTGACGAGGCACGCACCTTCGGCATGGAAGGCCTGTTCAAGCAGGTGGGAATCTATAGTTCCAAGGGCCAGAAATACGATCCCGTCGACAAGTCGGAAAACTCCCCGTACGTCGAAATGAAGACGGGCCAGCTTTTCGAGGCGGGCATCAACGAGGCGGGTTCCATGGCCAGTTTCGTGGCTGCCGGCACGTCGAATTCGAACTATGGCGTGCCGACGATCCCGTTCTATATCTATTACTCGATGTTCGGGTTCCAGCGGGTTGGGGACCAGATCTGGCTCGCAGGCGACAGCCGCACCCGTGGCTTCATGGTGGGTGCAACGTCCGGTCGTACGACGCTGAATGGCGAGGGATTGCAGCACCAGGATGCGCACAGCCATCTGGTCGCCTCCAGTGTGCCCAACCTCCTCTCCTACGAGCCTGCCTACGGCTATGAGTTGGTGGTCATCATCTGCGACGGTCTCCGCCGCATGTATGAGCAGGGCGAGGACGTATTCTACTACGTTTCGGTTCACAACGAGGACTACCAACACATCCCGATGCCTGAGATCGAGGGCCTCGAAGAAGGCATCCTCCGGGGCATGTATAAGCTCAAGCCCGGCAAGGAAGGACTGGCCCACAAGGCACAGCTTATTGGCTCGGGTGCGATCCTGATGCAGGCGCTCAAGGCCCAGGCGATTCTCGAAAACTACGGCGTCAGCGCCGACGTCTGGAGTGCCACCAGTTTCAAACGACTCCGCGTGGAAGCCCAGGCGGCCAAGCGTTGGAACATGCTGCATCCGGAATCCACGCCGCAGGTCAGCTACTTGGAAAAGGTCGTCCAAGGCCAGCCTGGTCCGTGGGTGGTGGTCAGCGACAATTTGAAACTGGTCGCGGACCAGATTGCCCCTTGGATCCCTGGCGGCCTGACCACCCTTGGTTGCGATGGCTTCGGTCGTAGCGAAACCCGTGGCGCCCTGCGCCGGTTCTTCGAGATCGACGCCGAATGCACAGTGATCGGCACTTTATATTCGTTGTCCCAAAAGGGAGCGATCCCGGCGTCCACTGTGGCCAAGGCGATCAAGGACTTGGGTGTCGATCCCGAGAAGGCCTACGGGGTTTGCGTCTGAGTTGATTGGAATGATGCGTGTGGAAGGCAGAGCCAAAGCGGCTCTGCCTGCAAGCGGCGAGCCGCCGGTGCCACACTGAAAATCGTCGTCGGTCTTGGCCTACCGTAAGGTCGCTAAAACCCGGGGGGCGAGACTCCGTCGAGCCGAAACTCTGGTTAGGCGATTCGTTTCGGTTTCCGTTTAGGGTAACGAAGCTTGGAGTATGATACCAATTCTGCTGTATTATTCTCCGTTGCAACCGCTTGTGATTCCTTAGCGAAACCTCTTTCCGTTGGTTACGGCTCGACGGAGTCTCGCCCTCCCGGATTGGATGAACACGCCCGGTTTGCCGGGAAAACAGGGAGGAATAATGTCGCTAGGTGCTTTGGGAAGAATGAGGCCCGACTGTGGTTCGGCTCCGCACTCGACCAAAACTCCTATTCTGCTAAACTCGCCCCGTGAGTTCGACCGTTGCTACTCCATTCGCTTCTCCGACCATGCCGGATGCCGAAGGGCATTTTGGCGCGTATGGTGGACGTTATGTCCCGGAAACGCTGTTTTATCCCCTACAGCAACTGGAAGAGGAGTACTGGCGTGCCCAACAGGACCCTGAGTTCCAGGCCGAATTCACCTATTACCTGCGGGAATTCTGCGGTCGACCAACGCCGCTTTATCGGGCGGATCGCCTCACCAAGGAGCTGGGTGGCGCCCGGGTGTACCTGAAGCGGGAAGACCTCCTGCACACCGGCGCGCATAAGATCAACAACGCCATTGGCCAGGTTCTTCTCGCGCGGCGCATGGGCAAGACGCGGGTGATTGCCGAAACCGGAGCAGGACAGCACGGCGTGGCGACTGCCACCGTGGCCGCGATGTTCGGTCTCAAGTGCGTGATTTACATGGGGGCAGTCGATTGCAAACGCCAGGAACTCAACGTGTACCGCATGAAAATGCTGGGTGCCGAGGTGGTTCCGGTGAAGGCTGGCCAACAGACCCTGAAAGAAGCCGTCAATGAGGCCATGCGCGATTGGGTCACCAACGTGCGGAGCACCCATTACATTTTGGGAACCGCGTACGGGGCGCACCCTTATCCCGTGATGGTGCGCAATTTCCATCGCGTCATCGGAGACGAAGCCCGCCGTCAGATTCTGGAGAAGGAAGAACGATTGCCGAATCTGCTAATCGCCTGCGTTGGTGGCGGATCCAACGCCATCGGGCTGTTCTATCCCTTTCTGAACGATGCCGACGTCAAGATGTACGGCGTCGAGGCGGGCGGGGAAGGCATCCTCCCCGAGCGCCATGCGGCGCGTTTTCAAGGTGGCTCACTGGGTGTGCTGCAGGGCACACGGAGTTACATTCTCCAAGACGAGTTTGGCCAGATCCAGTCGACCCACAGCGTAAGTGCTGGATTGGACTACGCCGCGGTAGGCCCCGAACACGCCTGGCTGAAGGATCAGAACCGCGTGGAATACGGGTACGCTACGGACGTTGAGGCCTTGGAAGCCTTCAATCGCCTCGCGCGAACGGAGGGAATCATTCCTGCCCTGGAGAGCGCCCACGCAGTGGCGGCTGCCATTCGCATCGTGCCCACCCTGCCGAAAGACGCGATCGTGATCGTGAATCTTTCCGGTCGGGGTGACAAAGACGTGATGCAGGTAGCCCAGAAAGTGGGCCTGCAAATGCCTGTCTGAGCTGGAGATTGGCGGATGGCCGAAGTTTTGGGTTGAACAATGCCGCTATTTCAGGCGTCGTTGAACCCGAGCAGGTCAACCGTCCGGTAATCCCGGTTCCCAGTCTGGGTAAGGCGGCTGCACCCATCCTATTATTCGCTCTCACTTGGAATGAGTTATTGCACTGGCCTGCTGGCTTCCGCCGGCGGGGGAGTTTCCCTTAGTTACGTCTGGCAGAACGCGACGGCCGAAGCCAAGGTCATTATCGCCGTTTTGCTGGTGTTCTCGATTTTCGCCTGGTCAGTCATGCTGTCCAAGGCGATGCAGATGCGTCGTGCCACCCGCTTGAATCGTTATTTCGAGCAGGAGTTTCGCGGCCAATCCACGGTTCTGGCGATCTACGACCGCCAATTGCCGGTGGACGGCTGCCCACTCTTTGCCGTCTACGAGGAAGGCTGCAAGGATCTGGAAGGGCACCTCAAAATGGAGGGCGGGACGCGAAAACAGTATCTGTCGCTCAAGTCGATGGAGCACGTGAAGCGCACGTTGGAAGGAGCGGTGGCCCGGGAATCCCTGCGCTTGGAATCCGGGCTGATCCTGCTGGCCCTCGCGGTCAGCGGAGCCCCGTTTTTGGGGTTGCTGGGTACCGTCTGGGGCGTCATGGACGCCTTCGGCGGAGTGGCTCGTGCCGCGCAAGCGGGACAGCGGGCGGATTTGGCGGCCATGGCCCCGGGAGTTTCCGCGGCCTTGATCACCACCGTCGCGGGTTTATTGGTGGCAATTCCATCAATGTTCGGTTACAACTACTTGGTTCACAATCTGCGTGTTCAATCTGTCGAGCTGGACAATTTTGCCCAGTCGCTGGCTTCGCGCATGGAAACCGAGTTCTTGAAGGACGATGAGTGATATTCCCTCTCACAGCACGGGCCAGGACGACGCAACGAATGATCCTTCCTCGTCGGGTGGAAGAGGGGTGTTATGCGCCAAGTGCGAACACCTTAACCCGATGGGAATCGAGAAGTGCGAAACGTGCCAGGCCAACCTGTTCACGTTCTGCGCCCGTTGCGGGACCCGGAACGGGCGTGTGCTCACCCGTTGCCGCAAATGCGGCCGGCGTCTCAAGGAAGGGATGCGGCGGCGTTCGGGCAGCAAGGGGAGGGGGCCGGTAAACCTGCTTTATTTAGGAATCGGCGTGCTGGTGTTGATTCTGGCGTTCACTGCTATAATCATGCTAACCGGTGTCCGATTATGGTGATCCATGAGGCGATTTTCGCAGCGCAACCAGTTGGTGACGCTGAGTGAGATTAACATCACTCCGTTGCTGGACCTGGCCTTTGTACTACTAATCATATTCATCATCACGACCCCGCTGCTGGAACAGAGCCTCAACCTGCGGCTCCCGGTGGCGAATGGGCAGAATAGTTCGTCCCAGCCGGACGACGTGGTGACAGTGGAGGCGGTGACTGCCGGTGGCTACCGGTTCAAGGGCAGGCCCGTCGCGAACGAAGAGGAACTGGGACGCAAGCTGGCCCAGGCCTTTGGTGAAAACACGAATCTGATGGTGCGTATCCGGGTGGACAAAGACGCCCCTGCCCAGCGTCTGGTGAGTATCCTGGACGTGTGCGGCAAGGAGAAGATCTCCCGCTTTCGCATCGCCACCGACCGCTCCAGCCGATGAATACCTCCCAAAAGCGTTGTATGGTGACCTCGGCGGCGCTGCATACGTCGCTGCTCCTCATCATTGCCTTGACACCCGCGCTGGCCACCCACCATGATGTCGAGGAAGGCCCCGAAATCGTGATGTTGCCCACGAATTTCACGGTCACCGATAACGTAACCTCAGGCGCGGGTGAACCCACGGTGCAGCCTCGTCGGGCTCCTACTCCACCGCCTGCAGCTCCGGTG
The DNA here is from genome assembly GCA_035493435.1 of Candidatus Limnocylindria bacterium. Lineage (GTDB taxonomy): Bacteria > Verrucomicrobiota > Verrucomicrobiia > Limisphaerales > UBA9464 > DATJII01. The sequence goes on along the minus strand of DATJII010000249.1, from coordinate 18,180 downwards.
GCTCCGCCTGTAGATACGCCGCCCGCGGATAAACCGAAGGATGTCAGGCCCCCCAAGGAGACCCCCCCGGAGCGGGAGAGAACCACAGAACGGCCCAAGCCAGCTCCGAAATCCAATCTGGCGGAGGAGCCCAAGCACCATTCGGCGCCCGTGGAAGACCCGGATGGCGTCAAACGTCCCCAGAACAAAAAGAATCAGCGCGATAAGAAGTCCGACGACGATACGACCCCGAAATCGGGCAAAAAACCTAACATCTCCGACGAGATCAAGACCCATCGGTCGGCGGATGACGCTGAGGCCAAAAAAGCCGCGGCGGACAAGGCGGCCGAAGAGGCGGACCGCCAGGCGCGTGATGATGCGAGAAGAGCCCAACGCGACGCGGCGGCGAATCGGGCGAAGTCCATGGCAGCCATCCAGCAAGCCCTGAATGGCGCTAGCGGTTCCATGGCCGGAAAATTCTCCAGCGACACGGAAATCACGATGCCCGGGCCAGGTCGGGCGGCGTTTGTGAAGTACTTCGAGTACCTGCACGCCCTCTACCTGCAAAGCTGGAAACAGCCGGCGGCCATCTCCAAGAGTGAAGCCTACGTGATGGCGGAAATCATCGTCCTGCGTGACGGCACGCTGAAGGACTTCCGCATTACCAAGCCGTCCGGTATCCGGGAATTCGACGAATCGGTACGTGAGGTGTTGCGTAGTCATCGCAAACTGATGCCGTTGCCCTCCGATTCCACCGATCCCGAGCGAGCCTTTTCGATACGTTTCACCATAGATTCCAATGCCAATTCCTCGACATGACGCGTTCCTTTACTGAAATAAGAAAACGATTCCTAAGTGGCCTGGCCCTTGCGGCGCTGGCCTTTTCCCTGCCACTCATGGGCCAGGAGGGCCAAGGTGATGTCACTGTCACCAAAGGCGTTGCCCGGCTTATTCCGATCGCCCTTTCCGGATTCACCGGGGAGACGCAGGAAGTGCTGCAATTTGACTTATATGTGGCTGGCTTCAGCCTGGTTTCGCCGGGGCAGGGTGAGTGGGACCTGGTCAGCCAGGCAGGCGGTGAATTGGAAGCCGTACTGAATAATGTAACCGCGAAGACCGAAGCCTTTCATCGATCCTACCCCGGTGGTTCGGTACGAAGCCGCGCGCACACGTTGGCGGATGAAGTGGTCGAAGCAGTCACCGGTCGCAAGGGTATCGCCAAGTACAAGATCGCGTTCAAGCTGGACTTGGGGCGTTCCAGCGAAGTCGCGGTTTGCGATTACGACGGCGGCGGGATGGTCCAACTAACCCACGATGGGAACACCGTCGCAGCCCCGAATTGGGGAGCGGGACGCCGGAGCTTATTTTACACGAGTTACAAGAGTGGCTATCCCGACATTTACTCCCACGATTTGGGATCGGGAGCCCGGCAGCCGTTCGCGAATTTCCCCGGCCTGAACACCAGTGCCTCGGTTTCCCCGGATGGTTCCAAAGTGGCGATGATCCTGAGCAAGTCGGGCAGTCCCGATCTCTGGGTGGCGAACGCCGACGGCAGCGGCCTGCGCCAATTGACCACCACGCGTGAAGATGAATCCTCCCCGTGTTGGTCGCCGGATGGTTCCACGATTTGCTTTGCCTCTCGCGAAAGCGGTATCCCGCTGTTGTACACCATCCCCGCCAGTGGTGGTTCGATGCGCCGCTTGAGTACCGGTGGCGTGGGGAACGTTTCCGAGCCGGATTGGTCGCCAGACGGGAAGCTCATCGCCTTCACCCACATGAAAAAGGGCGACAATTTCGAGATCTGCGTGATGCCCGCCAGTGGTGGGAACGTGGACGTGTTGGCGGCCGGGGAAGATGCGAGTTGGGCGCCTAATTCACGGACCTTGATTTTTGTGCGAAAAGATCACTACGTTCCCCATCTGTCACTGCTTGACGTGCCTACCAAGCGCGTGAAGGATGTCGTCCGGATGACGGGGAACTGTTCCCAGCCCAGTTGGAGCAGATAACACCCGACAAGATAAGTTTTGCTATGTTGCGCGTGATAAAGGTTTGGACAATCGCCTTGGCTGCCGTTTTGGCACTGGCCTCCGGCTGCAAAAAGCCGGCAAAGAACATTACCCCGATTCCGGGTTACAACAGCCAGACAAACACCTCTGTTACTGCGGTGCCAGGGGACGGACTGGGTACGGCTGGGACCACCCGACGCACTGGATTTACTCCGCCACCACCCGGAATTGGGGGGCAATTCCCCGACGGAAATACTCCGGGCAGTGTTACCAAGACTCCGCTTGACCGCGGACAGGTGCCCATGGGTGAGGGATCTCGGACCGCTGGCCTCCAAGACGCTGAGACACTCAAGGCTGACACAGTCTATTTCGACTACGACAAGTCGGCCATTCGTGCCTCCGAGCGCGCTAAGGTCGCTTCTGTCGCTGACTACCTGAAGGCCCATCCCGAGAAGACCTTGATCGTCGAGGGACATTGCGATGAGCGCGGTACCGACGAATACAATCGTGCGTTGGGCGAGCGTCGGGCGCTGTCTGTCCGCGAAGCTCTGATCAGCCAAGGCGTGTCGTCGGATCGCATCACAACCACGAGCTGGGGCAAGGACCGCCCTGCTGAAATCGGCCACGACGAGGCCGCCTGGAGCAAAAACCGCCGGGGAGCGTTCGTGTTGGTGTCTCCTTCGGGCAGCCTGCAATAACCGTCATCTATCCTATCTCAAAAGGCCCCGCTTCGGCGGGGCCTTTTGCGTTTCAGGGAAGCACTGGGACACTGCAAGAAAACGCGACACAAGGCTGACAGGTTGCATTGGCTTTCGGTAGTGTCCGCCCATGCCGAAACCTGTTCGCGCATTCGCTTGGTTGTTGGTCGCCGTATTGGGTGGCGCTTGCTACGGCGTGCTCGCGCTTTCTCGTGGAGAACCGATCAATTCGGCTTATTTGCTGGTGGCGGCTTTATGCACCTATGCCATCGGTTATCGTTTCTATTCCAAGTGGCTCGCGGCAAAGGTGCTGCAGCTCGACAACCGCCGGGCCACTCCTTGCGAGGTTCATGAAGATGGACGGGATTTCGTTCGGACGAATCGCTGGATCGTCTTCGGTCACCATTTTGCGGCGATTTCTGGTCCTGGTCCGTTGGTGGGTCCCGTTTTGGCCGCACAGTTCGGTTTCCTGCCGGGGACACTTTGGATTTTGATCGGGGTGGTTCTAGGCGGGGCGGTCCAGGATTTCATCATTCTTTTTGCCTCGATCCGGCGTGACGGAAAATCGCTGGGTCAGATGGTCAAGGAAGAGCTGAATGGTTTCGCGGGCACGCTCGCCCTGATCGCCATCCTTGCCATCATGATCATCTTGATGGCGGTGCTGGGATTGGTGGTGGTGAAGGCCTTGGCGGATAGTCCATGGGGGGTGTTTACCGTGGGTGCGACCATTCCCATTGCCTTCCTGATGGGCATTTACCTCCGCTTCATTCGTCCCGGAAAAACTCTCGAAGCTTCAATCCTCGGTGTGACGTTGCTGCTGTTCTCGGTCTGGGGCGGACAGATGGTTCACGAGCATGCGGTATGGTCGAAATGGCTAACCTTCCGGGGGGAGCCGCTGGCTTGGGCCATTATTGGATATGGGTTGGCGGCTAGCGCCTTGCCCGTGTGGTTGCTCTTGGCGCCGCGCGACTACCTCAGCACCTTCATGAAATTGGGGACTATTGTCGCCTTGGCCGCAGGCGTGCTCTTCGTATTGCCTGAACTCAAAATGCCTGCCATCACTAAGTTTATTGATGGGTCTGGGTTGGTGGTCCCCGGTAAACTCTTTCCGTTCTGCTTCATCACGATTGCCTGCGGGGCAATCAGTGGATTCCATTCCTTGGTCGCGAGTGGGGTGACTCCCAAGATCATCGGTCGGGAAGGGCACGCGCGAAGCATTGGTTACGGGGCGATGTTACTCGAATCGTTTGTGGCCATCATGGCCATGATCGCCGCGTGCACCTTGGAACCTGGTGTTTACCTCGCGATGAACGTGAAAGGGGTGGGACCCGACGCTGCGGCCATCGTGACCGATACAGTGGCCAAGGTAAATGCCACCGGGTTCCATATCGAACCTGCAACCATGAGCCAGCTTGCTGCGGCGGTAGGGGAAACGACTCTCTACGGGCGAACCGGCGGAGCGGCGACTTTGGCGGTGGGCATGGCCAACGTGTTCTCGCAGGTTACGCACGGCAAGGGGCTGGATATCTGGTACCACTTCGCGATCATGTTCGAGGCCCTGTTTATATTAACCACCCTCGATGCTGGGACCCGCGTGGGGCGTTATCTCTTGCAGGATTTCCTGGGGCACCTTTGGAAGCCGTTGGGCAATGTGCGGTCTTCATCGGCGGGTTTGCTGGCGAGTGCGCTGATTGTTGGAGGATGGGGATGGTTTTTGATCCAGGGGGTTCGCGATCCCTATGGTGGCATCAATTCCCTGTGGCCGCTCTTTGGCATTGCCAACCAATTGCTCGCCGCGATTGCCCTGGTCTTGGCTGCGACGATCCTGCTGAAGACGGCTTTGAAAAAGTCCGCGGACTCGGGGCGTCGATTGAGTCCCGCAGTGACGTTGATTGTACTCGTGCCGTTGTGCTGGCTGCTTCTGGTGACGTGGACCGCTGGGTACCAGAAGATTTTCGACGCCTCACCTCGTATAGGTTTCCTGGCGGCGGCACGGGGTCTGGACGAGAAGCGGCCCGCCTTGGAATCGGCGGTGGCAAAGGCCACGGACGAGGTTCAACGCACGACCGCGAGCAAGGCTCTGGCGGTCAATCGTACCGTGGCTTTCAATAACCGGCTAGATGCGGTGGTAACGGTGGTGTTCCTGGGTTTCGTTAGTGCGATTGTCGCCTCGGGAGTGCTGGTGTGGATCCGGCTCCTGGCGGGCCAGCGCGAGGCCGATCTATGCGAGGAGGCGCCGGTGTGGTTGCCGGGTACCGCTGGCGATTCAGGGATGGGTTGGGGCGGGCATGCGGGGATGGCGGCTCTTATGTTCGCCCTCGTGCGGCATTGGTCCGGGCAAGAGGCGATTGACCGGCAGGTGAGCGCTTCGTTGCAACAAAGTGTCCCCTCCGTGGCCGGCCAGCGGTTGCTTATTGATGTCCCGGAAGTACGGAAACATTGGCTTCGCGAGGCCCATCAAGCGGCCTATGTCCGGTCGAGCGAGGCGCAGGGCAGGGATCCCAGGTGTTGTTAGCGATCAATATCGAACCCAGGGTTAATATGAGAATCGGGCTTTACGGTGGTTCTTTCGATCCGGTTCACCTCGGCCATCTACTGGTGGCTCAGGCCGCGATGGAAGAAATGTCCCTGGACCGGGTGATGTTTATTCCGGCCAGCCAGTCGCCTTTCAAGTTGGGACAGCAACTGGCTCCTGCGGCATTACGCTTGAAGTGGCTGCGCCTGGCTTTGGCAGGGCAGACCTGGGCGGATGTGGACGACTTTGAGGCGGGGCGGGGCGGGGTAAGTTACACCATCGACACGGTACGGGAGATGCGTCGTCGTTTTCCCCAAGCCCAGCTTGCCTGGCTGATTGGCGCCGACCACGTGAATACCCTTTCGCAGTGGCGGGAGGCCTCGGAACTGGCGGAGGCCGTCGAATTCATCGTCATTCCACGCCCTGGAATCGCCTCCGTCCCTGTGGACAGTCGGCTTCGTTTAAAGCACCTGCGGGGTTGGCCCGTGAGCGTTTCCGCTTCCGAGATCCGGGCCCGAATCGGACGCCGACTGACTGTGGCGCACCTGTTGCCCTCGTCCGTGGACGAAGCCATTAGATTGGATGGAGCCTATCGGGCGGCGTGACGTTCCAACGACGATGCCGGGCTGATTTACGGCTGGTTCTTAATCAGAGCTATTTACGTTTCCGGGCGGCCTTGGTCATCCGTGTGGCTGGCCCTGCGGACTGGGCCAGGGCATTAATGCTGCTCGCCGCGTAACCTGCGCCGAAGCCGTTGTCGATATTGACCACTGTCATCCCGCTGGCGCAGGAATTCAACATCCCCAACAAGGCTGTAACACCACCCAGGTGGGCGCCATAGCCGACACTGGTGGGTACGCCGATCAGCGGCCGGGAGACCAATCCACCAATGACGGTGGGCAACGCCGCTTCCATGCCTGCCACGGCAATAATTACATTAGCGGCTTGGATGGCGTCGATCCTGCGAAGCAAGCGGTGCAGGCCCGCCACGCCGACATCATAAATTCTCTCGACCCGATTCCCCATAAACTCGGCGGTGACTGCCGCCTCTTCCGCGACCGGGAGGTCGCTGGTGCCAGCCGCCACCACTGCGATATAGCCGGGATGCTTGGGCAACGGTGAATCTTCCAGGGTGAGGCAGCGGGCGTCCTCGTGGTGGATCGCGTGGGGGAACCGTTTTTGAAATGACTGGGCGTGCTTCTGGGTGACCCGGGTAACCAGCACGCGTCCGCCAGCTTCAGCAATCCGGGCGCCGATCGCCGCCACTTGTGCCGGAGTTTTGCCCTGGCCGTAGATAACCTCGGGAAAGCCTTTGCGAAGGGTCCGATGAAGATCGACGGCGGCAAAGCCCAGGTCACTGATCGGTGCGACCTGAAACGCGCGCAGCGCTTCATCCACGGAGATTTCCTGCTGGCAGAGTTTCTCCAGCATTGTCCGGGCTTCGTCGGGATTCATGAAGGCAATCTAGGGCTGGCCAGCATGCCTCACAGGCATTGCCAGCCCGATGGTCGGCAAAGTTCCTCGGCCCGCGTGGGATTCAAAGTGGCGAGATAATTGGGGGGCAGCCACGAAACGGAGGGTGTGGATCCCATGGGGTTGAGCAATTGGGGCCGCCAGAAGGTGCGATCGATTAGAAAGATACGGTACCCGGCCTGTTCGAGCGCTGAACTCGTTTCACTGGGGTATCCGTGATGATCTTCATAGACCACGTCACGTATAAGTTTTGCTCCCAAAAATCGGGTGGCTCCGCGCAGGACATTAATTTCATGCCCTTCGACGTCCATTTTAAGAACCCCAATTTTTGTGCCCACCGGCAGGGAAGCATCCAATGGAGCCGTATCAATGCGGTATGATTTACGGGTATGATTCGGTTGCGCGTCGCTTGGCTTTTCCAGGCTGGCCGATCCATGATTGCCCGCAAAATCATCGGGTTCAAAAAGTTCGGCTGAACCTTGTTGATCGCTGAGGGCCTTGGTGCTGGGGATAATTCGGCCGATGCGCTTGCCGCTATTTCGCCAGCGATCCACGTTGGCCAGAAATTCGGCGTGGATCGTCGGATGGGGTTCAAACGACCAGACGATGCCGCCAGTCCCGGTGCGGGCGGCCATCAGGCTGGTCACCGCGCCGATGTTCGCTCCCACGTCGGCGGCGTTCTCGCCCGGTTCCAGCAGGCGCCAGATTACCTCGCAGACGGGCAGGTCGATGATGCCGAGGTCCCAAAGGTGGCGACCGACGCCTTCCCGGGGATTCGCGCCAATGGCCAGTCCCCACGGCTGCAGGGCGATGACGTGCTCTGGAACAGGGGCGCGCGCATGCAGGATCCGCCGCAGTAACTGACTGGGGCGGAAGCAGTATTCCGGTTTGAGCAAGCGTTCGGCGATAGACATGGCGCTTATGGCAGGCGGAATCGTCACACGGCAGGGGTGAAATTCGCAAGGAAGGATCTAAAGCGTATGGCACCTTGGATTTTTCAGTCGTGGCCTTGCCGATAAATTCCGGAAAAGTCTCTCAAAAGGGGCCCAAGACGATGAATTTGGTCGGAAATAAAGGGTTTTTGACAGGTGACGTTTTTTTGATAAATCGCGTCATGCCTCGGTGACCAAAATACAGTGCATTGCAAATACATGATTTTTGCCGGAAGTTCGTTGACATTCACGGGGTTACTTGGGTACTTTCACTCGTCAAGGAGTAGACGCCTTCTCAAATTTGATATGAAACTCAATACAATTGGAATGCTCATCGCTGGAGTTGCTGCGGCAAGCTCCATGCAAGCGGCTCTGTTCGTCGGGCCGGATTCGAACGCTGCCACTTCCGTTAGCCCCGGCAGCGCGGCCTTGGTTTTCAAGGTCACCGCCGACATCTCCATTACTGCAGTCAGCGCCTTCGCGGACGGTGGATCACTCGCCGGTGCTGTCTCGGTGCAAATCCGTGACTACAACAACAATCTTTTGGGCGGCACGACCATCACGACCGGTAGCCCGATTGTGAACTCGGTCTGGGCCACGGAATCCCTTGGTTCCCCAATTACGCTCACCCCTGGCACGTATTCGATATCTGGTTTCGGATCGTACACCTTTGACTTCGGTGCCTCCACTCATGCGACCTACGCTGGTGCCGGTGCCGTGTCTGCCTACGACTCCTACTACCCGACGGGTAGCCCGAGCCAATCGGTGATCATCGGTAACAGTGGTACGCCCTCCGCCCCTGCTTTCGGCGCTGGTTGGACCGCTTTGGGTGACCCCAAGATGCGCGCCGTGAATTTCGATTTCACCGTCGTGCCTGAGCCCTCCACCTACGCATTGGTTGGTGGCTTGGCCTTGGTTGGTTTCGGTCTCTGGCGCCGTAGCTCCTCCAAGTAATTCTGGAGGCCACGTCCGCTTAAGCAAGCGCACCCCAACGGGTGCGCTTTTTGCTTTCATGCAGTCCCCGGGGAGGGTTGGTTTCGGTTGGGGTGCCTCAGGTTAAGCTGAGAATGAGCCGATGGGAGGTAAGGCGCTGGTGGTTCGCCACTTGCTTGGCGCGATTCGTGCGTCTTTCAGTTTTGAGGAAGATCGGTTTCAAATACTAATCCCGCATCCCATGATGACTAAAGTCGTTCCGTGTCTGTTGACAGTCTGCGCCCTCGCTGGCTCGGTCCAGGCAGCCCTTTTCGTAGGGCCAAACTCAAATGTTGACGCGCCGGTGGTGGCCGATGGAGGTCTGGTGTTTAAGGTCACCTCACCCATCTCGGTCACCGCGCTCAGTGCTTTCGCGAGTGGTGGCTCGTTTTCGGGGGCGGTCTCGGTTCGCATCCTGGATTACAACAACACCAGTCTGGCCCAAGCCACCGTGACTCCGTCCAGTTCCATTGTGGGTTTGGTTTGGGCGACGGAGACGCTTGGAACTCCCATTACCTTGAATCCGGGCACCTACGCCATCACCGGCGTGGGATTCGCGTCCAGCATCGATTTTGGCTCGGGCGTCCATGCGACTTACAGCGGCTTGGGTGCAGTCTCTGCTTACGACAGCTATTACGGGGTCGACGGCACCGGAACCGACGGGGTGGTGTTTTCCGGGGCTGGATCAGCAGCGTTGCCCCAGCCCAGTGCCAGTTGGCTGGCCCTCGGCGATCCGAAAATGCGGGTGGTTAACTTCGACTTTACCCCGGTCCCCGAACCGAGCGTGTACGCACTGGTGGGAGGCTTGGGCTTGATTGGTTTTGGCCTGTGGAAACGTGCGGCGCAGCGATAGGGCGATCATCGTCTTAATGGCAGCCTCAAAATGCGCCGCACCTCGGCTATCGCCTATTTTCTTCGGAGGTGGGAGCGCGCGAGGCTCGCGATGCAATTGGGCGACAAATTATCGCAAGCCATCGATAGCGAAATCCTCCCGAATTGTGAGTCGATACAACGAATGAGAAAATCCATTTCGGTGATGGTCGGTGCATTGGCGGCATTTGCGACCGTCTCGCGGGCCGACGAAAACTTGTTCGGATACACGTATTTGTCGGACACGCTGCCGAAGGGGAAATGGGAAGTGGAACAATGGACTACCGGGCGTATCGGAAAGGAATCTGGACGTTTCCTTGGAATGGACTTCCGAACTGAGATCGAAACGGGCCTTACTGACCGACTTCAAGCCTCGTTGTATCTCAATTCCAACTACTTCTACTCCAAAGGCGCCCAAGGGAGCAGTGACAGCTTTGCCGATAAAAACTATTTCGGAGTCAGTGGAACCTCCGCCGAATTCAAGTACCAGATTCTTTCTCCTGTGAAGGATTTCATAGGATTGGCGCTTTATCTCGAACCCGGCTACGGAACCATTGAATCCAGCTCTGGCGCCAAGCACCACGAGTACGAATTGGAAAGTAAGATCATCCTTGAAAAGCACTGGCTTGAGGATGCACTGATCGGGACTTTTAACTTTACCTTTGAGCCGGAGTTTCAGAAAGGCGACGGAGATACGGGCTATCACACGAATCTGAAAATGGAGTGGGGCACTGGCCTGGCGTACAGGGTCGTCACCCATTGGTACGCTGGATTCGAAACCCGGACGCAGACCGAGTTTGCCGACGCCAATTTGGACGCTTCGCAGTTTGTCGCGGTCTTCGCAGGCCCGGCAATTCACTACGGTGCCCAACGGTGGTGGGCAACACTTACCGTTCTGCCACAGGTCTGGGGATGGCCTGATACCACGGGAACAGGTGGTTTACATCTCGATGATCACGAACGACTTGAGGTGCGTCTCAAGGCCGGGTTTAATCTCTGACTCCAACCGTGGGCGATACGTGCCCGGCATCAATTCCGTGGCGGATGGGGATTGCTTGCAACTCGCCGTTGGATTGTTGGCAACCTCAAGGTGCGCCTCGTCCTCTGCGTGCATCCAGATACTGCTTGCGTTTCTCCCTTGGGATCGTTGATGGTTCCCAGTGCTTGGCGTCGCGTGTGCGAGGCCGTTGAAGCTGAGAAAAAACGTTTAACGCAGTACCTAATCTTTAACCTCTGTTGCCACTCCGCAACGCGGTTGAGTTGGGCAATGGAGTCTTCTCAGGGGGCAAATATTCTTCGCTCCCGTCAAGTCTCCAGTAGTTTGGGACCCGTGGGTCCACTGTATTGTCATGTCGTCTGCAACATTTGCTGAACTGTTGAAACAGTACGACCGGCAGTTTGAAGCCGGTCAGATCGTTCAAGGCACCATCATCGAAGTCCGTCCGAAGGAAGTCCTCGTGGACGTCGGCGGAAAATCGGAAGGTGTCGTTCCTGGCGGTGAGTTCGAAGACTTCGCCTCCGTCAAGGTCGGTGACTTGGTCAACGTCCTGATCGAGCGTCCCGAAGACAAGGATGGCAACATCCACATCTCCAAGGAAAAGGCCGAGTTCCGCCAGAACTGGGACCGTATCCAGACCATTTGCAACGAAGGCGGCAGCGTCCAAGGCAAGGTCAAGGGAGTGGTCAAGGGCGGCCTGATTGTCAATATCGGCGTCGAGGCGTTCTGCCCGTCGTCCCAAGTGGACATTGTCCCGCCAAAGAACCTCCAAGTTTACGTGGGCAACAGCTACGAATTCAAAGTCGTCAAGCTGAACCCCGATCGCCAGAACGTGGTGCTGTCGCGCCGCGAAATCATTGAAGCCGAGCGCAATGCCCGCCGGTCGCAATTGCTGTCCGAGATGATGCCCGGCGATATCCGCAAGGGCACGGTCAAGAACATCACCGACTTCGGTGCGTTCATCGACCTCAACGGTCTCGACGGTCTGTTGCACATCACCGACATGTCCTGGGGCCGCCTCAGCCACCCGAGCGAAATGCTCAAGGTCGGCCAGGAAATCGACGTCGTTGTTCTGGACATCAACCGCGAGAAGGAACGCGTCAGCCTCGGTCTCAAGCAGAAGCTGGCCAATCCTTGGGACAACATCGAACAGAAGTACCCGGTCGGAACCCGCGTCAAGGGCAAGGTCGTCAATCTCGTTCCCTACGGTGCCTTCGTCGAAGTGGAGCCCGGTGTCGAAGGTTTGGTGCACGTCACCGAACTCTCTTGGACCAAGCGCATCGCGAAGCCTTCGGACGTGCTCAAGCCCGGCCAGGAAGTCGATGCCGTCGTTCTCGGCATCAACCGCGAAGAGCAGAAGATCAGCCTCGGTATCCGCCAACTCGAGACCAATCCGTGGGATGTGGCTCACGAGAAGTATCCTCCTGGAACCAAGGTCAGCGGCCCGATCCGCAACCTCACCAGCTACGGCGCTTTCCTCGAACTCGAAGAAGGCCTGGACGGTATGATCCACGTGTCCGACATGAGCTGGACCCGCAAGATCAATCATCCGAGCGAAGTGCTGAAGAAGGCCGATGTCGTCGAAGCAGTCGTGCTCGAAGTCGACAAGGCCAACCAACGCATCAGCCTCGGCATGAAGCAACTCTCGCTCGATCCGTGGGAACAGATCGACAAGTTCTTCAAGGTCGGCGACCTCGTCTCCGGCAAGGTCACGAAGCTCGCGAGCTTCGGTGCCTTCATCGGCTTGGAACACGACATCGATGGCTTGGTGCACATCTCCCAGGTCAGCGAAGAGCGCGTTGAGAAGATCAAGAACGTGCTCAAGGTCGGTGACGCTGTCACCGCCCGTGTGATCAAGATCGACCGCGCGGATCGCCGCATCGGTCTGTCGATCAAGGCCGCCAACTACTCCAACGAGCAGTTGAAGGCTGAGCAGGCCGCTCTCGACGCCCTCAAGCCCGGTGAAGACCTGGTCGCCCTCGAGCACGTCTTCAACCTCGCCGAGGAAGTCAAGGTCAAGGACTAATTATCCTGGCCGAACCCGTTTCGGAAAGGGCGCCTTCCATCCAGGAGGCGCCCTTTTTTACGTTTTCACATGCCCCTCATCGACGCTCTCACCGAGTCCGAAGGACTGCTGGTGGTCAACAAGCCTGCGGGCTTGGTGTGCCATCCCACCAAGGCCGGGCCGCTCAGCAGCCTGATCAGCCGGGCGCGTCTCCATCTAGAGGGCCGGGCGACGCCGCATTTGATCCACCGGCTGGATCGGGAAACCGGAGGTGTGCTGGCGTTGGCCACCACGGCAGAGGCTGGGGCGGCGCTGCGCGACCTGTGGATGCAGGGCTATATCGCCAAGGAATATTGGGCGATCGTGCACGGGGAATTCCCGGAGGGTGACCGGTGGATCGACGTCCCGCTGGGTCGCGATAAAACCAGTGTCGTCGCCATTCGTGACTGGGTGGTGGAAGACGGCACGGGCAGTGCGGCCATGACCCATGTCCGCCGTTGGGAGGTCTTTGAGCGGGCAGGGGAGATATACTCCCTCCTGAGAGTCTGGTTATACACCGGGAGGAAACACCAGATCCGGATCCACCTTTCAAGCGCGGGGCATCCAATTGTGGGCGATAAGCTCTACGGCCGGAATCCCGACCATTATCTTTCCTTTGTGGAGCATCGTTTGGGCCCAGAGGCCAAGGCTGAACTCATGGTGCCGAACCACGCCTTGCATGCCGCCCGGCTGTGGATTCCTTGGCAGGGACGGGAGTTGGAATTCTCAGCGTCACCCGCGCCCTATTTCATGGCTTTCCTGCGCGGTGAACCCGTGGTGTGGCCACCGGATGATGAAACAGGCGCGTCTTTTTGATCCGTCACACATCCGTGCTTTCCCGTCTGTCCTTGGCGACTACTCTCAAGGCCGTGACGTTGCTCGAAATCGCCAATCTCCGGAAAGCCTATACCGGGCCCGATGGAACGCGGCACGAAGTGGTGGACGTCCCCCGGTTTAGCTTGGCCGCCGGTGCGCACCTGGGGATGCGCGGGCCGAGCGGGTCGGGTAAGACCACCTTTTTGAACCTGATTGCCGGCATCCTGGCGGCGGACAGCGGCAGCGTGAGCATCGACGGGCAGGACATGAGCCGGCTTCCTGAACCAGCCCGTGACCGGCTGCGGGCCCAATCGATGGGCTATATCTTCCAGACCTTCAATTTGCTCCAGGGATTCACCTGCCTGGAAAACGTCCTGTTGGGCATGGCGTTTGGGCGCGGCGTGGATCGGCCGCATGCGATCAAAACGCTGGAACGAGTGGGCTTGGGCGAGCGCCTGCACCATTTCCCGCGACAACTCTCGACCGGGCAGCAACAACGTGTCGCCGTCGCCCGCGCGTTGGCATCACGGCCCAAGTTGGTCTTGGCCGATGAACCTACCGGCAATCTCGATCCCGACAATGCTCGCATCGCACTGCAACTGATCCGCGAGGTTTGTCGCGAGCAAGGAGCCGCGTTGCTGTTGGTCAGCCACGACCAAGACGTCCTGCGATCCTTTGCCGAGGTGATCGGGCTGGATGAGATCAATCGTGCCGCCCGCAAACAGGAGGTGAGTCTGTGACCCTCGCTTTGCTGGTGCGACGGAGTTTGCGACAGCATGCTCTCTCCACGCTGGTGACCGCCGGATCCATCGCGCTCGCGTGTGGGTTGCTCATGTCCGTCTGGGTCATCAAGCGACAGGCCAAGAGCACCTTCAGCAGCCAGACGGGCGGCTGGGACGCCGTGTTGGGAGCGCGCGGGGCGAAGCTGCAATTGGTGCTCAACGCGATCTTCCATCTCGAAGCCTCCCCGGGAAACGTGACCTGGCAGGAATACCTCGACATCGCCAAGAGCCCGATGGTGAAGCTGGCGGTGCCGATCGCGGTGGGGGATAATTATTATGGGTATAGGTTGGTGGGGACCATGACCAATCTGTTCACTGAGGCTGAATATATTCCGGGGCGGCGGCTCACGCCAAAGCCCGGTGGGCGTATCTTTGACCAGGAACTGCGCGAAGCGGTCGTCGGCAGCTACGTCGCCCAGCAGTTGAAACTGGTTATTGGCAGCCATTTCAAACCGTTTCACGGCCTCAATTTCGACCCCACCAAGCAGCATGACGACGAGTACGTCGTGGTTGGCTTGTTGGAACCGTCCAACACTCCGGCCGACCGGGTGATTTGGATTCCGTTGGAAGGCCTGCAAAACATGACGGGCCATTCCGAGGAAACCTCCACAGACGTCAGCGCCGTGCTGCTGAAACTACGTTCACCCATCGCGGGCCAGCAACTGGACCTGAAGATCAACCGGCAGGAAACCAAGCTGACGCTGGCGTGGCCCATCGGGATGGTGACGGCGCAACTCTTCGACAAACTGGGCTGGCTGAACGGCGTATTGGAACTGGTCGCCTATCTCGTTGCCGTGGTGGCGGGAGCTTCGGTACTGGCCAGCATCTATAATTCCATGAACTCCCGCCGCCGGGACATCGCGATTCTCCGGGCCTTGGGAGCCCGTCGGAGCATGGTTTTCTCGGCTATAGTTGCCGAAGCGGCCGCCATCGGGTTGCTCGGGGCCGTGGTCGGCGTGGCGGTGTACGGCGTCATCATGACCGTCGTCGTGCGCCTGATTCAGGTGCAGACCGGAGTCGTGCTGGATGCCTTGGCGTTCGATCCTGTTTTTCTGGGCGCTCCAGCGGGATTGGTGCTGATCAGCGCCGCTGCTGGCGTCGTCCCGGCCTGGAAAGCCTACCGGACGCCCGTGGCGGAAAACTTGATTCCTGAGTCCTGATAGGGGCTCAATAACTGCGTTTGGAGCGCTGCATAGCGCTCTTGCAGTCAGAGATTTGGCGAACTCGCGCTTACGTGCGCCCCGCTCCTCCTTGTTATCGTCGTCCACCCGAGGCGTCCTTCAAAGCCCGGGAGGGCGAGACTCCGTCGAGCCGAAGCCAACGGTGAGTGGCTTCGCTCAAGAATTGCAAGTAGTTGCAATGAAGTTTGATACGGATTGGAAACGGGATCAGCCAAAAAATCCCGCGCTTCGATCCCTGCCTTCTTCATTAAGACGAAGCGTCTTGCCGAAGTTTGGACTCGACGAGTCTCGCCCTCCCGGGCTTTGGGTCGCTTTACGGTTCGCCCTTACCGACGACGATCACTCCAACTCCCAGACACGGTTCCCAAGCGGGTCCGCCAAAAAACGGATTCGTGAATCGAAAAGATCCTCTTGCCGGGAGGGAAGCGGCTCGGGCGCTTTGTCCGTCTTCGGTGTGTATCCGTAACTCAATTGGATAGAGCATCTGACTACGGATCAGGGCAAACCGGAGGGAAAACGTTCAGCAAATCGGTTGCTCGATGCTACTAAGGTGCAGGTATGGTGTAGCTTGGGTGTCTTGCCAAGCCGTTCTGAGACTGCATGTTGGATTCGAGGGAGCAACCCGGACTAACGGGCGCAACTGGCCTCGGCCAAAAGAAGAGTACGAAACGAAAATGAACACGAAACAAAACGGACCCACGGTCCACTGCGATTGGCCTTCTAAATCGCATCCTTGACGAAATCATCCTGCATCCCGAAGCCGGGAAGATTGAATCGGAGCGTCTCGGTCGAACCTCGAACATTTACTTGCAGGTCCACAAAGGCGACCACAAGCGAGCTTTGGGTAGCAAAGGGGTAATGTTCAGGGCGATGAACACGGTTGTTTCGGTCATCGGAGTGAAAGAGGGAGTAACCCTACGGCACGGTGATTTTGTGCCGTCCGAGAATTAGAACGCCCCTATGGTAGTCGACTTGGCTGCCGACCTCGCAGCGGCGATCTTCAAAGAGCCGGTCAAAATCGAGGTTCACGACGAAATGTACCACACCTCGGTAATCGACATCCAAACGAGTGAACGCGAGAGCCACGTCTTGATCGACGCCCTACGGGAGCCGCTCAACGTGATCTTCAACGCCAATGGGAAAGCCAACGGACGTCACCTGAGCATCGCCATTGGGGCCGTGGCGGCGTAAGTCGCTCGTATTCAAAGCAAAAAACGCCACGGTGAGAGCTGTGGCGTTTTTGCTTAGGTCGGTTGACTTGCCGGAAGTCGGCTATTTGTAAATAGAGTGGCTACCGATGTCGAAAGAGACTACTCGGTTCCCATTGATGAAAAAAACCGATCTTAAATCTGCCTGTATCACCACAGAAAAAACAGTAACTTGCCTAAGTGAGCTGAGGCGATTTATTCGATGGGTTCCAAGCCTGGGATCGAATGGATCCTTCTTGAAAATGTCAAAGGCTTGATACGCAGCAGCTTTCTGCGATACCGAAAGCTCATTGAATGACTTTTTAAACTGCTTAGTCCTGCGAAAGATGTAAATCAATCGAAGGGCTTTCTACAGGTCGCGAAATGTCGTTGGAAAATCCTCCCCTGCCATACCCTGTAGCATCCCAGTTTTGAGAGATTCAGGTAAATCGGTCTGAGCTTCGATGGGGCCATGCCATTGGAAAAAAATTAAACGAAGCGGCCGCAAAGTAGCTTCAACCTTGGTAAGCATCGCATCGCGGACTTGGTCTTGCTCCAAGCGAAACGCATCCATTGCGAGCTTTTCTCCGACGCTCATCAAATAGCAGATGACGTACCGATGCTGCATGAAGTCATACTGACCAGCTTCATGGTTATCGTAGACGTGTTCTTTGAAATTCTTTTCGGAGAATTCAATCATTTCCTTAAAATTTTCAAAGCGAGCATGGATCTCGTCTTCGGGCGCTTGCTTCAAAGAGCGCCATTCGGGGGGGCACATTTCCCGGGAAATGGAAGCAACGTGGGGACGAAGCGTCTCTGTCATACCAATTGTTTGTTTTCCAGTCATTGCCTACGACTACTGTACCATATCGACTGGAGTTGCACTCAACTTAAAGGGGGTTTGGGCATAAATCAAAGGGCTTTTGCCATGTTTGGGGCCGCAAAACGGATTGACATCCAGCACGACCTGAACCAACAATGAGTTGTACGAACGAGCGAACCGGTAGGAAGCGAGTGAGGCTCGTACCATTTTGAGGTCGAATTTGGTCGAACAAGCGTCAAGCGTAAAAATACGCTCATGTCGAAAAACATGCATACTACTATGCCCGAGTGCGCTCCGTTGTGGGGCCTTGATAGCGGGCAATACACTCACTCAATTTTGGTTGGATTGTTCGTGGATCGAATCCGGTTTCTGACGACCGGTCGGATTACGCTGTCTGTCGATGGACGGGGAATACTGCCGATATGCGTTGCGGTCGGGACATTCACGATCAAATCCGGATCGGCAATAATGCCCGCCGTTGAGATCGTGCAAGTCATTGGTGGTGCAAAACTTCGGTTCACGACGGCAGGTCGGGATGGCTTGAACCATCGCCATTTGGTCGACCTGCTAGCCTTTAACGGGAACTGGCGGTGGCGTGCGAAGACTTCCATTTTTGCAAAGGCCCGTTGGTTGCGGACATCATGAGACCTGATTCCAGAGTCCTGACGGAGGCTCGAAAATCGGCTTTGGAGCCTTGGACGACGCTCGAAGGGCTCAGAGTTTTGACCAGTCCGCGCTTGCGAGTGCTCTGTCCTTTACAGTCGTCCAAGCCCACTCGAAGTGTTCGCCAAAGCCCGGTAGGGCAAGATTCCGTCGAGCCGAAACCAAAGGTGAGTGGCTTCGCTCGTGGCTGACAACTACTTGCAACAAAGGCTGATACATTGGTGAAGAGTTTTCGATCCGAA
>DATJII010000248.1:0-8250 GCA_035493435.1 Candidatus Limnocylindria bacterium | reverse complement strand
TGGCGGCCGCCTGCCGGATTTCGCCCGGCAGAGCAGCCTGGCCGACGATTCCTTCCAGTTCGCCGCGAAGAATGGTCAAGGGTGTGCGGAGTTCGTGGGAGGCGTCCGCGACGAAGCGGCGGGAGTGCTGGAAGGCGTCATCCAGCCTGCTAATCATACGATTCAGCGAGACGGCCAGGTGTTCCAATTCATCACCCGTCGCCGCCACCGGCAACCGCTCATTAAGGTTGTGCGAAGTAATGCGCTCGGCGGTTTCGGTCATCTGTCCGACCGGACGCAAGGCCCGGCCCAAGAGCCAGAAGCCAGCGGTGATTGCCGCGAGGTCGAGCACCGGGAGGGCGATGCCGAGCGCCAAGGTCCATTGCCTTAAGGCGGCGTGGACGCTATCCAGGGGCGCACCCGCTTCCACCATATAGCGTTCGCCTGCGGGGGTGGAGAAATGATGGCTGGCGATCATCATAGGGTGGCCTTCACCCAGCGTCACGATGCGGGAGTTTTCCAAAACATCCGGCCAGGCGGGCAGGGGAGCGGCCTGGGGATCAAAACTCTTATCCCGGGGTTCCGGGGCAATATAGAGAATGACTCCATCGCCCCGGCTCACGCGGGCGAAACGATTGTTGCCGGCGGGATCGAAATGGTGTTCGAGGTCTTCCCGGACCCCGCTGGAATCCAAGGCTTTGCCGTTCGACAACAAGGACTGCGCCATTTGCCGGGCGCGCCGGAACTGGGAATCGCGGACCGAAGCGACAAGGTACGTGTTGAGTGCGAGGTATCCGGCAACTCCCGCTGCCAGCAGGGCAGCCGTCATAATCCCCGCGTAGGCGAGGGTCAGCCGGAATTTGAGGGAGCGGGTATTCATGCCGGCGTTTCTCCCGAGAGGCTATAGCCTGCGCCCCGAATGGTTTTGAGAAGCTTGAGGGGGAATGGGTCGTCGATCTTCGCCCGCAAATGGCGCACGTACACGTCCACGATGTTGGTGAGACCCTCAAAACTCTCGTCCCACACGTGCTCAATGATCATTGTGCGCGAGAACACGCGCCCCGGGTTGGTGGCCAGGTATTCCAGCAGCGCAAACTCTTTCGCGGTCAGCACGATGCGCTGGCCACCGCGGCGCACTTGGTGGGTGAGGCGATCCACTTCGAGGTCGGCGACTTTGAGCACGCTGCTGCGCTGGACGGCACCACGGCGGAGCAGGGCTTTGATCCGCACCAGCAATTCGGCGAAGCCAAAAGGCTTGGTGAGGTAGTCGTCCGCTCCGGCTTCGAAATGGTGAACCTTGTCTTCCGTTGAATCGCGGGCCGTCAGCACCAGGATGGGGACCTTTTGGTCGCGAAGGCGGATGCGGCGCAGCAGTTCCGAACCATCCAGTTTGGGCAGGAGCAGGTCCAGGATGATGAGGTCGTAGTGGAACGAGAGGATCATGTCCCAGCCGCTTTCGCCATCCGGGGCGGAATCGACCGCGAAGTTTTCCGCCCGCAGCCCCCGGGCTACGAACTCTGCCACTTTCTTTTCGTCTTCGACCAAGAGTATCCGCATGGACGTTCCCTTTCTTTAAATCAGACCGAATGTCGATTAAATGGCGCTGAACGCTTCATTAAAATTCGTTCAGAAAGGGAGGATTTGTGCCTCAACCGAAGCTTGCAGAGTGGGAGCGGTGGCCTTTGACTGTCGCCCCGCCTACGGAGGCGGTCACTCCGTGAAAGCCCATCGGCCCAGTAAACTGCCCTACTACCTCCTCGAAGGATCCAACTCCTTCGCGACCGCGTACTATTTCAACTACCTGCTTTTCCACCTGCGTGACGCTTTCGGTTTTCGTAACCAAGACACCTTGGCGGTAGGGGCGGCGCACGGATTCCTGTACGTCATTTTCTCGTTTTTTGCGGGACGTTTCGGGCAGAAGAAGGGTTATTTCAATGGGTTACGCATTGGGTTCGGGGGCATGTTCATCGGCTTGGTGGTGGGTTGGATCTTTCAGGCCTGGACGATGCAGTTGGTGGCGCTGGCGATTTGGACCGTGACGATCTGTTTCACGTGGCCAGTATTGGAGGCGTTGGTTGCCGAGCATGAGCCCGCCGAACAGCTTCCGCACAAGATTGGCTTGTACAACGTGGTGTGGGCGGGCACTGCCGCTTGCGGGTATTTCTTCGGTGGCGGCCTTTTCCGGGTTTTGGGTCATGCCAGTTTGTATTGGCTGCCTGCCGGTATTTGCCTGTTGCAATGGGTGGCCACCTTCGGCCTCCAAAAGAAACACGACCGCTGGGTGGCGCAAACAGCAGCGGATCCGCAGGCGTCGCTGGCCGACCCGGGAGAAAAACCGGTCAATCCCCAGTTGTTTCGCAAACTGGCCTGGTTGGGAAATCCGATGAACTACATGGCAGTGAACACCTTGATGGTGGTCACCCCGGGGATTGCTACCCACGCCCATCTCGATCTGGTGCAGGCGGGCTTGGTATTAGGCGTTTGGTTTTGGGCTCGTACCGTCGGCTTCGCCATTCTCTGGTGGTGGCATGGCTGGCACTATCGCTTTTCCTGGTTCGTGCTGGCTTTCGTGTTGTTGCTGGGCTCGTTCTTCGCTCTTTTGACCAGCCACGTCGTGTGGCAATTGGTGGTGGCCCAAGTCGGGTTTGGGTTTGCCTCGGCCTTGCTGTACTACTCGTCGCTCTTTTACGCGATGGACGGCAGCGACACCAAGGCCGAGCATGGAGGCGTCCACGAAGCCCTGATTGGACTGGGAATTTTTGGCGGACCGGCCATCAGCACCGCGGCCGTTGCCGCGACGGGAAACCCCTCGGCTCCAGCGTGGAGTGTGGGCAGTGTTTTGTTGTTGGGATTGGCTACGACGCTCTTCCTACGGAAACGCTACGGGCAGAAGGTTTGAAGCTTTCGTAACGGAGTCGTAACAAATCCACGCCCGTTCCGTAACAATTTGTGCGGAAACTACTCCTGGTTACGGGAGTATATGTTTTGCACACAATCAAAGCAGCGGTACTGGATGGCGTGCCTGGCGGCGTTGGCGGGCATTTCCTTCGTCCATCGGGGTTACGGCCAGGCGTCTGACGCCTTGCTCGACAAGCTCGTGCAAAAGGGTGTCCTGACCCAGGACGAAGCCCAGGACCTACGGGAAGAGTCCGACAAGGATTTTGCCCTGGCCCACGCGGTGAAGACTGGCATGCCAGAGTGGGTCAACTCACTACGTATCAATGGCGATTACCGGGCGCGGTATGACCAGATCATGATGCCGCATGACCAGCGCCCGCCGAATGGGTCCTTGGCGATGCCGGACCGGCACCGTTTCCGGCAGCAATTGCGGCTCGGTTTCACGGCGGTCATGGCTGACCGGTTCGAAGTCGGCATACGTCTGACCTCGGGCGATACTTTGAGCGGCAGCCCCTACGCCGACGGCACGACTTATAACTCCACCTACCGGCAAAACGGCTCGAAAAAACCGGTGTATATCGACCTGGGCTACGCGAAGTGGACGCCCATCAATGATGGCAACTGGACGGTGGTCACCACGGTCGGCAAGATGGAGAATCCGTTCACCTTTACCGATGCGTTGTTCGACACGGATTATACCCCGGAAGGGCTGGCTGAGCAGGTGTCCTATAATTTCTCCGATGCCCAGCAGCTCAAACTCATCGCCGGGCAGTTCATCCTGGACGAAGAATCTTATACCAGCCGGGCGCCTTACCTGCTTGGCGAGCAGGTCAAATGGGATGCCACGTGGAATCCCAAGTGGAGCTCGAGCCTGAGCGCCGGGTTCTTCAGCATCCAGCAGTCGGGCTTGCTGGGGTTGAACGGCAACCTGAATACCAATGGCATCGCCTCCGGTACGCAGTCCGTGCCCGACGTGGGCGCCGGCAATGGGCGGGTGGCCTATGTGGATCCGCTCACCCTGGGCTATATTGGTTTGGGGGCGCCGGAAAGCGGATTTGGCACGGTGGCCTTGAACGCCTCGGTTACCTATACCAAGGAGTCCCTGGCGTTCTACAACGGCCCGTTCCCCATCCGGCCCTATTTCGAATACCTGGAAAACCTCGACGCGGCAACCGATGCGCACGGGATCCAGGCGGGCATCGTTTTCGGCAAGGCAGGCAAGAAGGGCAACTGGGAGGCCAGTTACCGTTTCAAATATGAGGAAGGCAACGCCTGGTATGAGGAATTGTCGGACTCTGATTTCGGCGCGTTCTACCAGCAGAATCCCCTCGCTCCCTATCCGAATGGGACCCCGATTCTGGCGCCCAACGCGGGTGACCGGTTCGTGGTTCGCAATAACCGGCTGGGTTACCTGCAGGGAACCAACGTCAAGGGGCACGTGATGAAGGTGGCCTATTCGCCCTACGATTTCCTGACCCTTTCCGCGACACTCTATAGCACGACCCTTATCCGGCCGGAACCCCTGGGATCCAGCAGCCACGTCAATCGGCTGTTGTTGGATGCCATGTGGCGGTTTTGAACGGAGCGGGTGTCTAGACAATCAAAAAGCAAAGATTTGAAGGAGATGAAGCATATGAAAACTAATTGGATAAAGATGCTGGCTTTGTTGCTGGCAGGCCTGATGGCGCCGGCTGTGTCGGCGGCCGAGATCACGGTCAAAGGTTCGGACACCATGGTGGCTCTGGCCCAAAAATGGGCGGAGATCTATTCCACCCAGCACCCTGACGTGAAGATCCAGGTCACTGGCGGCGGATCGGGTGTGGGTCTCGCCGCATTGGAAAGCAAGCAGACCGACTTGGCCAATGCCTCGCGCAAGATCAAGGCCAAGGAAATCGAAGGCTGCATCAAGGCCTTTGCCGCGCGTCCCAAGGAGTACGCGGTGGCGCTGGACGGCCTGAGCGTCTACGTGAACGCGGAGAATCCCATCAACGAACTTTCGTTGGAGCAACTCTCGTCCATCTTCACCGGCAAGGTGAAGAACTGGAAGGAGCTCGGCGGCTCGGATACGCCGATCGTCCTCTACAGCCGCGAGAACAGCTCGGGCACCTACGAGTTCTTCCGTGAGCACGTCCTCAAAGGGCAGGATTTTGCTTCCAGCGCGCAGACGCTCCAAGGCACCGCGCAGATCATTAGCGCCGTCACCAAGGACGTGAAGGGTATCGGCTACGGTGGCGCTGGCTATGGAAAGGGCGCGAAGCACTTGAAGGTTTCCAAGGTCGCTGGCGAGGAAGCCATCGAACCGAGTGAGGAGAACGTACTCTCCGGTAAATACCCGATCTCCCGCAGCCTGTACGTGTACTTGAATCCGGCCATCGACAAGGATGCCATCAAAGCCTACCTGCAGTGGATCCGGAGCGACGACGGGCAGAAGGTGGTCAAGGAAATGGGTTACTTCCCGCTCCCGCCTCACCTTCGCAAGTCGTAAATGCGCTAGGCACCACGGAATTGACACCGTATTCTCATCGCAGCGGGCCGCGTCCAGCAAGGCGCGGCCCTGCCGTCTAGAACCATCGATTTTTACGATCGTGTTTCCTTCAGCCCCACACGAGTTTGACTGGAAAAAGATTCGCCGGGGCAACCGCTTCCAGCCGGGCGAATGGCTGGCGGAGCGTCTGATCTTCCTCGTATCGCTGTCGGCGATACTCATGGTTTTCCTGATTTTCCTGTTCGTGGCCCGCGAGGCTTTTCCCATCCTGATCGGCACCGCCACCTCGGCTTCCAACCAGAAAGTCATTCCGGCCAGTGAGATGGATAAACTCTCGGCCGAGCAACTCCGGGTTTACCTCGGGATGAAGCCCGACGATTTCAAGAAACAGGATCGGGAGACGTTGAAGCTATTGATGGAAGTGCGGGAAGAGGCGGCCAAGGAAACGCCCGACGACCGGGACTCGGGTATCAACACAGTGGGATGGCGTTACCTGTTGCGACCGTTTCAATGGGGCGGTCTGAGCAAGCCGGAATACATCTGGGCGCCCACGTCACGGATTCCGAAGTTCAATCTGATACCGCTCTTTGTAGGCAGTCTGAAGACCACTTTTGTGGCGTTGCTGTTCGCGGTACCGATCGCCTTGGGGGCTGCGCTTTACGTCTCGCAACTGGCCCCACCGCGTCTCCGGGAATGGCTGAAGCCTTCAATAGAAATGCTGTCGGGGATTCCTTCCGTCGTACTGGGTTCTTTCGCTCTCCTGGTGGCGGCTCCGTTTCTCGAACATTTGCTGAACCTTCCCACCATGCTTAACGCCTTTGTGGCGGGCCTGGCCTTGGGATTGACGTGTGTCCCGGTGATTTTCTCCATCGCGGAAGACGCCATCAGCAGTGTGCCCCAGAGTTTTACGCAAGCGGCCCTGGCCTTGGGGGCTTCGCGTTGGCGGGCGGCTTGGGATGTGGTGACACCGGCGGCGCTGCCCGGAATCTTCGCCGCTGTGGTCCTCGGATTTGGCCGGGCCATTGGTGAGACCATGGTAGTGCTAATCGCGAGCGGCAACGCGGCCCAGTTATCGGGAAGCATTTTCGATTCGGCTCGCACGGTGACCGCCACGATTGCGGCGGAACTCGCGGAAGCCGTTTTTGGCAGCCCGCATTATCGGGTTTTGTTCCTGCTCGGAACCTTGCTCTTCGGCATTACTTTCGTCTCGAACCTGGCGGGCCAGATGATTGTCGGCTCACTAAAAGGCCGGCTGGAGGGCAAACGATGAGCGGCAAATTCGCGCGGCAACGCCAGGATTGGGGTTCCAAGCTGGGCGAGTGGTCAACCGGGGCTGCCACGCTCCTGATCCTGGCCATTCTCGCGGTGATCCTCGGGAGTGCCCTCATCAACGGCATTCCCAACGTCTCGTTGCGCTTGCTGCTCAGCAGTAGTAGTTCGGACATGTTTGAAGTGAGCAAGGCAGGTCTGCTGCCATTGCTCGTGGGAACCGTTGCCCGGGTGTTTTTAATGACCTTGTTCGTGTTGCCCGTGGGTGTGATTACCGCAGTTTATCTCACGGAGTATGCCCGGCGGACTTCGATCCTCACGAAGCTTATCCAGACTGCAGTTAACAATCTGGCGGGCGTACCGAGCATTGTCTTTGGCTTGTTTGGCTTGGGATTCTTCATCGGCTTTATCGGACGTAACATGGATTATTTGCTGGGACACTCTGAGTCGGAGTGGGGCAAGCCGGCGCTGCTTTGGGCCTCCTTGACCCTCGCCGTCATGACACTGCCGGTGGTGATCGTCGCGACGGAGGAGGCCTTGCGCGCCATCCCGCCGGGATTGAGGGAGGCCAGCCTGGCCTTGGGCGCCACCAAGCTGCAGACGATCATCCGGGTAGTCCTGCCCAATGCCCTGCCGGGCATCCTGACGGGCGCGATCCTGGCGGTAAGCCGTGCGGCGGGCGAAGTGGCCCCCATACTTTTTACCGGTGCCGCCTATTACATGCGGGACATGCCCCATGCCTTGAACGACCAGTTCATGGACCTGGCATACCATACCTATATCCTTTCCACCCAATCGCCCAATATCGACAAGACCCGCCCGCTGCTTTTCGCGGTGGTGCTGGTGTTGCTAGGGTTGACCTTCTCCCTCAATATCGTGGCGGTGCTGGTGCGCAGCCGCGTTCGCCGCAAACTCCGCTCCGGACACTAACCCGTTTCCATGACTCTGGCCGCCAAGCGACGCATGAACATCGACGGAAACATTGATCCCGAGGCTCCGAAACCGGTGATCGATGTCGATCGCCTTTCCCTTTGGTATGGCAAGTCGAAGGCTTTAAAGGAGATCAGCCTCAAGATACCGGAAAAGCTAGTCACGGCGTTCATCGGCCCCAGCGGTTGCGGCAAGTCCACTTTGCTCCGGTGTTTCAACCGGATGAATGACCTGATCGACAACGTCAAGATCGACGGCCACTGCCGCATTGGCGGCGAGGACATCTACAGCAAGGACGTGGATGTCATCGAACTGCGGAAGCGGGTGGGAATGGTCTTCCAGAAATCGAATCCCTTTCCGAAGTCGATCTACGAGAATATCGCGTACGGCATCCGGCTGCACGGGGCGAAAAATCGAGCGGAGATTGACACCATCGTGGAGCATTCCCTGCGTGGCGCGGCGCTTTGGGACGAGGTCAAGGACCGCCTGCATGCCAGTGCGTTGGGGCTCTCAGGTGGCCAGCAGCAGCGCCTGTGCATTGCGCGCACCATTGCCATCAAGCCGGAGATCATCCTCATGGACGAACCGGCCAGCGCGTTGGATCCCATCGCCACCGTGAAGATCGAGGAACTGATCCTCGACCTGAAGAAGGATTATACCATTGTCATCGTGACGCACAACATGCAGCA
>DATJII010000247.1:0-19296 GCA_035493435.1 Candidatus Limnocylindria bacterium | reverse complement strand
GTACTGGGCGGAAATCACTGAGGCACGCCGGTTGATCGATCTCCCGCAGGCATTGGGTTTGCGCGATCTTCACGTCTGGACCGATACCACCATTGCGGAGCGTTTCGATTGGGGGCGGGAAGAAGGAATCTGGGTGCTCATCCTGCGGGTGTACCGCCTGCCTCAGGCCGTGGAATTGCCGATGCTTCCTGAGTATGGTGGGTGCAAGTCCTGGATCGAATTGCAGGCTTCCATCGACACCCGAGGCAGTGTGCCGGTCGTGGCGGACTCGGATTGGAACCACTACCTTGGTGCAATCACTGAACGATTGGGCACATCTGCGGCATGAAGATCCCCCCGTTGATCCTGGCCTCCTCCTCGCCTCGACGATCCGAATTGCTGCAACAACTCATCCCGGAGTTCGGGGTGGTAACCAGTCATGCGCACGAGATCCACGATGCCTCAATGGGTGTCCGTCGCTTGTGCGAGACCAACGCCCAGCGCAAGGCCTTCCTGGTGGCGGAGCGATACCCCAACTATTTGGTTTTGGGAGCGGACACGCTGGTGTGGTTGGACGGAGAGCCGTTGGCCAAGCCGCTCGATGCCGCCGAGGCCCGGAGCATGCTGGCCAGGTTATCGGGGCGCATTCATGAAGTGGTGACCGGAGTCTGCCTGGTGCATCATGCAGCCTCGCATTCGCATATTTTTTCGGATGCGACGCGGGTCAGGTTTCGAACCCTCTCGGAAGCCACGATCACCGAATATCTGGATAAGGTTCACACCTTGGACAAAGCGGGCGGGTATGCCCTCCAGGAGCACGGTGATTTGATTGTGGAACAGATTGAAGGCTCCTGGTCAAACGTGGTTGGGTTGCCCATGGAAGCGGTCCGAAGCGCGTTGGAATCCTGGGTTTCCTAGGGGTCGGGTAGGGGCGTTCTGCCTCGGAAATTGCCGATCGAGCCGACTTGGCAACGAATGCGAGTCGCGTTTCTTCAAGGAAGATGGGGGTCTTAATCCTGTCTTAATCGACCTTCGTCTAGGGTAGGTGCGTATTGAGGAACTGAATATGCGCATCGTTACCGCCAAGAAAAAGAAAGACGAATCATCCGTGCCGCGTCCTTTTTATATTCCCGTGGATCGGCGCCGGTTCTTTCGCAGCATGGCCATCGCCTCGGCAGGGTTCACGCTCCCGGGGTATCTGGCCGAGGCCCTGACGACGTCGCCCATTGTCACCCAGGGGCCTTACTATCCGCTGGCCAAGAACATCCCGTTGGACAAGGACAACGACCTGGTCCAATTGAACGACAATCTAAGCATTGCGAGTGGGATCGTGACTTATGTCAGTGGTCGGGTGCTCGACAGCAGCGGGAATCCGATCAAAGGGGCCCTTATCGAGTTGTGGCACGCCGACAACGGCGGGAATTATGTCTATTCCGCCAACTCGACCCGGAATTCCGCCTGCGATGCGAATTTTGCCGGTTTTGGGCAATATCTTACCGGATCGACGGGCGAATTCAGGTTCCGCACCGTGAAGGCGGGGCTCTACAACGGGCGTACCCGCCACTATCACTGGGGAGTCACGATACCCGGCCAGAAGACGCGCGCCACCACGCAGACCTTTTGGAACGAGACGGCCTATGACCTCACCGGCAAGGTCTGGTCGATTCAAAATGCCAATGACAACGTGTATAGCACCGCTGGCACCGCCGCCCAAAAGGCTTCCATCCTCCTCGACTACGCGGCGGTTCCGGGCACGACGACCGGTGAGGTCCAGGCCACCTGGGACTTTGTCAGTGGGCTCACCCCGGTGGATCCAACCTATCCGGGTGCGGGTCTCACCTTGGCTGGACTGCCAGTGGAGGGCCCTTCCGGTGGCAACGCGCGTTACAAGGTCAGTTTCCCGGTTTACACCGGATATAGCTACGAGGTCTACGGGAATCCCACCCTGGCCGGACTCTCCTGGACCGCGCTGCCCTTCTCGTTGACCCAGACAGGAACCGTTGACCGGAACATCTACACGGCCACCGCCAATGGGACCCTCGATCTCTATATCGAGGAAAAGGCGCTCAAGGGATTTTACTATATTGCATTTCGTGTGCCCGGGGCAAATACCGGCACACCGTAAGGGGGTAGATGGGGTACAACGCGGTGGAGCCCGCCAAGGGTTCCACCGCAACCCGCCCAAAAGGCGCCGGCGGCGACTCGCCGCTGAAAAGGGCCTGCCTGTCGTACCCAATCCGAATGGATCACTCGCCAGGGTCGGCAATGGCCCGGCCTTTCAGGCCCAAATACAACGCCCCACTTTTCGTATCGAGCCGGAATATCGTCGTCAATGCGGGTATTCCCGGTGGGGCTGGTTGTCGAAGTTCCACCGGCTCCGTCGTTATTGCATCCTGCGGGAATTCCGGCGATGCTGCACCGTCGCATGAAGACGCTGATTTGCCCCGTAGTTGCCGGGATCGCCCTTTCTGGCATGGCACTGGCCAAGGACTGGCCTGAGTTTCGTGGCCCTACACGGGACGGACATTCCGATGCCAAAAACGTTCCGCTGGAATGGAACACCACCAATCATGTGGTCTGGAGCGTTCCCGTCGAAGGAACCGGATGGTCGACGCCAATCCTTTGGCATCACCGGATTTACCTGACGACCGCTTTGCCGGGCGGTGCCACCGGAGAATACTCCTTGCGAGCCCTATGCTTCGACAGCGAGACGGGCAAAACGATTTGGGACAAGGAAGTCTTTAAGGAGGACGCATCCTGGTCACCGGGAATCCATTCCAAGAACAGCCACGCCAGTTCTTCCCCGGTCGTCGATGGTGACCGGATCTATTTCCACTTTGGCCATCTGGGAACGGCTTGTTTCGACTTGGAAGGGACGAAGCAATGGGAAAACCGGACCCTCCGTTATACACCGGTGCATGGAAACGGCGGTTCGCCCGTGGTGGTGGGGGACATCCTGTTCTTCAGTTGCGATGGCGCCAGTGATCCTTTCGTGGCCGCCCTGGATAAGAAGACCGGGGAATTGAAGTGGAAGGAAGCCCGGGTGACCCCGGCCAGCAGGAAGTTTTCCTTCAGCACTCCGGGACTGATCCAGGTCAACGGGAAGACCCAGATCATCAGCCCGGGCAGTGGCGCCGTGATCGCTTACGATCCCGCCAACGGGCAGGAGATCTGGCGCGCGCGTTATGGGCAGGGCTATTCGGTGGTTCCCCTGCCGCTCTTTGGGCATGGAATGACTTATATCGGCACCGGCTTTGACCAGGCAAAAGTCATTGCCGTTAAGTACGACGGCACCGGGGATGTCACCGATACGAATGTTGTGTGGACCGTCTCCAAGGGCGCGCCGCATACGCCCTCCATGATTCTCGACGGCGATGAACTCTATATGGTTTCGGACGCCGGGGTGGCCTCCTGCGTCGATGCCAAGACCGGTGCGGTCGCGTGGTCGGAGCGTTTGGGCGGCGGTTATTCCTCCTCGCCGGTATTGGTCGAAAATCGCCTGTATTTTATCAATGAAGAGGGGTTGGCCACGGTCCTCAAGACCGGCAGGACGTTCGAGGTGCTGGCCAAGAACGATCTAGCAGAGCGTACCCTGGCTTCTCCCGCAGTTGACGATGGCACATTGTTTATCCGCACGGGCGGGCACTTGTGGCGTATTGGCAATGCCAGCGTCGAAAGTGGAAAACAGCGGGCCGATGCGGGTAGCTCGAAGCCATGAAAATAGTCCTGGTAGGGGAGCGATCTGACGCCATTCCGGCACATCGGGGAATAACCCTGGCGCTGGGCTTGGCGGAACAGCACCTAGGGATACCGATCGATTCGGATTGGCGGCGCACCGACGAAATGGGCGATCCAACCGCTTCGCTGGCAGAGGTGGATGGAATATGGCTGGTGCCGGGCAGTCCGTACGCGGATTTTGACGCTGCCCTGAACGTGGCCCGATTTGCCCGCATCACCGGGGTGCCGTTCCTGGGGACGTGTGGAGGGTTTCAGCACGCGCTTATTGAATTCGCCCGCCACGTGGCGGGACTGTCCGCCGCCGAACACGAGGAGACCGTTCCAAACGCGCGGGTATTGCTGGTTTCCCGTTTGTCCTGTTCCCTGGTCGAGCAAAGCGCGCTGGTGGTGCCGCGGCCGGGTTCGCAGTTTGCCGCACTCACGGGATTGGAGCCCTTTCGCGCCGGGTACTGCTGCAATTTCGGCTTTAATACCGCCTATCGTGGCGTTCTGGAGAAGGCCGGATTGGTGTTTGGCGCCGAGGACGAGGCTGGGGCGCCCCGCGCCTTTGAATTGCCCGGCCATCCTTTTTATATGGGGACGCTTTTCCAACCCGAGCGGCAGGCGTTGGCGGGTGAATTATCGCCAGTGATCGCCGGGTTTATCTCGGCGGTTCAGGCAGGGATGGACCTTTAGAGCCGCTCTTAAGGCGGGCTCTGGGAAAGATTTTGCGGACGGAGCACTTTTGCTATCATGGGAGCCATGTCGGTCGAATTGAATATGCCGCTGGACGTACGGGCTTACCTCGCGCGAATTGGTTATAGCGGGGACCTGTCGCCCACCGCCGAGGTTTTGTTCGCGCTTCATCACGCGCACGTCACGAGTGTCCCGTTCGAAAACCTCGATGTCTATCTCGGCAAAGGCATACGCATCGACCTGGCGAGCGTGCAGGCCAAAATTGTCCAAGCCCGCCGTGGCGGATATTGCTTTGAGCAGAACTCCCTGTTTGCCGCGGTCCTGGAATCGTTGGGATTTAAGGTCACCCGGCTCGCGGCTCGGGTTCGCATGGGTGCCACACGGACGCTGCCCCGCACCCATATGGTATTAAAAGTAGAGGCCGGTGGGGAATCGTGGATGGCCGACGTGGGTTTCGGTTGGTGGGGTGTGGTGTACCCGATGCCTTTGCGCACGGGCGAACTTGTCCGGCAAGGGGTGTGGCAATTCCGGATGAAACGGGAAGGCGAGCATTGGGTTTTGGAATCCCTGATCGAAGGGGCCTGGCAGGACCAGTACGTCTTCAGCCTGGAGCCCCAGTTGCCCGAGGACTACGAGATGGCCAATTATATGACTTCCACCCACCCCGAGTCCCGCTTCGTCCTGACCGTCACCGCTCAGCGCGCTTCGTTGGATACCCGGCGCATTCTCAAAAACCGCGATTTCATCATCTGCCGCCCGGAAGGGCGGACCGCCACAGCTCTACCCGATGACGCGGCACTGCTCGACACCCTCTCGCGGGAATTTGGAATCGTCCTGCCTGAGGGCACGTCGTTTCCCAGACTTGCGGTGGGCTGAGCAGATGCTCCCGGAGTCCGCTAGATTTCGTTCTAATAAAGTTACAGTTCGCCAGCGAAGCCCGTGTTGCGGGATTCGCCAGCTTAATAGCCAGGCCTACTTTTGACAGAGGCTTGCCCATCAAAGTCCCCCTTAGTCCAGGAAATGAACCGTTCCGGTGGTCACGTCGTAAATGCCGCCCACCAGTCCGACTTTTCCGCTGTCGATCAGTTCGCGTAGAACCGGGCTGCGCTCGCGGATGGCTTGCAGCGTGAGCCGGACGTTGGTTTCGGCCACGCGGTTTACATAGGTATAGTCGTGGCCGGAGGTATGTTCCCCATTGGCGGGCGGTGTTTGCTCGACAGCCGGGCGGATCTGCTGGACGAGCCCGGTGAGGTTGCCCAGTTTCACATTGTCGCAGGCGCCGCCGACGGCGCCGCACTTGGTATGGCCGACTACGGCAATCAGCTTCGATCCGGCCACTTTGGAACCATATTCCAGGCTGCCCAGGATATCGCTGTTCACTATATTGCCGGCCACCCGGACATTAAATATATCGCCCAGGCCCTGGTCGAAGACGAGCTCTGACGAGGTGCGGGAGTCCATGCAACTCACGATGGACGCAAACGGGAATTGTCCGGTGCTCGTTTGTTTTACCTGGGCGAGGAAATCGCGGTGAAGGGATTGTCCTGAGACAAACCTGGCATTCCCTGCCTTGAGTGCGGCCAAGGCGGTGGCTGGCGTGGCTGCGGATTGCGATTCGCGTGTTTGGCTCGCTGGCGGCGCCGAGTGACCGGCGTATTCCACGTTGTGAGCGCAACCGGCAAGTGCCAGTAGACCGGCGATGAGGATGGGTATCGGGACGTGTTTCATCTGTATTTAGTTGTTTAAGGGTGAATTGAGAGAGGGGTCAACGGACTTCTTGATCTATTTTTGTGGGAAGGCTTTTTTGGGGAAGCAAGCCGAGCAACTCGCGCGCGGCCCGACTGGGTGGGCGATTTTGGAGCCAGACGGCGGCCACGGCGCGCTCGGGCCTGGGCGGGGCGAACGAGCGGAATCGGATTTGTTTGCCACTGCCTGCGGGCACTGCCATGCGGGGGATCAATGAGATGCCCAGCCCCGAGTGGACCAGGGCCTTGATCGTCTCAATTTGCGCGCTGCGGCAACTGATCTGCGGGTTTGAGTCGTTGCGGCTGCAGAAGCGGAGGACCTGGTCTCCCAAGCAATGGCCTTCCTTCAAAATGATGAACTTTTCGTGTTCCACGTCCGCGATGCGGATGGTGCGCTGGGAGGCCAGCGGATGACGGAGGGGAATCGCCAGGAGCAATTCCTCAGTGAAAAGCAGCCGGGTTTCAAAACGATCGTTGTTGATGGGCAGGCTGGTGATTGCGAAATCAAGCTCACAGGCCTCCAGGAGTTTCAGGAGTTGCGCGGTGGTGTCTTCTTGGACGGTGACCTGGATATTGGGAAATCGCTTGCCGAATTGGGCCAGAGTATTGCCAAGGAGGTATGGGGCGATGGTGGGCAAGGCTCCCAGCGTGATTTGCCCGCGGGACAGTTCCTGGGTCTCTTGGGCTTCGCGCAGCGCGGCATCCACCTCCGCGAGGATCCTCAGCGCCCTGGGTAGGAACGCTTCCCCAGCTGGGGTCAACTTGGCGTTGCGACGCATCCGATCGAATAATCGTTCCCCCAACTCTTCCTCCAGCTTGTGGATTTGCTGGCTGAGAGAGGGTTGTGCCACGTGGCATTGCTCCGCAGCGCGCGAGAAATTGCCCGTGCGGGCCACGGCGGCCACGTAGCGAAGTTGATGCATTTCCATAGGGCAAAACTATCGTCGCATGGGAAAACAAGAAACTCAACTATGGTCTGGAAAAGCGTGGATCAGTGGGTGATTCGGTCTGCCGCCTCACCAACGAGCTTAGTTGGAGGCCACGGGGATTGTGGTATCTACCTCCCCGAGAATTCGTGATTGTCCTTGGGGCGTGGCCTGCCGCATCGTGGGTGGCCGTCGAAACCGAGGCCGGACAGAGAATTGCGGCTTGAAAGTAGTGCCATGGGCTGGTAGCCCCCTTGTTCTTAGTATGCTGTTGGACTTGCTCGCCCCCTTTTTTACGAGAAAGTCGACGCGGGTGGTCAATGGGTTGGTTGCGGCAGTTGTCATTTGCTGGGTTGGAGGGGGCGGAGTTGGTTCAACCGGTCGGAAAAGAAATGGAAACACGCCGGATACCTTTGGGTTTCATCATCGTCTGATTCGGCGGACTGGCTGGCGACAAAACTTGGGGTCGATTCCATTGTGCAAAAAATCTTATTGGTCGAAGACAACGAGATGAACCGCGACATGTTGTCGCGGAGGCTGGAACGTCGTGGCTTTCAAATCGTAATGGCCGTAGACGGCGCCCAAGGCGTTTCCATGGCGCAAACGGAGAATCCAGACTTGATCCTGATGGACATGAGCCTGCCAGTCATGGATGGGTGGACTGCCACCCGCACCCTGAAGGACGCTGAAGCGACTCGGGGCATCCCGGTTATCGGCCTGACGGCCCACGCCATGGCCGGCGATCGCGAGAAGTGCATGGAGGCGGGCTGCGACGATTACGATACCAAGCCCATCGAATTGGCCCGGTTGATGGAGAAGATCACCGCGCAACTTGAGAAGAAGAAAACGCCGTGAGCGCGACTTCATCCCCAGAAGTGGTTATTCCCGATACCTCCAGCGAAGGGGTGGACACGATTGAGAAATTGGCCCACCTGCGGCACGATCTGCGCACGCCCATCAACCAGATCATCGGCTACAGCGAGATGCTGCAGGAGGACGCGGAAGCGAGCGGTCAGGACGGGATTGTCCCAGACTTGCAGAAGATTCAATCCGCCGCGCGCACTTTGCTGGGGTTGGTCAACACCCAGCTCAATCCGACGGCGCTGTCCGGCGTGACTTTGACTCCGGCGCTGAGTGCGTCGCACTTGGATGCCACGGTCAATCGCTCGC
Source organism: Candidatus Limnocylindria bacterium (assembly GCA_035493435.1). Taxonomy (GTDB): domain Bacteria; phylum Verrucomicrobiota; class Verrucomicrobiia; order Limisphaerales; family UBA9464; genus DATJII01. Next base: position 11,063 of record DATJII010000247.1, on the reverse strand, counting down.
TTGCCGCCCAGTATGAAGGCGGGGAAAAAATCCTGTCGCTTTCAGGGCGGGTCCTCGCGGTGGATGACGTGGAGGAAAACCGGGACGTTCTCTCTCGTCGCCTCAAGCGCCATGGCTTGGAGGTGGAAACGGCGGTGAATGGCCGGGAAGCGTTGGAACTGGTCCGGACACGGAACTACGACTTGGTGCTGCTCGACATCCTGATGCCGGAAATGGACGGTTACACCGTCTTGCAGACCATGAAGGCCGATCCGCAAACCCGGCATATCCCCGTGATCATGATCTCGGCCTTGGATCAACTGGACAGCGTCATCAGTTGCATCGAGGCTGGAGCGGAAGATTTTCTCCCCAAGCCGTTTAATGCCACCCTTTTGAGGGCTCGGCTTAGCGCCTGTCTGGAAAAGAAAGCGCTACGGGACTTGGAGCGCCAGCATCTGCGTACTATTGAGGAAACCCAGCACCGGTTGTCGGATGAATTGGCCGAGGCGGGGCATTATGTCAGGTCTATTTTCCCCGAACCCAGCCTGGCGCCCTTGCCAGTGGATTGGCAGTACATGCCGTCTACGGAGCTGGGTGGTGACGCGTTTGGCTACCATTGGATTGATCAGGACCATTTTGCCATTTATCTGCTGGACGTCTGCGGGCATGGCGTGGGGGCTTCGCTGCTTTCCGTGGCGGCGATCAACGTGATTCGTTCCGGATCGTTGGCCAACACCGATTTTCGCGATCCCGGGGCGGTCATCACCGCGTTGAACAACGCGTTCCCGATGGAGAAGCAGAACAACATGTACTTCACGCTGTGGTACGGCGTGTACCATGCACCGACGCGTATGTTGCGCCACGCGAGTGGCGGTCATCCGCCGGCTCTTTTGCTCAATCGGGACGCCAACGGAGCGATTTCCAGCACACGTTTGCGTTCACCGGGCTTGATTGTTGGTGGCCTTGAAGGCGAGATTTACGGCTCGCAATCCTGCTATGTACCGCCGGGCGCGTTATTGCTCGTCTTGTGTGACGGCTGCTACGAGATCCGGCTGGCCGATGGCCGCATGATGGAGTTCGACGAGTTCGAGCGTTTCATGATGGAGAACGGCCCGCAGCCGGAGGGCTTGGCGAAACTGCTCGAATGGGTAAAATCGTGCCACGGTGACGGACCCCTGGATGACGATTTTTCCATCGTGCGTGTCCAGTTTTGAGGCGGCATGGACCAACACTTGTCATTGCGAATCGAGAACACGTTTGACGCGATACCTGCGGCCAACGAATCCGCGACCCAATGGCTGGAAGAACGGGACGCTTCACCGGCGGCGGTCTACCTGGCAAACCTGGCGATTGAAGAACTCGCAACCAATTGCATTAAATACGGTTACGATGACTCGACCCGCCATTACATCGAAGTGGGAATCACTCTTTCCGAAACCGGGATGACCTTGGTCATCAGCGACGATGGGCATGCTTTCAATCCTTTGGACTTGCCGGAGCCGGATACCACCCTGCCGATCGAGGAGCGACCGATAGGCGGCTTGGGCATCCACCTCCTGCGAAAGATGTCCAACGACATGCGTTACGAAAGGATCGACGGCAAGAACCGCGTCTCGATCGTCAAGTTGAACCAACTTTTACCTGCTTAGTCTGATTAAAATCGCCCTTTGTGGGCCTGAACCGGAAAACTCTCCGACACCAAGTAATTCGATAACGAAAGAACCAAGCCATGCCACTCTCGATCACCACCAAACTCAACCCCAACCCCAGCGGTGGACAAGACGTGACGTTAACGCTGGAAGGCAACCTCGATAACTCGACCGTTGCAACCTTTGAAGCCAGGTTGGTCCCCACGCTGGCGAGCAAGCCGTCGCACTTGATATTCGACCTGGCTCAGCTGGCCTATGTCACCAGCGCGGGCATCCGCCAGTTTTTCGTGGCGCAGAAGCAGCAAAAGGCCCATGGCGGACACGTTTCGTTCGTCAATCTGCAGCCCCAGATCAAGGAAGTCTTCCTGATCATGGGCAGCCTGCCGGACGTTAAGATCTTCAAGAACAACGCCGAGCTCGACGCTTACCTGACGGTGCGCCAGAAGTCCTACCAGCAGTAGTTTGCCGGGGCGGCAGAGACCGGATAGCGGTCGGGGCGCGCCGCTGGCACAGTCGGATGAGTCCCTCTCCATTCACGGCATGTTCGATACCATCAAGCGTCTCGCGTTGGGTGTTTTCCTGATCGCACTCGCGGCGGGTGTACTTTTGTACACCGATCGCGGGTCACGCAACCGGGTTGCCCAGTCATTGATCGGCGGTGGCGGTAACCAGAAGGTTTACCGGGTCGCGTTGGTCGAACATGCCTCGATCCCGGCCTTGGAACAGGGCGTCAACGGAGTTATCGAGGCCCTGGCGTCGCGGGGCTATACCGACGGCGGCAAGATTGAACTCAAGCGGTATAACGCCGAAGCGGATATCGGCACCGCCAACACGATTGCCAAGGAAGTGACGAGCGGAGGATATGACCTGATTGTCAGCGTCAGCACGACCTCCTTGCAGACCGTCGCCAATGCGAACAAGACCGGACGGCATACGCCCCATGTCTTCGGATTGGCGTCCGACCCGTACGGGGCCGGCGTGGGAATTGAACGCACGAATCACGCAATTCACCCTCCTTATATGACCGGCTACGGTTGCATGCAACCGGTGGCCAATTCTTTTAAGACCGCGAGAGAGATGCGGCCCAGCCTGAAGACAGTCGGGTTGGTTTGGAATCCGGCGGAAGCCAATTCGCAGGCGCAGACCAAGATTGCCCGGGCAGTATGCGCCGAGATGGGCATCGACCTGGTTGAGGCCAACGCCGAAAACAGCACGGCGGCGCTGGAGGCGGTGAATTCCCTTATACCCCGCAACGTGGAGGCGATTTGGATCAGCGGTGACGTTACTATTTCGCTGGCCACCGATACGATCATCAGTGTGGCGCGTCGGGCCAAGATCCCGGTGTTTACCGTGATGCCGCCCAATGTTCGCAAGGGCGCCTTGTTTGATTTGGGTGCCGACTACGTGGAAGTGGGGCGCACGGTGGGCCTATTGGCCGCGGACGTCCTGGATGGGAAGAATCCGGCCGACGTGCCCGTCGAGAATTATGTGCCCGAGATGTTCCTGATCAACGACACCGTGCTGGCGGGATTGCGGGACACTTGGACCATCTCGCCCGCCCTGCGTCAACGTGCCGGGGGCTGGATCACCGCCACGTCCACCAACCTGCCCAATATGACGGTGATGGCGCCCAAGATCAGCCGTCCCGCGCCCGGTCGCACTTATAAGATTGGCCTCGCTTTCTTCGCTCCCGAACCGGGCGCGGAGATTTGCATGAAGGGGATTTTTGACGGCTTGAAGGAACTGGGCTTCGAAGAAGGCAAGAACCTGGAAGTGCGACGAAGCCATGCCCAGGGTGAAATCGTCAACATCCCATCGATGTTGCAGAATTTCGATGGCTCGGACGTCGATCTCGTCCTCCCCATGACCACGCCGGTCATCAGCGGGGCGTGTGGGTTCGTGAAGCACAAGCCGGTGGTTTTTACTTATTGCTCCGATCCGGTGGCCGCTGGTGCTGGCAAGTCATTTACCAACCATCTCCCTTTCGTCACCGGCGTCGGCTCCTTCCCGCCGGTGCAGGATATGGTCGACCTGATCCACCGCACGATGCCCCAGACCAAGACTGTAGGGACCATCTACAACGCGGCCGAGGCGAACTCCGTGAAAGTAGTGGAGGTGGCGCGGGAACTTTTCGCCAAGGCGGGGATCAAGTTGGACGAAGTGACCGTCGCCAGTTCCAGCGAGGTCTTGCAGGCCGCCCAAGCTTTGGTGAGCCGCAAAGTGGAGGCGGTTTATATCCAGGGCGACAATACTGTAACCCAGGGCTTCGACGCGGTAGTCAAGTCGACCCGCGACGCGAAGATTCCCTTGTTCGTGGACGATCCCGACGCCGCGAAACGTGGAGCGGTGGCTTGTGTGGGACTGGGCTTCTATCGGCCGGGTTATGCGGCCGCGAAATCGATAGCCCGGGTATTACTCGGTGAGAGTCCTGGCTCCATCCCGATGGAAAACGTGGCCGAGAAAGCCCTCTGGCTCGATTTGGACCTAGCCCAGAAACTTGGATTGAAGTTCCCGGTAGACGTTATTGATCAGGCAGCCAAGGAGCAGGCCAAGTCAGCGAAGACCACTTCAACTTCAGGAGGTCCCTTCAAGCCCCTTTCCCGGAAAATGCGAGTGGACCTGATCGAGTACCTGGAAACGCCGAATGTCGAAATAGCACGCGAGGGCGTGCTGGCGGGATTCAAAAAGGTTGGATTGGAAATCGGCAAGGATATCGACCTGCGTGTTCGCAATGCCCAGGGCGACATGGCGACGCTGAACACCATCGTGGATGCCTCGGTCAGCGAGCGGGTGGACCTCATGCTCGCCTCCGCTACCCCCGCACTGCAGGGAGCACTCCGGCGTGGGCAGGGCAAACCCTTGATTTTCACGCTCATTGCCAATCCCATATTGGCGGGTGCTGGCAAAAGCGACGACGACCACCTGCCGTTCGTCACGGGTTCTTATATACCCGCGCCGCACGAGGAAGGGCTGGCGGCGCTGCTCAGGTGCCTGCCCAGGACCAAGCGCATCGGCACACTCTATGTGCCCGCGGAGGTCAATTCCGTTTTTTATAAGGATCAGTTGCTCATCGCCGCCAAGGCGGTGGGATTGGAGGTTGAATTGGTCGGGGTGAGCACCAGCAGCGAGGTGTCCGACGCGGCATTGGCCTTATGCGGGCGCAATATCGATGTCTTCTGCCAGATCTCCGACAACACCACGGGTGCGAGTTTCGCGAGCGTGGTCCAGGCAGCCAAGCGGGCCCGCATTCCCCTGATGGGATTTGCCGCCGGCCAGGCCAAGAGTGGGGCCTTCATGACGGTTTCCCGTGATTACTTTGACGGTGGCGTCGTCTCCGCGGAAATGGCCGCCCGGGTGCTGCGGGGGGAAGACCCGGCGCGCATTCCCTTCAAACTGGTGGAACAAATTAAATATACTTTCAATCCCACCGCCGCGGCCCAGTTCGGGATCGTGATACCCCCGGACGTGCTGGCCAAGGGTGAAATCGTGCGCTGATCCGGATCTATCCCATGGAAATCACCCAACATCAACGCGGCGGCCACCTGGAGCTGGAACTCTCTGGCCGCATGGACGCGAACTGGTCCGACCACGTGGGCAACACGGTGGAGACCTGTGTCCGCGGTGGACACCACCAGATCCAATTGAACATGGCCCGCGTGGACTATCTCAGTTCGGCGGGGATACGCGTCTTGCTTAAGTATTATAAGCAGCTCAAGGCGGCCAAGGGCAGCCTCCGGGTGACACAAGTTACGGAGGGAGTGCTCGCAGTGCTGAAACTCTCTGGCATCGCCGAGATGCTGCTGTTCAAGCCCGAGCCTGTGGCGGCAGTAGCCAAGCCTGTGGGACCGCGCCAGGTAGAGCGCGGTGGGACCGTTTTCGAGATCTATGATCAACGTCCGGGAGCTACATTGGAGTATGCGGCGCAAGGTCAGCCGGAGAAATTTGGCACGGGTGCCTTGGAGGCGGCCGATTGCCGGAAACTGCGCTTTTCGGACGAGGTCATCGGCGTGGGGTTGGGCGCGTTTGGTCAAGGTTTTGAGGATTGCCGATCCCGGTTTGGTGAGTTTCTCGCCGTCGCCGGATCAGCTTTGGCGTTGCCCACCGATGGCAGCAGCGTTCCGGACTATCAGGTCACGCAGGGGCAATTAGTCCCCGAAGTGAACGTGCTCTATGGCCTGTCGGCTGTCGGCGGATTTGCCCAACTCCTGCGTTTTGAAGCCAGCAAGGCGTCTCGTGCCGTGGTCGGCATGAGCGAACTCATCGAGTCCGCGCTCACCCTATCCCAAAGTGAGGCAGCCGGGTTTGTGATTCTGGCAGAGAGCGCCGGGGTGGTCGGTGCGACTTTGCAGAAATCCCCGGCGTTTGCTGCGGGGGCTTCGCCTTGGAAGTTCCCGGATATAAGGCAATGGCTGTCATTCACCACGGAACGCAGTGACGAACGGAACATGGTATTGATCGTTGGTTTCGCCGAACGAAAACCAGCTCCCGACAAGGCTGGCTTCTTGCGATCCATGGGACCTGGCTCAACGATTCAGGGGCATTTTCACGCCGCAGTCTTCCCGTATCGTCCCCTCCCCAAAGGCACCCTGGAATTGAAGGACGCCGTGGCCAATTTGCTGGCGACGGAATCCGCGCAAACAGTCACCCATTTACTCGCGGACGAGCGGGAATTCGAAGGGGTGGGGCAAACCGACCTGATGCGCGGCGCGTGCTGGGTGGGGCCGTTAAAATCGTCACCCCCAAACCCCAAGGTCTAAGCCAACTGCCATGACACTTTTTCTCGGAGCCACCACGATCGGACTGATACTCGCCCTGCTGGCCTTGGGCGTTTACCTCAGTTTTCGCATCTTCAATTTCCCCGACATCACGGCGGACGGCTCGGTCACGCTGGGTGCGTCGGTTTCTGCCACCTTGCTGGTGCATCATTACTCCCCCATCGTCGCCACCTTGGCGGGCTTTGGCGCGGGAGCGTTGGCAGGAGCGACCACGGGCATCCTGCACACGAAGTTTAAGATCAATGGATTGCTCAGCGGCATCCTGGTCATGACCGCGCTCTACTCGGTGAATCTCCATGTCATGGGAAAGAGCAACGTCCCGCTGCTCAATGAAGCCACCCTGGCCAGCCAGGCCGAATGGTTGGGCGGCAAACTGTTCCGCGGCGACCAGGATCTGAATATATTCGGCTGGGCGGTGGGCGTACGCGATGCGGCGATGCTCTCCGGCGTCCTGGGCTTTGTGGTGCTGGTGGGCACGACGTTGTATCTCTTCTTCCGTACGAACCTGGGAACCGCGATGCGCGCCACCGGTGATAACCCGCAAATGATTCGTGCACTCGGGGTCAGCGTGGACTTCATCCTGATCCTGGGCCTGGCCCTTTCGAACGGCTTGATAGCGCTTGCCGGATCATTGCTGGCGCAATACCAAGGCTTTGCCGACGTGCAGATGGGAATCGGCATGGTGGTCTGGGGCCTGGCCAGCGTGATCATCGGGGAGGCTCTGGTGGGCACCAGCAGCATTGGGCTGCTCATCACGGGCGCCGTCATGGGGTCGGTACTCTTCCGCTTATTGGTGGCGATTGCCCTGCGTTGGGGATTGAATCCCAATGACCTGAAACTCATCACCGCCGGATTTGTTTTTGTGGCTCTTATTGCGCCGAATGTCATGCGCAAGCTGAAATCCCGTCCTGTCGCCAACCCGCCCGCCGCCGCCTGACATGCTCGACATCGCCAACATTTTCAAAACGTTTCATCCCGGGACGCCGAACGAGGTTCGGGCCTTGCGGGGGGTGACCTTGCGGCTCGAACCCGGTTCGTTTCTGATTATCATCGGGACCAACGGATCGGGAAAATCAACCCTGCTCAACGCGGTGGCAGGCACGTTTCTGGTGGATACCGGGACCCTTTCCCTCGCGGGGAAGAATATAACCCGGTGGTCCGAGCACCAACGGGCCAGTCTGATCGGCCGGGTTTTCCAGAATCCCTTCAGCGGCACCGCTCCCACGATGTCGATCGCCGAGAATATGGCGCTCGCGGCCAAGCGCGGCCAGCCGCGTGGACTTGGTTGGGCCTTGAAAGCGAAATTGATTGGAGAACTCCGGGACCGGGTACGCACGCTTAATATGGGCCTGGAGAATCGCCTGGACAACGCTATTGGCAGTCTATCCGGCGGGCAACGACAGGCGCTCACGCTGTTGATGGCGTCGTGGTTGAAGCCCGAATTGCTGCTGCTGGACGAGCACACCGCCGCGTTGGATCCCAAGAGTGCCGATCAGGTTATACGCCTCACTCACGATATCATCACGCGAGACAAGCTGACGACACTGATGGTGACCCACTCCATGCAGCAGGCGGTCAACCTGGGCGACCGCATCGTCATGATGCACCGGGGCCAGGTATTGCATGACCTGCAAGGTGCCGAGCGGGCGCGAGTCCGGCCGGAAGATTTGCTTAAACGATTTGAGGACGTGCGACGTCGGGAACAACTCGACGCCACGGTCGCCGAAATGTTGAAACGGGCCTATGTCTGAAATCGATGCCAAGGCGCTGGCGCGCCCCGTCCGCCGCCAGATGCTGCTGTGGTTCTGTATCGTCTGTGGCTTGCTGGTGCTGGCCGGAGTGCTGGCTTATTCCAGCCTGCGGGCCGAGGTCAATCGGTCAGCCCAAGCCACGACGCAAGCCACCCTCGACAGCGTCAAGGAACACTTGATCACGGCGGAGGTGGCGTATGAAGCGCTTACCCTCTCGTCCTTGCGCGTCCTGGAAGTCGAAACGGCCAAACTTGGCGCACCAAACGTCAACGGGCAGGTCGTCCTCACTACCAATATGGTGCCCGCCCTCTATTTCGGCGACACGCCTGTGGCGGGCCATTTCGATGTGGTGGATCACGTCAAGGAATTGATGGGCGGAACCGCCAGCTTGTTCGTCAAGTACGGTACTAATTTCATCCGCCTCGCGACGAACGTGAAGAAGCCGGACGGCTCCCGCGCGGTCGGAACCATATTGGATCCCAATGGCCGGGCGATCCGCTCCATTCGCGAAGGGAAACGGTTTGTGGGCGTGGTCGATATCCTGGGCAAGTCCTATTTCACCGCCTATGACCCCATGAAATCGCCTCAGGGTGAGGTCATTGGTATTTGGTACACCGGTTATCCGATCGAAACGTTGGAAATCCTGCATCAGCAAATTCAGCAGGTGCGCATCCTGGACCGGGGCTTTGTCGGGCTCATCGATCCAAGGGGCCAGGCGCTCTTCCAATCGGCACATGTGCCAGCGGAGATTTTCAAGGACCTGCTGGCCAAGTTCAATTCCGAAAGGCATGGCAGTTCCTTTGAATCGGAGGGTTATCGCGTCCGCTTCGTGCAATTCGAGAAATGGGGATTCACCATTGTCACGGCTATTTATGTCCACGACCTGCACGTCAAGACCTTCCATCTGGTCTGGAAGGTGCTGGGCCTGATCGCCCTGGTGGCCTGCATTGGCCTCTATGTTTCGTATCAGTTTGCCAATCGCCTCACGTCGACCCTGGTGCTTTCGCAACTCCACGAGGCTGAGGCGTTGCAGGCGCGGGAAGACGCGGAATCGGCGAATCGAACCAAGAGCGCGTTCCTCGCCAATATGAGCCACGAATTGCGAACACCGATGAATGCCATCATCGGGTATAGCGAAATGCTCGTGGAAGAAGCGGAGGATATGGGTTCTGAAGAGTTGGTGCCCGATCTCAAGAAAATCCATTCCGCAGGCAAACACCTGCTCTCGCTGATCAATGACGTCTTGGACCTCTCCAAGATCGAAGCGGGCAAGATGACGGTGTATCGCGAGATATTTGATGTCTCAACGATGGTCCACGAGGTGCAATCGACCATCCAGCCGTTGGTCGCGAAGAATAACAATCGCCTGGAACTGGTGCTGGAACCGGGCCTGGACAAGATGAACAGCGATCTCACCAAGATTCGCCAGGCACTCTTCAATCTCCTCAGCAACGCCAGTAAGTTCACCGAGGCGGGTCTGATCAAATTGACCGTCACCCGCCAGATGCAGAATGGCGATCCTTGGCTTTATTTTGATGTTCAAGACAGCGGCATTGGCATGACGGAGGAGCAACTGGGCAAGCTGTTCAAGTCCTTCAGCCAGGCCGACGCCTCCACCACCCGCAAATACGGGGGCACGGGCCTGGGGCTGGCGATCAGCCGCAAGTTCTGCCAGATGTTGGGTGGCGATATAACGGTTACCAGCACCCTTGGACAGGGTTCGACGTTCTCCATTGCCTTGCCGGCCAACGCGCCGGAAGCGGCCCCCGGCAATACCACCATGACCGCCAAGCCCGCCCAAGTGGCGAGCACGGAAACGGACAAACCAGTGGTCATCGTGATTGACGATGATGAATCCGTTCTCGAATTGATGGATCGTTTCCTCACCAAGGAGGGGTTCTCCGTAAGGACGGCCAACAACGGCGCCGACGGACTAGAGCTGGCCCGAACCTGCAATCCCGTGGCGATCACCACTGATGTCATGATGCCGGGCATGGATGGCTGGTCGGTCATCACGGCCCTAAAGAGTGACCCGAAGACGGCGCAGATTCCGCTGATTCTGGTAACCATTACGGACAGTCGTGAAATGGGATTGGCCCTGGGAGTGTTCGATTATCTTTCGAAGCCCGTTGATTGGAGCCGGCTTTCTTCCCTGTTGGCACGCCTCCGTCCGGCGCACGCCGCGCATCCGGTATTGGTGGTGGAGGACGACGCCGGTACGCGCGAATTGCTGGAACGATCCCTGCATAAGGAAGGATGGAAAGTCATCTCCGCCTGCAATGGGCGCGAAGCCTTGGAGATGGTGAAGGCCGATCGGCCAGGTTTGGTGTTGCTGGATTTGATGATGCCCGAGATGGACGGGTTCGAATTCCTGACCCAGTTCCGCAAGGATGAACGGTTTACCCATACTCCGGTAATTGTCCTGACTGCCAAGGATCTCACCGAAGATGATCGGGACCGCCTCAATGGCCACGTAAGCCAGGTCCTCAAGAAGGCTGCCCATAATAAGGATACGATTCTGCAACAGGTTCGGACCCAGTTGAACCTATTGCACATCAAGCCCAAGTGAATTGTGGAGACGGGGTGGGTGCTATAAAATTAGAATCGTAGGCGTGCAGGGGCATCCGTTTTGGCCGGGAACGACGCGAAGCGTCGTGGAGTTGACATGAGTGTTGGCAGGCAAGCGCGATTGGCGCTAAACCTGCCAACGATATGAATAACAAACAGGCGACGAATAAGGCAAAAAAGGCAACAAAGCAAGGCTCCAGGACTTCCGCAGCGGCAACGCCGGTTGGGAAGAAGTACGAGATCGTCAAGCTGGGCCTGGACGTCCACCGGGATTCGATCCGGGTGGTGCGGATGGTGGACAACAGCCGGCCTCAGCCGGCGCAAAAATACAGTCCGGAGCA
>DATJII010000246.1:0-33801 GCA_035493435.1 Candidatus Limnocylindria bacterium | reverse complement strand
CGCCGATAGAGCATGAGCGACCCCGCAAAATCTGAGGGCGTTTTCAACACGATCGGACGAATCGGCGACACCCTTCTCGCCACGGCCCAAAACCGCGTCGAGTTGCTGGCCAACGACATGCACGAGGAGAAGCGCCGCCTCGTTGAAATGATCCTCTGGAGCGCGGCGCTCAGTGCCTTTGCCATGATGGCACTGACGCTCATCACCTTTATGATTGTGGCAGCGTTCTGGGAGGGCGGGCGGACCATCGCGCTCGGGGTACTCAGCGCGCTTTATTCGGTGGGAGCCATTTGGGCCTGGATCTCGCTCCGACGGCGGCTCGCCCAGCGTACCGCTCTCAGCGACACCTTGGGTGAATTGGAGAAGGACCGCGAATGCCTAAGGCGCAACCTGCCCTAATCCGAGAGCTCAACCGACAACGGTTACTGCTCGAAAGCTGCCGCAACCGGGTCAACTTGGCCTCCGAATTGGAGAAGCTGCGCCCCACCGCAGATCTCGTGGACCAAGGCATTGAACTGGGACGCCAGGCAGGATCCATCGTTAACGCCTTCAAGAGCATGCGCGAATCGCAACAGGAGAGTACCCTATGGGGCAAACTGTCGAGCATGACGTCCGTTGGCTCCGCACTGGCCAAAGTCTGGAAAGTGTTTCGGAAATAAAATATGGTGCCGCTTTTGCCGAAGGCGCCAGCCTGGCAATAGATTCACCCTGAGATTCCTCCCGACGGCTCCTCAAACATGCCGGGCTGTTATTGCCGATCGGGCAAACTCACCCCAAGACTCATTCCACCCGCTGTATACGATAATATCGTTTGGGCCTTAATACCGAGACGCCGTCGATCCACTCGGAGGGTTTTGCGCCAATCTCAAAGAAGTTCAGTGGGAACCATTCAACGCCCAGTCCCAGCGATTCGGAAGAGTACAACAGGTAGCGCCTCCCTACTACCCCGTCGATGGTCAGTGTGGCATAATCGCCAAAGCGAATACCGATACTCGGCGTCACCAAGCTCACGGTGGCGAAGTCGGAAAACGTTGATCCAAATTCACTGCGAACCTCGGCGCGGAAGTAGTGATTGGTGTCCCCAGAAGCCAAATCCGCCTCAACAACGCGGTTCGTTTGTGATTCGAGCAAGATACCGTCCCGATACCACTGATAGGATAACGCCCCGGATCCGGACGCGTTTACCTCAATCGTATACTTGTCCCCTGCTTCACCCTCGAGGCTGCGTGGATTGAGTCGGAAAAACGGAGGTGATTGGGCGATGGGGCCCGTCTGAAACAAGGACTTATCAGCAATGGCCAAAATCGTGTCGTGGTAACCCGCAAACGACGGCAAGGTACCAAATCGAGGGCTCGTGGCAAAGGGACGCCACTCCCTGCCATCAGTTGAACTGAATGGCACGTTACTCGACCCGACGGCAACAAACTGCCCCAGGCAATAATTTACCGAGGAGAACTGCCACCTATTGTTGACGCTGGTGTATAGGCCGCTTAGTGGGCGGGTAATGATCTTATCGGGCGTCACGAATACGATACGATCAGCACTGCCTGCCGCACTGGAAGTTGGGAATGACTTTGGCAATACCTCGTCGTTCCACGATTTCCAATCATTGGAAGAAAGCCAGGACAGTTTGCCGCCTTGGTCGGTCTGAAGATATCCCAGGCCGAAGATCAAATCACCCACGCTGACAAATTGACTCAACTGCCAACCACGGACCTCGACGGGAGTCCAACGCACCCCGGTCTTTGAAAACCAGAGAACAGTACCGTTATCCACCTGTTCGGCGACGACAAATTCCCCTCGAATGAACGACAGCGATCCTCTGGGAGCGTCCACGGCACCATTGGTCCAAGATAACCCGTCGGACGAAAAAACCCAATGCGCCGAACCGGTGAACGAATTGTTTAAAGACATCGCAAACAGGCCATTTCCCCAAACCAAGTCACCCACGAACCCATTGCCATGAACCCTTTCTGAATCTGGACTCACCACCCAATCCACGGCATTTGTTGATCTCCATATTTGTGTTGCCGTGAGCGCCACGATCGTTTCGTTGCCCACCGCCATCGATATAAAAGGAGTGTCCAAGGTGTTTTCGGTAACACGCCAGTCAAACCCGTCGAAACTGACACTCATTCGAGACAAGTGCGGCGAAGCGTAGCCTTCCAACAAGGCAAAGGCGCCATTACCTTCGAGCAGCCTCGCCTCCCCATAACGCGCAAACTTCTCAAACAACCAGCGTTGCCCGCTCGAAACGACGACCGAGTCGGCGGTAAAACCGACCGTTAATCCATTTCCCACGCAAAAGGAGTCGAAGGCCTGGGGGGCTCGGGTGATCAATTCCCATTTATTCTCGCCCGCCTCCCGATATATGGAGCCGTCAGAACCGCAGGTAAATAATCCTTGATCCGACTGGCTTAGGCTCGCTATCGAACTACTGGAAAGACTCCAGTTTTCACCATCCTTCGAGTACCAGACTGAATCGGATGCCTTGGAGTAAAATGTGGAGCCCGTGAAGTAGATTTTGCCAAAGTTCCAAGAGGCAGAAGATTTTCCACTCCAATTGAATCCGTCATCCGATTCCAGGAATTGGTCACTCGAAGCGGAGGAACTCCTCGCGAACCCCACAAATCGACCTTTTCCAAATGTAATAGTTGCATGACTGTCATACGGCATCCGCCCCTCCATCGCGGGCACATCCACCCAAGTCAACGCATCGAAGGAAACCGCCACTCGGCCACTATCGGCCATCACGACCCAGCGGTCCTCGTTTACCGCCACCGTCTCATAGTTCACATCGGCGCTGGTGGTGATAACCGACCAGTCCGAGGCATTCGTCGAAACAAGAATCGTCCCACCCTGCCCCACCGCCACCCATTTTCCATGGGCGAAAATGACGTCATTGATGGCATTTCCGGCCGGAGCGGGCAGTCGGGTGTTCCATTGCTTGATTTCAAATGCGCTCCCCGCGCGCGACATGACGACGCAGAACAACGAAAGGAACACCAGAAAATATCTAAACAGCCTCATCTTGTGGATGAGACAGTGCAATTCAACAATTCCAGACGTCAACCGAAATCGCGCTTCCCCTATGCAAGCAAGTTGCCCCAGCCAGGAAGATGAATCTATGTGGTTATTGCAAGAAAGTTGCCAAGGGTTTGCACCGGAAACAGCTGGACCAACGAATCCCTACAACCCCAACGCCGCCGATACCGATTCCAGGGTCGCCTGGGCGGAAATGGGTTCTGCTCCGGCTTCGCGGATGGCGGTGTCGGGGTCCTTGAGGCCGTGCCCGGTCAGGGTGGCGGTGACGAGAGCGCCATCGGGAATCTCCTCATTGCGAACCGCCTGGATAAGACCTGCTAGCCCGGCCACGGAGGCGGGCTCGACCATGATTCCTTCCGTCCGCGCCAACAACATGTAGGCGTGGAGGATTTCCGCGTCGGTCACGCTGCGGATGGCTCCACCCGATTCCTTGGCAGCGTTTACCGCCCCCTGCCAACTGGCGGGATTACCAATCCGGATAGCGGTCGCCACGGTCTCTGGATGCTCCACGGGGTGCCCCAGAACAATGGGAGCCGCGCCTGCAGCCTGCCAACCCATCATTTTGGGCAGCGTATCGGAGAGGCCGATATTGGCGTATTCGGTGAACCCTTTCCAATACGCCGTGATATTCCCGGCGTTGCCCACCGGCAGAAAATGAAAATCGGGCGCATCGCCCAAGGCGTCGCAAATCTCGAAGGCGGCCGTTTTTTGCCCCTCGATGCGAACCGGATTGATACTATTTACCACCTCGACTTTACCGGTCGCTCCCAATTCCCGAACGATCCGCAGGGCGTCGTCAAAATTTCCGTCAATGGCCACCGTGGTGGCGCCATACATCAGCGCCTGCGCCATTTTTCCCAAGGCAATCTTGCCCTTTGGCAATAAGACCGCGCACTTCAGACCGGCGCGAGCGGCATAGGCGGCCGCCGAAGCGGAAGTGTTACCCGTGCTGGCACATACCACCACCTTGGCCCCCCGCTCTTTGGCAACCGTGATCGCCATGGTCATCCCCCGATCCTTGAATGAACACGTGGGATTCAATCCTTCAAACTTCACGTATAGATCGAAACGCCCTCCAATGGCCGCCACAAACTGGGGTACAGGAATCAAGGGAGTATTCCCTTCCAGCAACGTTACGACGGGTGTCGTCTCGGTCACCGGCAGGAACTCCGCGTATCGCCGGATCACTCCCGGCCATGGATAAGGCGTCTTGGCGCTCATGAGTAAGAACCGGCAGCTTGTTACAAAGCCCCCTTCGCCACAAGTCCCAAGAAAATCGGGCGGAACGGGGCCATCCAGTCGCGAGCCCCGACCGATCAAGGCTTCGCGACCCGCACTGGGTTTGTCCGACGACGTCGTTCCATTGCTTTCTTACCGCCTTCGATCCCAGCACAAGAATCGAAGCATTCACGTTCTCGTTAACGTTAAATATTGGGGTTTATCGGGGGTTGACGAGACCCCTATTCTTGCCGACATTTAGCCTCATGAAATGGTGGGCACTATTTCTTTTGGCGATTGCAGTACAGCCACTGCGAGCCCAGATGGCATATCGACCCATTACGTTGCCTCCGGCCGGAACATCGATCCAGGCGGCCTCGCCTAACCAAGGGGCAATGACCCCGCGGCTTTCTCCTCAAGCCCCCTCCCAGTTTGATCCGGCGATGATGGCGAAAATGGAGGACGCCTTTCGCCAACAGCAAATGGCGTACTGGTCCAATCGCCAGGTGACCATTGCCCGAATCATTGCCGCCGAGCGGGCTCGTCCCAAGGAAGACCCGGCCAAGGTTGACAAGCGAGTCGCAGAATTCCTGCAGGAGCGGATCAACCACGGGAGCGTGGATGCGCGATACGATCTGGCCAAACGCTATTTGGATGGACGAGGAGTGGAGATCGATGAAAACCGTGCGCGAACGCTGCTGAACGAGGCGGCAGCCCAAGGACACGCCGACGCAGGCAAGCTGCTGGCACAACTGGATGCCCCCCGCGTTGAAGCGCCGACGCCGCCCACACCTGCGGTGGCCCAGCCCCCTGCCCCGGAAGTTGCTGCTCCCAAATGACGAAATACGGCTGTCTGGCGCAATCTGATTGAATGATCGGCCCGGTCCGCCCGTAATGATGGCCAGGTTTTTGCCATCATGAAATCGTTCAACGTCGGGGTCATCGGATTCGGATGGGCCGCCACCGCCCACATCCAAGCCATCAACCACAGCGGGCACGCCCAGGTCACCGCCCTCTACTCATCCCGTCCCCAAAACGACGCGGAACTCAGCGCCAAATATGGCTCCCCGATCAAGAGCTATACGAAGCTGGAAGAATTCCTGGCCCATCCCGGCCTGGAAGTGGTCGACATCACGAGCTATCCGTGGGAACACGCCAAGCACGCGATAGCCGCTGCCGAGGCGGGCAAACATATCATCCTGGAAAAGCCGATTGCGCTTTCCTGGAAAGACTGCCTGGCCATTGAGAAGGCGGCGAACACAGCCAAGGTCAAGGGCTGCGTCTGTTTCGAGGTGCGCTATTGCGGTCAGTTCCTGGCCACGAAATCCATCATCGACCAAGGATTGCTGGGCGAGATTCACTATGGCGAAGTGGACTATTTCCACGGCATCGGGCCTTGGTACGGACAATACCGTTGGAACACCACGAAACGCGGCGGTGGGAGCAGTCTGCTGTCCGCAGGATGCCACGCAATGGATATGCTGCTCCTATGCATGAACGGGGAAGTCGAAACGGTCACCTCGCTCAACACTGGCTCCAAAAACCCGGTTTTCACAGCGTATGAATATCCCACCACCACGGTGACACTGTTGCATTTCAAGGACGGCCGGGTGGGCAAATGCGCGTCGGTGATCGATTGCATCCAGCCCTATTACTTCCACACCCATCTGGTCGGAAGTGAGGGCAGCATGCTCGATAATAAGATCCATACGAACAAGATTGCCTCCTTGAACAAGAAAGCGTGGAGCCAATTGAACGTAAGCCTCGCGGATTCAGGCGATGTGGCGGACCATCCGTACCAGACGCAGTTCGAGGCGTTCTTTGCCGCACTGACACAGGGGAAGGATATGCCGCTGACCAGCTTGAAAGACGCGCTCAAGACGCACCAAGTGATTTTTGCGGCAGACAAGTCAGCCAGCCAAGGGGGCAAGCCGATCAAGCTCTCCTCTATTCGCTGGTAGTCAGCGCCCCCTGGCAGCCATGAAACCACGAGCCTTGGCGATTGCGGCGCATCCGGATGACATCGAGTTCACGATGGCGGGCACACTCCTGCGCCTGGGGGAGGTGGGTTATGAGCTTCATTATATGAACCTCAGCACCGGGTCCCTGGGCAGTGCTGAGTGGAATGCTGCCAAGACCCGCGTAGCCCGAGGGGCGGAGGCCAAACGCGCGGCGAAGACGCTGGGCGCCCATTGGCATGGACCCTTGTGCGATGACCTGGAGATTCTTTACGAACTCAAAACCCTGCGCCGACTGGCTGCGGTCATCCGTGACGTGGCCCCACAGATCATTCTGACTCATCCCCCGGTGGACTATATGGAAGACCACACGGAAACGTGTCGACTGGTGGTCACTGCGGCCTTTTCCCGGGGCATGCCGAACTTTGTCACCACGCCCAAGCGGAAAGCTGTAGATGGCGAGGTGACGATTTATCATTCCCAGCCCCACTTGAACCGCGATCCGTTGGGACAGCTCGTGCATCCGGAGTTCTATGTGGACGTGGAAAATCAATTGGCCACCCAACGCCAGGCGCTGGCCGAGCACCGCAGCCAGAAGGAATGGCTCGATACGTCGCAAGGCATGGATAGCTATTTGGCGACCATGGAAAACCTGAAACTCGAAGTCGGTCGGATGTCCAGGTGTTTCAAGTTTGCCGAGGGCTGGCGCCGACATCTTTACGCCGGTTTCTGTTCACCCGAGGCCGATCCCCTGCGCGCGGCTCTCAAGACCGGAATTACCCAGTCTGCTGCACCCACTTGAGTTTCATCCACCCCGAATAGATATATCATGCCTCGAAAACTATCATCCATCGCACCCGACTGGTGGGATTACACCACCATCGACGACGAACTGGTCCGCGATGCCGCCGCCTTGACCCCCGAGAAGATGCTGAAGCTCTCGCGACCCGGCTTCAAGGTGGCATTCTATTCCACGCTGGAAGAGTTCTATCTGGCGGAGGCCCTGGAGTATATCGAGGCCTGGAAGCAGAGCACGGCGGACAACCCCGTGGGCATTTGTGGACCGATCGGCCCCACCGAGCAGTTGCCCCTGGTTGCGCGAATCGTGAACGCACTTGGACTCGACGTACGTTCCGGACATTTTTGGGGCATGGACGAATGGGTCATTGACGACAAGGAAGTCGCGCCCGACCATCCGCTGTCCTTTGAGAAGGCGGATCGCGACATGTGCTTCAATCGTTTCGACAAGAAGCTCCGTTTGCCCAATGCGAATCTTCACTTTCCCAAGGCCGACACCACCGCCTTCCGTGCCTCGTGGAATAACGGCGTACGTTGCGCCGTCATGCAAGGGGGGCAAGGCGATGTGAAGCACTGGGCTTTCAACGATCCCGTTCGCAGGAAAGGCAAGTATAAGGACGCCCCGCCGAGTGCCGAGGAATGGCTGAGGTTGCCCACTCGCGTGGTTGAACTCCACCCGTTGACGATTGCCCAGAATGCCCGCACGAGCGGTGGTGGGAATATAGCCTTGGTGCCGACCCAAGCCGTGAGCGTCGGACCCGTGGAGACATGGAAGGCGGAACGGGTTTCCATCTGGCACGCAGGCAAACATGACAATCCCTTTGGGCAGCGGCTCACCTGCCTCATGATCGCAAAGAAGATTGTAGATACGGCGGTGCCCATGTCACTCCTAGGTTTGCATCCGAATGTGACTTTTAATTATTATCGTCCGGGCATCGGAACATGCGACGTGGAGATGCACTGAGCTATGGACCTCCTATTTGTCGTGTTATTCTTCCTGTTTGTAGGCGCCTGCCTGGGAGGATTTTTGGTTTGGAAGCTTTATCATATGGCGTGGCCGGAGAGAAAATTGGATCGGCAGAATCCAGGCAACGATGAGAGCCAGTGATGCAAACGCTTGGCCGGGCAAGCATTGATGCTTGCCCGGCCGTCCGGCTTTTCTATAGGAACCACGGATTCGTCACGGGTTTTGCGCGGGTACTGCATTCCGAACCGGTTCGGGCGGCCGCCGGTTCCAAGCAAAGGCGGCACCTGCGGCAAAGAGGGCCAAACTGCCGGCAATAGCCCATATTCCAGCGGTGGCACGCAGGATAAGAGCGGAAATGGGATGAGAGAACAGGACCAAGCCGCCGGCCATGGGTGGCACCCAGGTATGAGGCCGCTTGGTCATCCACCAAGCTGCGGCCCATTCACCCAGCACCAGTAATCCACACGCGACTGACGTGGGTATACCCGTATTTGCTCCACCACCCAGGATCGGCTCATAAAATGTTCCCAGCCACACGGCGGCCACGCCAGCCCGCAAAGCAGAAACCCGCGAAGTCTCATCGACCCAGCGCAAGCTATGGCAAAGAACCACCGCCAACGCCAATTGCCATTTCAAGACCGAGTCCAACATGGGATGCAGGGAGCCGGCGACCGAGACGAATACAATCGCGCTCACGATGGCGACCGCCGGATGCCGCCAGCGCCATCCGTAGGCCAGCGCGCACAGCCCGATGGAAATGATCAACATCTCCATGGGGGTCGGATTGCCGGGAATCAACATGCGAACCGACTCGGGAAGCGACATTAGAACCAACGGGACCATGGCAATCGCCAAGTGCCGAACGAGTCGGCGCAAACCATCGGTCCGACGCCAGGTGAGGTAGGCAAAAGCGGCAAGATTCGCTGCCGACAAGGTAAGCAGCACCGGTTGGTCCCCCCATGCGAGCAAGGGAGAAACGGCAATCGCCAGCATCACTAGCTCCTCCATCCACAACGCCGTACAAGGGACGAAATCGGTCAATCGATTCCAGAGCGTCCATCCCACCACGCTGGCGAGAGGGGCCATCATCGCCAAAGTAACGTCGACGTCGTTGGCCATCCGCGCCAAGCTTGCTGCGTGGACGGCGCTGGCCAGCATCCAGAGGGCGTAGATAAATAGGGGAAGCCAGGGACGTTCGGGATTCAGGCCGCCATACCTGGCAGGACCAGGCAAGACATTGGCCCCGGCAGCCAGCACCGGCAGTCCCAGCAACCACACCGTGCGATTCGGCCCGAGCCAATCCCACACGGACTGGGTGTCGACCACGTCTCGAAACCAAAAGGGTAAGATAATATTAGCCGCGAGGATGACGATGCCCATGAGCAAGGCGGTTCCCGGAAGATTGAATTGGGGATACCACCGGGCGATCGCAATGGCCCGGCAGACCACTGCGATCACACCTGCCGCCACGAGAATCTCTCCCAGGTAGGAGCCAATCAAGGCCGCCTGGCCGATGAGAATAAACGGCACCAATACGAGGCCGTGTTCCAACACCACCAACAGGGCGGAATCATACCAGACCCGCCTTCGCGACAACACGATGGCCGTCACAGTAAGCAACCCCGCGTACACCTGCAGGGCGCCAAAGTTGAACAGCAAATTCTCGCGTTCGTTGCCCAGGAAATTGGCATCGAGCGAGAGCCGGTTAACGCCGAAAAGCAGCAACGCGGCGCTAACGAGGAAGAACGGATTGCAAACCAACAACCGCCGTATCCAGTAAGTCCACCTAATCGGAGACGTCCAAGGGCACCAGGGCTCGCTGGAGGCCGACGGTTGGGGGTGAGATTGATTTTGGGTATTCATATAGTCTCTCCATGGGTACATACCCATGTAAGCACAACCCATTTGGCCGTGTGTAAGATTCGGGTAAAGGTCAGCATGGCCAGTGCCAACTGCGAATCCCGCCACCAATCATCCCGCCTGACGAAACGCTTCGATTTACGGCCCCGTAAACACGGGCGCGAAGAGCGGGGCAAGCGACATCGATCCGGTAATAGTCACGTGCCCGGCATCGAAGTAGAGGGGAACACCATTTGTTTCCAGGTGGATGGAGCCATCTGGAAGGGTCAGATAGGGGGCTGGATCCAAAACAGTCGCGCCCGCCGCCGCCGCTTGCGTGAAGAGTTTTTCATAATCGGCCGGGTCCGGACGAACCTGGGCTACCGGCATGTAGGTCGGCTGGCCGGCAACCGTTTGCCGGAAGAGGAAGCGGGGCACATCTACCGCCGGGAACGGCACTTGCTTAATCACGTAAACACGGCAACGAGCCTTGGCAAGGCGCGCCACCGTGTCGGTCAGTTGCTGGCGAAAGGCGGGAGTGTTCTCGTACCATCGCCAACAGGCAGCGAGCACGACGGTATCGATGTGGTGGGATTCCACCCACTCGACCACGGCCTCAGAAAAACCGGGGGCATCGGCCCCCAGGCTAAATTGCCTCCGAGGCACGTACCCCAGGACTGGTGGAGTCGCAAAATGGGTCAACTGCGCCACCCGCACGCCGTGGTCGCGGGATAGTTTGTCGATCGGGGGCATGAAGTGCATGGCATGACTGTCGCCCCACACCAGTGCGTGAATCGGGAGGTTTGTGTCGGGGTTGCCGTAGACGGGAAACGTGTGGCGTTCGATATCCGCCTTGTCCATTCCAACGCTGTAGGCGTAGGGCGTATCCGATTTGACGTCGAGGAAGCGAACTGCGGCGGCAGGAAAGCGACCGGGAAATCCATTCCCCTGCCAAATGGCAACTCCCAACGCCACCCCGATCGCCATAGAGCCAAACCCCAAGAGAAAAAGCGGGCGCCGCCCCGGAACGACTGACTTACGGCGGAAGGGCTGTTCCACGAGGAAGTAGCTCAAGATCGACAGCCCAACAGCCAGCGCCACGATGACCGGCTTGGAGTGCGGAATGTTCTGGGTCAAGGGGGACCAACCCCAGTAAACGATCAGGGGCCAGTGCCAGAGGTAGAGCGAATACGAAATCTTACCTACCCAAACTGCGGGCGGCAGCGCCAACACCCGAGCCGGGAACGTTGGCCCCCAACTATTGGCATAGATGAGCAACGCCGCCCCCAGTGTGGGCACGGCAGCCACCACACCTGGAAAGGCGGTCTCACCCGACAGTTTCCAGGCTGCGCCGACTATGAGCACTAGTCCCGCCATGCTCGCGACTTCTGCCGCCTGCCGCGCTTGACCCCAGACGGCGCGTGGGCGAGAGACGCCAAAACAAGTGACCGCTCCGACCAGAAGTTCCCAAGCGCGGGTCGGCAAAAGATAAAAAGCGGTCGTCGTTTGCCGTGGCGTCAGCCAGGCACAATAGGCAAAGGATACCAGTAACAGCACCCAAACGGCACCTTGACGAAAGGACCGCCCTTTGCGCGATACCACCACGAGAAACCAGGGAAACAGGAGATAAAATTGTTCTTCGATCGCCAGCGACCAGGTGTGAAGCAGTGGATTCTGCTCCGCGCCATCACCAAAATAACCACCCACGCGCCAGAAACAGACGTTGGCCACCAGGGCCGCCTGGGCAGCGAGATATTTCCCCAACGAAGCGAAAAGATCGGGGGAAAAAAGCGCATAGCCTGCGATCGCTGTCAGGAGCACCACAACCGTCACGGCCGGAGTAATCCGCCGTACGCGGCGTTCCCAAAACGCGGCGTAACTGAACTTACCTCCGTCAATATCCCGTACGAGCAATTGGGTGATGAGAAAGCCTGAGATGACGAAAAATACGTCCACCCCGATGAACCCACCGTGGGGCCAATGAAGGAGATGAAAAGCAAACACCAATCCGATGGCGACAGCCCGCAGCCCATCGATATCCGGGCGATACTCTTTTGAATGCTCCTTCACGAGTGCAATGGGCGCTGCCACTCCAAACCGGATGCCAGGCGCGACGGCGGTGAAAGTACGTGCCAACTGAGCCTCCGACAATCTCGCAATAACGGCTCATTTCGCGGTTTTATCCACCCGTCGCGAGGGTTAGCCTCCAGACGTGCGCGCGCCACTCCGACTCCTCTGCCTGATCTTCGCCGCCTGTGCCCTGTGGCAACGCGTCCAAGGAGCCGAGTCCAGCCTCTCCGCCGGTGCCGCCAGCGTCGAGATCACACCGTCCACCAACATGCTGAACTGGGTGACGGGCAAACCGTACACGGGAGTATTGGATCCCATCTACGTGCGCGCCCTCACATTATCGGATGGGAAGACGCGTGGCGCGATTCTCACCTGGGATTTGGTGGACACTCGCGAAGGGGTGGTAGCCAAGATCCGTCAAGAGATCGAAGCTGCGGTTGGTATTCCCGCGACGAACATCCTCATCAACGCCTCGCATTCGCATTCTGCGCCCTTCGCGCCCACGTTGGGAGACCCCTTGATTGCTATTGATCGCAAGGTGATCGAGCCCGTGGAACGCGACCCGCTCCATCGGGAGTGGACAACGAACTTGATCGTTCGATGCGTCGAAGCGATTCGGACCGCCGAAGCCTCGCGACGAACGGCCAAACTCGGAATTAGCCGGGCGTGGGCCGGTGAAGTTCTTTTCAATCGTCGCCCTGTGAAAGAAGAGGGCAAGGTCGAAACCACCTTTCAACCGGCGAATCCCTATTCTCTGCCGCACGGCGAACGTTTTGGCCCCATGGATCCAACCCTGACACTTCTTTCGTTTCGAGATGAGAAAGGCGCCACACTCGCTTCCGTATTTAGCCTGCCCTGTCATGCCGTCTGCATCTACGGGTCAAACCAAGGAATTTCCGGCGACTGGCCAGGCGCCGTCGCCAGCCGTTTGCGCCAATCCTTCGGCGGCGAGGCGCTCTTTCTCCAAGGCTGCGCTGGAGACATTGTGCCAGCCCGGCGGGGATTGCCCCAACGCCTCGACATGGCGGAGCTGGTAAGCCATCGCACGGTCATGGCCCAAACCAACTCACACGCGTTGCCAAACGGTAAGCTGCGAGTGAGCCGTCGTGTCGTGACCCTGCCATTGACTCCATCCGCAACGCACGACATAGGGCTTTCCAACATGACCAGTGAGGTTCAAGTCCTATCCTTTGGCACCCTCGCCATCGTGGCGCTGCCGGGGGAACCGTTGACCGGCATCTCCCTGGAAATCCAAAAACGATCCCCCTTCCCCCATACCTTGGTCATCGGCTACTCAAACGGCAACGGGGTCGAATACGTGGGGCTTCCTGGAGAGAAAATTCGCGGCGGATACGAAATGGGTGAGAGCGGGGAGGGAGACGATCGTTGCGGACAGATCCTGATCGATGCTGCGGAGTCGTTGTTGAAAGAAGGAGCCAACCGTTAGTGTGCCGACCGCTCAGTGTACCCACGATCAGCCGTGGCGTATAATGGCTTCTTCATAGTCAAGAACTCCTTCCGACGACATCCATTCAAGTTTCTCGTCCATACGCTCTCAACGGCCACCGGTGGATAACCGTCCTCGTCCTGAACCAGTTTGAAGAATATCCGTGTTTCGTTTTCCATGGCGGGCCATTCGGATGGGCTTATCAATGTGGAAGAGCTATATAGGGACTTTGGACATGCCGGATATAGCCTTCGGCGAATTTGCATCCTTTCTCGATCCCTCGCATGCGCATGACCTGCTCTTGAAGAGCGTAGAATTTCTTGGGTTCCTGGCTGGCGTGGGCGTAGCAGGCCTGGCGTTTTTCTGATTCAACGCCAGTGATATCCACCAGTTCGGTTGGGGCGAACTGGACGGTATCTTCGCCGTTCGACACTTCATAGTAATAGAGCGCGAAGTTTCGTTTCATTCGGAGCCAGGCATCGTAAACCAGCATCGACATCGCCCGGTGGTCCCGATGATTGTCGACGGGCCAATGGGTGAAAACGACATCCGGGCGTTCGACTTCCAAGAGATGAAAAAACCGATCGTAGTGTGTAGCATCCACGATCGCATGGGCATCGATCTGCCCGGCAAAAACCGGACGGGTTTTCAGAATTTCACAAGCCTTCTTCGCCTCCTCAACCCGGGTCTGGTTGGCGCCTTTCACAGGATCTTCAGACGGATCGCCCTTGTTCAGATAAAGGAGCACCACCTCATGCCCCAAGCCAACGTAACGAGCAATCACGCCGCCACACCCGCATTCGGGGTCGCCTGGATGCCCACCCGTAACGACCACCCGGAGCCTCCGCTCATTGGGTGCCTTCGAGGACTGCTCGGCAATTTTGGGTTCAGCCGCTGAGCCTGCACCAGAAGCCAAGGTGGCACCGGCCGCGCCAACTGCTTGCAGGAGCGTTCGCCTGGAGATCAAATTCATAGGTTCAACCGCACTTGAATTCAAAGCATGCACATGGTGCGCCGTTCGTAAAGCCAAGGCGGCATCGCAATGGCTGTTTTCGAAAACGCCACAACCAGCAATGCTTTGACGAGCTTTAGATCAACCTGCAACCTGTGGAGCATCTTACGAGCGTCACCCAAATCCCAGACACCATCGAGTTTTGCCCCGCTATGGAATTCTCGAAATCAATCCTGGTGGACATGGCATATGGGTACGAACCCATGACGCGCACCCTGGCAGAGGCGATCAAGGAACTGAGGTGTGAACGGGATTTCCGTCTGCAGGATATACCATGGGGCCTGAACAACGGTTTTGGACATGATTTTACGTTGGGTAAGGAACTGTGCGAGAAGGCGAAGGCTTTTCTGAATGACAGCGATCCCCGGTGGTGAAATACCCGCGGTGCGAGGTGATGCAGTACGCAGTGGCACCGCTATTCTAAGACTGCCGTTTAGGTGCAAAAAAGACCGGCGACAGAAGATCTGCCGCCGGTCCGTGACTGAAACTCCCACTACTTACTCGTATTAACCCTGCTCAGGGTTTGACCGAAATGGTTACTCGATAGAAGCGTTGGACTTGGCTTGCCGGATCGGTGACAGCGTGACTGGCTCCGTCGCCGATCACCGCGGCACCCAACGCAATCCAAGACGCGTCCGTCAGGCTGGCCTTGTATTCCACCTGGTAGGCGAAGCCCGCCTGGGTCGGGAATGAAATCCCGATATTGCCCGCACTCAACGACGCACCCAGGGTAACTGGGTGCGCATTGGTGTCTCCCCCGCTGGCGGCAGGGAAGAAGGCGTAGAAGTTGGCGTTATAACCGCCGCCTGTGGTGACCCGCAGGGTATTGGTGGCTCCGCCGTCGAAGACGACCAGTTTGCCACTGTCGTCCTTTAAGGGAATCCAGATGTAGGATTGCCATCCCGCTGTGGCGGGGATTGCGAAGGAGCCCAGCAATTCGGTGGTCTGGGCATCGGTTCCCACCCCGTCCGTCACCTTGGACAAAGTGGCACTGCCAGCGGCACCGGTGCCATTGGCGCCGCGCATATAGACCACGTAACGGCCCGTCGGATAGCTGCGGGTGTAGTTCGCCCAATTGCCGCCGTCATTCCAACCCACATCATAGTCCGGCAAGGCGGCATCGATATAGTTCTGGCGTTTCGCATCACCGTTGACCTCGGTGTTCAAGCCACTTGGGCGATAGATCGCCTGGCCACCGCCGAAATTACCGGCATGGGCGTCGATGCCGTCGAAGGCGTCGAAGGTGGCATAAGCATTGATGTCGGGATGATCAATGAACTGCCCGCCGTTGTAGTCAAAGTCCTCAGCCTCAAAGGTGAGGCTGGGCTCCAGGGTGTCGAACTTGACGGTCGCGTTGGCCGTGTTGCCAGTGGCATCGGACACCGTGATCACGGCAGTGTAGTTCAGCACGTTCAGCGTCAAGGGAGCCGAGACTGTCCGGGCGGTGGCGGTGCCACCCACAATCAAACCATTGGCCGTAGTGATATTCGTGACGAGGCTTGCGCCTTGGGCGTCGACGGAAGTCAGTTCCACCTTGATGCCATCCGGATTGATGGCGGTGGCCAACGAGCTGGCCACGAAGGTCAAGACGTTGGTGGCCTGGAAGAGCCGGGTGCCATCGGGCTGGATACTCTGGATGACAGGCACGTTGGTATTAGCTTTGTAGAAGGCGTAAAAATTCGCATTGAACCCGCCACCGGACGTGGATCGGAGGGTGGTTACCCCACCGCCCGTGACGCGCACCAAATTTCCACCCGCGTCCAGGAGAGGAACCCAGGCGTAGGTTTGCCATCCACCGGTTGCAGGAATCGAGAAATCCCCCAGCGGACTCGTGGCTTGCGTATCGGTGCCACGGCCTGAGGTCACCAACGACAGTGAAGCACTACCTGCCGAACCGTTGCCATTCGCACCGCGCAGATAGACGTTATAGACGCCGGGGGGCAGCGTGCGGGTATAATTGGCCCAATTGCCGTTGTCATTCCAACCCACGTCATAGTCCGTGAGGGAGGCGGTCGTGAACTCCGGACGAGGCAGATCGCCGTTGCCCTCGGTATTCAGGCCGCTGGGGCGATAGGCCAAATTCCCATTCAAGGCCACAGCGTGGGCGTCAATGCCTTCCGTGGCGTCCAAGCCGTTGTAACTTCCCGGGGCGCCATTGTCGATGAATTGGCCGTTTTCGTGATCGAAATCTTCCGCCTCAAAAAGGAAGTCAGGATTCGTGGGATTGAAGCCCGTGGCGGCAGTCGAGGTGAGCCCGTTGGCATCGGTCACATAAATGGCCGCCGAATACCGGAGGATGTTGGTGTTGAGCTGGGCTACGACTGACCGACTGTCCGTCGCACCCGTCACAGTCAAACCATGTCCGGAAGTGAGAGTGGTCGTTCCACTGCGTCCGAGCAAATCAACGTAGCTCAGGTCCACGGTCACGCCTTCGGGATTGATTTCCGAGGAAGCGGTTGTGGCGGTGAAGGTCAGCGTGTTGGTCGCCTGGAACAGCGTCGTTCCATCCGGGAACACATTCGCGATTACCGGCTGGTTGGTGTTGACCTTGAAGAAGGCGTAGAAGTTGGCGTTATAGCCGCCGCCGGTTGTGATTCTAAAAGTCTCCACGTCTTCGGCGGTGAAACGGGCCAATCCGCCCGTGCTGTCCTTCAGTGGCACCCAGGAGTAGGTTTGCCACGCCGTCGCGGGGACCGAAAAGGTGCCAAGCGTCGTGATCGTCTGGTCGGCAGCCACTGTGCCCAACGTCGCGGTGCCCACGCCGCCGGAACCATTCGCACCACGCATAAATACATTATAGACTCCGGCGGGAAACTTGCGGGTATAGTTGCCCCAGTTGCCGTTGTCATTCCAGCCGACATCGTAATCCTGGAGCCCGGCATCGGCGTACGCCGAGCGGGGAATATCGCCGGCCGGTTCGGTATTGAGGCCACTGGGGCGATAAGCGGCTTGGCCGCCGGCGAAATTACCCACATGGGTGTCAATCTCCGGCTCGGCGTCAAGACCGGCATAAGCATTGGGCTGGGAATTGTCGATGTACTGCCCGGAATTGTAATCGAAATCCTCCGCCTCAACGGTCAAGTCGGGCGAAAGGGTGTCAAACGTGACCGTGCTGGTCGCGGAAGCGTTCGCGGTGTCCGCAACCACGATCTTCGCCGAATAGAGGGTCCGATTAGGCAAGAGCGGCAACGAAATGGTGCGCTCCGTGGCAGTTCCGCCAATGGTCAAACCTGCAGTCGAGGTCAAGTTTTCCACAACTGTGCGTCCCAGCAAGGTCGTAGAGGTCAGTTGGACTGTGATCCCGACTGCGTTCACGCCCAACGGCGAGGTAACGCCGAAGGTGAGCAAGTTGGTTGATTGGAGCAGCCGTGAGCCATCGGGATAAATGTCGTGAAGGACTGGCTGGGCCTGCGCTGTAGCGGCGGCTAAGCCACCCAGCACGCAAGCGAAGCCCATGCGCGTAGTGAAAAGGGGTCTTTTCATAGATGAAGACGATTGTGCAGCACCGATACCGTTTTTGTGTATGAGAGGGAGCTACCTTAGCGGAGACGAACCTACTTTGTCGCGGGGCTGCGGGGACAAAATGCGGGGGTAAATGCGCCAAACGAGGAAACGGCAATCAATCTATAGCCTCCGCACACCACTACTACCGCCGATGACGCAGCCAATGGCTGCTTACATCCTCCCTCAATCGGTGACCGGCTCGCGCACTGAGCGACGTCCATATTCCGCAGGCGAGATGCCGTATTGTTCCCGGAAGACGAGACGGAAGTGTTTCAGGTCGGCGAAGCCCACGGCAAATGTGATCTCCCTCACGGTCAGGCCCGAGGACTTCAACAATTGCGCGGCTCGCTGAAGTCGCAAGGTACGAATGAACGCATTAGGAGTCCTACCCGTGGCAGCCTTGAGCTTGCGTAACAGTTGGCGGCGGCTGACGAACATTTTCTGGGCGAGTTGATCGACGTCGAATTCAAAATCCGCCATATGCGCTTCGACCATTTCGGTGGTTCGACGCAGAAACTGCTCATCCACTTGATTCATCGCCGCGTCCCTGGAAATGAATCCAGAGGAATCGCTTAGATCCGCAAGGAGTTCCGACTGCTGTTGAAGAAGCTGACTCAAACAACCGCGGACTATAGAGGGAGCAGATTCCTGCTCCAGGCAATAGTCGGCCCCCGCCTCCAATGCATCTGCCCGTTGCCGTTCCGAGACTCCTTTTTCCAGCAAGACGACCGGCGCGTGATTGGTCAGTTCACCACGCTTAAGGTGACGGCACAACTCCAAGCCATCGGCAAAAGGAACACCCGCACCTATAAGCACCAGGTCTGGGACAATCTCCCGGGCCTGTTCGAGCCCCTGTTCGATACCCGTGGCCCAAATCACTCGATATCCGCTCCCCAAAACATTTACGAAAGGGAGGCAGGCCGCACTGTCTTGGCCGACGAAGAGAATCAATGGATGCTCCTGGGCGGCACCCAAATCTTCCGAGGCACCGGGTGGTAGAGGCAGTGAATCGCGAATCTTCGTGGAAAACGGGTACGCGTGCTGGAGGCTGTCAAAGTCCGGGCGATTCGGAGGAAGGCCCTGCTTTTGGAGTTCCAGTACTTTTTGGGTGCGTTGCGACACCAGCAATTCCATCTGCTCCAACTTGAGGGCCGCCTGTCGCGCCAGGAACCACTTCTCGGCCAGTGTATTGGCCATTTGGACGACTTCTATATAATCGAATGGTTTCTTCAGGTAGAGCAGCTTGTCGGTGCGTCCCAGGCGGGCACCCAGTTTTTCCAGCGTATAGTCCGCATAGGCCGTGCAGATCACAATCTGCATTGCGGGATCAATCCGCCAAATCCTCGAAATTGTTTCCACCCCGTCAATCCCGGGCATCCGGATATCCACGAACGCCAACTGAAACGGGTCTCCCGCGGCCAACGCCGTACGAGCCTGGTCTATTCCTTCCAAACCATTTTGGGCGTGTTCAATCCGGTATTCGACAGCAGCACGGCGCGGCTCCACAGGCTTGCCGAAAACTCGCTGCTCCAATTCGTCCAGGCTCTCGTTGTGGGGATCATTGCTGAACGCCAACTCGAAATCTCGATGGATGCCTTGGTTATCGTCGATGATCAGTATGTGCAGGGAGGTGTTCATCCATTTTCGCTCGACACGGGAATCTCCAGAGTGAAACAGGCCCCCTTTCCCGGTCCATCGCTCTGAACGTTCAACGTGCCACCCATTTCCTGGGCAGCCAAAACACTGCTGTGCAAACCGAAGCCGTGACCGGTCGCCCGGGTCGAGAATCCCTGCGAGAAGATTTGCGACAAGTGGTCAGAGGCGATGCCAATACCATTATCCAAGACTTGAATCTGGACCCGGCCTGCGCCTGGTAACCGCAGCCGAAGGGTCACGGTACGATCCATCTGCCGCCCCTCGACACATGCCTGCAGGGCGTTTTCGAGCAGGTTAAACAGGATCTGCAACACCTTGTGGCGATCGACGGCAAACACAGGCAACGATTCATAGTCACGCCTGACCCTCACGTTTTGGCGCTCGAGGGAGCCGACGCAAATCCGCAAAGCGTCTTCGATAATATCGGCCAAAAGCACACTTTCCTTGGGGCTGGAAACTTTTGCGTATTTCTGCTGCATGGCCACGGCTTCATGGATGTGCTGCACGCTGTCGGTGAGGGCTTCCATGCGGCTCTGGAGCAGTTTCCTGTCCTCTGCCAGATGGATCGCCAGTTCTTCCAATAGCCCCGGGACGTGCTGCCCGCGTTGATCCGTGGTCAGAAAATGGGCGAGATCGCTACGGTGTTCCTTTACCAGATCCGCGGCCTTTACCAGTGTGCCCACCTTCGAGCGTCGCAATTGCTCGGTTATCGACGACGCCAACATGTTGGTGTTGTTGAGGACATTGCCTACATTATGCAGCACGTTCGTTGCCACTTCCGCCATTCCCGCCAATCGAGATGCGCGAAACAGCTTTTTGTGTATGGCGTCGACTTCGATCTCCATCCGTTTTCGCTCTTCAATTTCTTTTTCCAGCAGTGCCTTCTTATCTCCCAATTCCCGCTCGGTGCGCTCGTGCTGCGCGATCTCTTCCTGAAGCATCGCCGTTCGCATTTCCACGTGGCGCCTAAGGATGCCGATCCACGCAGCGGCTACCGCCAGGATAACAACCAATACGCCGCCCATGGCCATCGCACGTTTCAGCGTCCACCATGGGGGACGTTCCAACACCGTGAACGCTTCCGCAGGCGATTCCGCCAGTATCTTGAACGAGGCAATTCGCCGCCCCAGTTCAGGAAAAGGGCTGGGATCGATCTGGCAAACTCCCGTGATGCGCATTCGAGTCCCAGCATCATACTGGGCTCGACGCCCGGAGACAGACGGCATCACGACCTGAAAGGGCGTCTGCTCCGACCGGAATTCAAACACCCACCGATCCCCAAAAAATTCCTGCCCAAATAATACGGCGTCCAAGCTCAACAGGGTCGAATCTAGTTTGCCCAAACCGATCTCGTTCACGGTCGCTTCCACTGGTTTAACCAATGGGTCCGTGCCTACACGGCGGGCAAGCACCTCGGTGAGCACGGGTGAATAACCTTCACGACTTTCGGGAAAGCCAACAACTTCCAAGCGATCTCCGGGTTTGAAGCCCTCGATCTCAGCCGCCTTGCCGCCCCCCTTGCCCTTGCCCATCTGGGTCTGAAAAAAAGCCCAGTGATAGGCGCCGGGTGGCGAGTCCAGCACGATATCCTCCCTCCCTATCGCCATGGCACTGCCGGTGGAGTCTTGCAAAAAGAAACGGCCCTCCTGGCTGAGGGTGAGCACGCCCGCAATTTTCACCCGGTGGGTCAATTCCCGGAGGCCACCCATTCCGAACAGGCTGCCAATGGGTCGGGTGGGCAAGGCAAAGGGATCGCCTGGAGAATTCAATACTTCGACGAATTCAAGCGAGGGAACCAGCAACTGCAGTCCTTGAATCTGCCCCCGATCGTCGGTGGCCTTGATATTCAGCCCTCGCAGGCGAACGGTGGCGTCGACGAGCGCCCTTACCGAAGGCGCAAACCCGGACCGGACGGTCGCCATCATCTTGCCGCCTTCGCCAATCAAGAGGAGATGCGAACCGTCCGTTGAACGAACCACCGCCTGAACCTCAATCCATTGGTCCAAATACTGGCCGGACGCGAGTTCTTCCCATGTGGGTTCGGCGGGCCAGGGCAAGACTCCCTTGCCGACATATTCCAGCTTCCCGGCGCGGAGCACCGGTCCATGCCCCTCCACCCAGTCACCCGTTCCCTCCACGTCGACACAATCGGATAGTTTCGGTGTATACTTATTTGCGACGCGGTCTGTCATTCCCCACAGTTCGATTCCCGCCGTTTCGTCCTGAATATAGGATCCAAAGACCTCGGTGACGATGCCACGCACCTGAATCACGGGGTGGAGCGTCAACTCCGCGGGACTGAGCTGCCGGAGCTGGCGCAGGGTAGCCGGAGGTTGGTGGCCGGACGCCCTCTGTTCCATCGCCGCCCCACGGTTGGCTTCGTTAGCCGGACTGGCAATGGGAACTATGGATTCCACTGTGGGCGCCCACAGGAGCGACACGACTCGGTCGCCACGCGCATTCCGTGCCCCCGAGCAGATTCCTCGGACGCGCACTCTCCGTCCCACCACGGGCGGCAGGTCGTGGGATTCGATCTGGAGGACTTGGACTGTCACCCGACGATCACCCTCGGCTAGTTCGAAAGCCACATGCTCGGCTGAGCGGGTCAAAAACCCCGCAACGCCCTCCATTTCGACCCAGTGAAATTCTTCTTCGGCAGGCAAACGTTGTGCTAGGGCGATCGTACGAGGAGCCGCAGGCGCGCTTGGGCCTAGGGGCGCCAGTTCACCCAAGGCCAAGTCCACATGGTTATTGGTCCACTGGCTCGTTCCTGTCAGCAATAGTCTCTGCCCGGGGTTATATGATTGCCCCTTGTCCCAAACGACCTCCAGGTAGCCGGTCTCATCTAATATGCCAATCCGATGAGTTCCCACATTGGGATTGGCCACGACGCCCTCAAATTTGACGAAATAACGCTCCGCCGCGCGTGCCCGCATGGCTAGTAATTGTTTGATGCTGGAAATGACTGCACCGGAAGGTTGGCCATATTGCCACTGAATCCAGGACGAACGGGTGTCGGGTGCGTCCGCGGCAAAATCGAGCCACTTGGTTTCCGGGTGTCCGTCAAACGCCAGGGAACCTGCTTCAAGGGGAGCATTGTCTCCACGGGCGGTAATCGAATCTCCGAAACCGGGTAGGGCGCCAAATTCATCCGTCCCGGGACCCAGAGGCTCGATTTCTGCCAAATGAACTGAATTGGCCGACGCCGGTTCGCGCACCCGGTCGATCTCCAGCCTATATAAATGATACGGTCGGGTATTGGAGGCCTGGAAGAGGCGGCGCTGATGACGTTCCAGAAACACCTCATTGGTGCGCACGTCCAGCACCATCCAGTTCGTGCCGTTGTCATTGGATCCCAGTAATCGCCAGTTCATGGGGTCCCGCTGCGGAAAATCGTTGGCCGACGTCAGGGCGTACCGACTGACGATATGGGTTGCGAGACCTCCGGCAGGAGCGTCCGCCGAGGCGGGCTCCACCCACGCCAGATACAGGACGCCCAGCAGCAACCGCAGGTAGCCGAAAGGTTTCATGAACCGGCAAAGTGCCTGAGTAGGCGGGAGGCTGGCAATTCCCGACGAGAGGGACGAGTTTCCCTGAGCCATCGATTCCCATTTGAAATACTCCATCCCCTACAACAGGTATCACCGCCCGCTTGACCGCAACCGGGTATCCCTTTCAGGCTAGGCTGGTGCTTGCCCAAGTTTTGAGTGCGGCGGTTCAGGGAATCGAAGCGGTGCCGCTGGAGGTGGAAGTCGACAGCGGTAATGGCCAAACTTTGGTCGTCATCGTTGGGCTTCCAGATACCGCCGTGAAGGAATCCCGTGATCGAGTTATCACGGCCATGAACAACAGCGAATTCCATTTTCCGCTGGGCCGCACCACCATCAACCTCGCTCCCGCCGACATCCGCAAGGAGGGTCCCAGCTTTGATCTGCCCATTGCCTTGGGAATCCTGGCCGCCAGCGAGCAAATCGAGCCCAAGGTTTTGCAGGACTACCTGGTTATCGGTGAACTGGCGCTGACCGGGGCTTTACGTCCAGTTAAGGGCGTGCTTTCCATCGCCATCCGAGCCAAGCAACTCGGCAAGCGAGGCATTCTGGTGCCCAAGGACAATGCCGCCGAAGCGGCTGTCGTCGCCGGACTGGACGTCATTCCCATCCAAAATCTGCGAGAGGCGGCTTTCTTTCTGGAAGGAGGGATCTCGATCCCTCCGGTGAGGGTGGACACCGACTGCCTCTTTGCCATCCCGCCCAACGACGATCTGGACATGGCGGACGTGAAAGGCCAGGAATCGGTCAAGCGCGCCCTGGAAATCGCCGCCGCTGGAAGCCACAATCTACTACTGGTCGGACCTCCGGGAACCGGCAAGAGCATGTTGGCCAAGCGTCTGGCGGGAATCCTCCCACCACTCACGCTGGACGAAGCCCTGGAGACTACCAAGATTCATAGTATCGTTGGACTCCTCGCTCCCGGACAGGCGCTGATTACCAGCCGGCCCTTTCGTTCTCCGCATCATACTGCAAGCGACGCCGGGCTCCTCGGCGGGAATGCCAACCCGACACCCGGTGAAATCTCCTTGGCGCACAACGGAGTCTTGTTCCTCGACGAACTGCCCGAATTCAAACGCAGCGTCCTGGAAACCATGCGCCAGCCGTTGGAGGACGGCCGGGTCACCATCTCCCGCGCTGCCGGAACCATGACCTTTCCCTCGGCCTTCATGTTGGTCGCAGCTATGAACCCGACGCCAGACGGAAAAATGCCCCATGAGAGCAAGTCAACCGGTCGGGAAATACAGAATTACCTTAATCGGGTTTCAGGCCCCCTACTCGACCGCATCGACCTGCACGTGGAAGTCCCGGCGGTCAAGTTCGCTGATCTAAGCAAAGCCTCTCCCGGCGAGCCAACCGCTAAGATCCGTGAACGGGTCGTCGTCGCACGCCAACGTCAACTGGACCGATTCAAAGGCCGCAAAGTCGGATGCAACGCCCGCATGGGCACCCGGGAACTCAAGGAATTCGTCGAACTCGACGAAAACACCCTCACCATGCTCCGCCACGCCATGGCCGACATGAACCTTTCCGCCCGTGCCTACGACCGCATCCTCAAAGTCTCCCGCACCATCGCCGACCTCGCCGGGCGAGATAATGTCAATCACGAGGACGTGTTTGAGGCGGTACAATACCGGACGCTGGATCGGCAGTTGTGGGGATAGACGAGTCTGACGCCTGAGAAATGCGGCTGCTGTCAAATTCCGTATTTGGCCAAAAGCGCGCCAACTTCTGTCGAGTCACGTCTAGCGGGTAGCGGCAAGAACGGCCTTCGCCAAATCCAGTCTGTCGCCGGCATGGCGGTTTTCGCTACGAGCGGATTCTTTTCTTTGCCATTCGATTTCGGCGGGAAATTAAGCCCCGTCCCGGTTGAGGCAAGTACCACAGTCAAAATTTGGGGCGAGTGAGTCCCACTTCACCGGCCGGGGAAGAATCAGTAGCGATTGTTCAAATTTTCCGATTCACCCGTGCGCGAGTATCTCGCCCCCTACGTGTCCGACGGTGGCGTGTCGGGCATCAATCGCCTCTTACCAATCGGAAAAACACCGTGGAGGAAGTGTCGATCGAACTGACGGGGAACGTGAATACGTAGGGCGTTTCCGTGGCGTTGAAGCTCTCAAAATGCTGCCATGTACCACCTACCCCAAGTGCGTGGCTGTACTCCAAATGAAATACCCCGAGAGCGTACCCCCACACTTTGATTTCGGCGATTCCGTCAGGATTTCGCATGATCGCCATGAGCGAACTAAGAGGGCCTGGCTCGACCTTCATTTGCAGAGCTATTCTAGAGTTGATGCCCCCGTAGTCGGGGGTGGTGACATCGGAATGATAGGTGAACCGATAGTCGTCATCCTCCAGCACAATGCTTGCAAAGCTCTTGGTGGTTCCCAGGGTTGGCAGCGGTATATTCGTCACTAACATGCCGCTGAGTGTCTCCAGGCGGGCATAGGTGGTGCCGAAGGATGCCGCAATTTGATCGTTGAGAAAAAGTGGCGTTACAAAGACGTTCGTCGCAAATAAGGAAAGCGAAAATTGCGCTTTTTCTACGACCCCGAACTCGATGACGGCCTCCGAATCCATGGAAGAACTGGTCCAATTGGGCAAGGTCTGCCAGGGTGGATTATAGGTGGTCGAACTAAAGGCATCCATGGCAACCGCCGCGTCCAAGGCTAAAATCTCCACGCTTTGAAACGGGTCAGAATGCTCCGGCAGGTTGCTGATTGTCGATTTCAGGGAAACCGTACCATATGTAGAACCAATACTACCGTCAGTGCCTCCGACCCCTGTCTCAGCCAACAAGTTTATCTGGCCCAAAGCGGAGGAGTTGGTGTGCATCTCCAAATAGGTCGGCCAAGGAAAAGGGATAGGCACCGTTACCTCCGACATCGAGTCACACCGCCATTGCGGAGCATTAATCAGGTAGACATCAGCAGCACAACGCAGGACGCAAAAGGCTCCGAACAGCGAAAACGCGCACCACCGCCCAGCCACCTTGCGCTTGCGAAGAAGCGACGGGCGGAAGAACATGGTGGTCGAGGAGATTGAACTCACGTTGAGTGAATGATGCGCGCCTGTTTGCGCTCGATTGGTTAAACGAAGATGGCACAATTGTCAATTCTTGCATACGTTAATGCCTCACGCAATTCAGCCTCTAATCGCCTCAATAGCCGGGCGCATCTCCGTCGGGGTTCTTCCGATTTGCCCGCGCAAATCAGGGCCTGACGCGCGAGGAAGCTCTGTTTGCGAACCAGCCAGGTGCGGGGAAACTCCCGCGCGGAGCGGCTTATGAAGCGGTGGACGTCCCGGACAACGCCTATCCAGATGGCCGAATCGCCGAGGAAGCGATGCGGCGTTTGCAATCCGCCGCCAACCACCGGACGGAACCGTTCTTTCTAGCCGTGGGGTTCCTAAAACCGCACCTGCCCTTCGGCGCCCCCAAGAAGTACTGGGACCTGTACGATAGAGCCTCCATTACCCTGCCGGCCTTGCGGACACCTCCCGTCGGTGCGCCGCCCTACGCTCCCACGACCTGGGGCGAGGTGCGGCAATATAGCGATATCCCGGAAACCGGACCGCTGGACGATGAAAAGGCGCGCACGTTGATCCACGGCTACCATGCGGCGGTAAGCTATGTGGATGCCCAGATTGGACGCGTGATCGATGAACTTGACCGGCTGGGGCTGGCAAAGAACACCATCATTGTCCTGTGGGGTGACCACGGTTGGCACCTGGGCGACCACGGAATGTGGAGCAAACATTCGAACTACGAGGAAGCGGCCCACATTCCTCTGCTCGTTCTCGCTCCCGGCGTCACCCAGCCCAACACCCGCACCAAGGCACTGGTCGAATCCGTGGATTTATACCCGACCCTTTGCGAACTGGCCGGTTTGCCCAAACCCCGGCTTCCCCAGACACTTGACGGCCAAAGCTTCGTGCCTCTTTTGAAGCATCCTTTCCGCAAAGGCAAGGAAGCTGTCTTTCATGTCTTCCCTCGCGTACGCCGGGGCGACGGTGAAATCCTCGGGCGCGCTGTTCGAACCGAACGCTATAGGCTGGTGGAATGGAAGAAACCCAACGCAGCCGCAGCAACCGCGGACTTGGAACTCTACGACTACCTGGCCGACCCGCTGGAAACAAGGAACCTTGCCGCTGAACAGCCCAAGGTGGTCGCCAAACTTCGCGCATTACTAGCCAAGCAATCCGAAGGCCGACCACAAATCAGAGCCCTGCCAGATACGGATTCCCAACCGGCTCTGCGCTCCAAATAAGGACTCCTTCGACGGTCCCGTTTTCACGGCAACATGACGACTCGATAATACCGACCGCTGGATTCCAACGGTCGGTCGTCCGAAACACTAACTCCTGCGGCCACCGCCGCGACTGGATCACCAAGATTCCGCCACAAATCGGGCACCAAGTGGTCACGGTATTGGACTTGGTATTTGCGGCCGGGAATGGCCTGCCAGTTCAAGAGTACCTGCCCGGTACCACTATCCACCGACGCGTGGAGATTGAAAACAACACTAACCGAGACCGGCTCGGAGTTCGCCCCACCGGGGCTGGGTGTCGTCAGGACGAATGCAGGGCCGAGTTCACCGTCGCCCCAGCGTCCTTCGCTTATATCAGGTTGCTGATTAGTGAACGTGACGTTGTCAACGAGGCGTCCTGTGGAATCGAAGAGAGCGATTTCGCCCAGTTCTTTGGAGAGCTTGAAATTAACGTGAAGGTCGCCTCCAGGGATCGATTGCTCGGGGTGTTTGTTGGCCCAGACCATCAGGAAATGTTGGGGTAATAGGCTAAAGCCAGCGGGTATCACAGAAAGGCCTGGGTTGGCATGCGAGTTGGACAACGAATACCCATTCAGGTCCACCGGCGTCGTCCCGGCGTTGTAGAGCTCAAACCAGTCGTCGTAGGCGTTCGACGCGGGATCCCTGACGGTGGATTGGTTAGACGCCATCCATTCATTGATCCGAATGGCCGCCACCGAGTCGATTCCGCCCTGATAGATGATATGCAAGGTCGCCGCCGCACCCGCAACCGCAGTGCCCGCCCGATCGAATCCAACGAACTGAAGCGTATTGGTACCTGGCGACAGGGAGACGTTGATCGACCAATTCGTCAGTGT
This sequence comes from Candidatus Limnocylindria bacterium, assembly GCA_035493435.1. Classification (GTDB taxonomy): domain Bacteria; phylum Verrucomicrobiota; class Verrucomicrobiia; order Limisphaerales; family UBA9464; genus DATJII01. Next base: position 5,614 of record DATJII010000246.1, on the reverse strand, counting down.
GGTCCAGGTAATCGGCGCCGCAGTGCCATTGATCTTCAAGGTCGCCAGTGAAACCGGGGCTCGTCCCAGCAGGTTGACCGTCGCATTGGTTGTGGTGAAGTCGTTTCCGCCGTGGGTGACGATGGCGAAGGAGGTGTTCACGGCGGCCAATTGCTTGAGTAGGAACGTGCGACGGTCGGTGATCCAGGACTTGATCGCACTTGGATTGTTCAGGCCCAGTCCATCGGCCTGGAAGGCGGCGTATTTGGCATCGAGCAAGGGACTGATGCGGGGTATTTGGAAGAATCCATTGAGAGCTTCGTCCAAGGCTGCCCAGTAAGGCCTCACCAGCGCAGGCGTGGCATAGATCATGGCGAAGGTGGGATCGTTGGCCCTGAACAGTGGGGAATCCGTGGGATCGAGTGGTGGCGACGATCCCAGGCCGACGTCCATATCCCAGCAGATCACCTTCCAACGATCATTCTCCGGCTTATAGAGAAACGTGTTCTTGCTATACCAGTTGCCAAAGGCGTCCCAAAAGGCTCCCAGGTCGTTCATGGCAAACGTGCGCATCCATTGGTCGATGTCGATGCCCGCCTGAAGGTTCGCGGCATACTGGCTGTTGGCATTGACGAGATCAACCAGGGAGAAAAGGCTGCTATAATCATTGGCGCTTCCCGAGGCCCGCGGACGCCAGCACCAGCGGTAGCGTGAGACCTTCTTGGCGCCACCACTGGTCAGGTTCTCCAGGGTGTTCAGCACGCACGGCTCGTACTGATTGCCCTGGTCATCGGATTCGTTCCAGCAATCGGTCTTCCAAAGATGGCCCTGGTTATCGGAAGCGAACCATTCGTCCAACACCTCCTGGCCCGGTTGCTGCACGTCGTCGTAAATGGTGCCCCGCACCTGTCCATTGACGTACAGATGGATATAGCGGCGGTACAGGTTAGGCAGGCCATATTGTTCCAGGAACCAGAACAGGAGTGGCTCGCGCTGGTCGGTGTCGTCACGGATAGGCCAGTCGAGCACCATCGACGAGGCGCCCAGGATCCGATCCTCAGGCGGCAGATCGACACTATAACCGCAAAGCGCGCCGATCGGACCGGTATACGTAACCGCCGAATAGGGGCTGCCTGAATAGCGGGAACCCGCCTGGTAAACCACCCGGTTGGTGCCGTAGACGAAGGTGGCATCGATGTTCTCGTTGCTGAGCCGCTCACGAATCGTCCAATACTGCTGTGCGGCGGCAGTCAGCCAGATCCGGTAGGTCCCAAACGCTCCCGGCGCGGCGGTCTCACCAAATCGAACCAGGCATTCGTGGTCCGGCGCTCCTGTCGGATAGAGAGCCGTGGCAGAAGACGACCCGGCGTCTGCCGCCAGAATATGAAAAGCCAGCAGCGTCCCCGTCACCTGCCCCGGCAAAACGGCGGTGAAGACTCCGTCACCCGCGATTTCATCCGGCCCCGAGCCATCATCGACCATGGGTAGCGACTGCAGGCTGGTGGATGGATCGACCCGATAGCGCAACTGGACGAGGCCGACTCCGTCGGGATCCTGAATCAGGGCGGTCACCCTTACCGCCTGACCGGCAGCGGGCAATACCGGCCAATGAGTGGTCTCGCTAATAATGGGAGGCGTGTAGGAGATCGATCTCCCGTTTCTTCGTCCCGGAGACCCGGTGGCGGTGGGCACGGACAGGCTGCCGGACGCCTCCAATGCCCCGTTCCGCAGGCGCAGGACAATCTCTGGACTGCCTGCCAACCATCGCACGTGGGCGCGGATAGTGGCAGTCTGATTGGTGGGAATGGACGCGGATAAATCCGTGGCTACCCGATTAGCTTCGTTCTCACCGCGGTCTACGGCCACCAGGTGCAACGAATGGCTGCTTTCAAATCCCTCGGTCGGTTCCCAGCGACTCAGCCGTTCCGTTCCTTGGAAGAGCCAGCCATTCAAGCCGCTTTCAAAGGTGCCGTTGGCCACCCGGTTGGCGCCATTCACCAGGACCTCCACGTTATCCACCAATGCCTCTCCCGCACCCATCAATATAATCTGTAATTGATCTGCGCTGGGCAACGAAGGGTGCGGCAGGTCAAGCACCCCGGTATATTCAAGGGTGGTCCAAGGAGCCTTTGAGGATTCATCGCTATCGGCCCAATTAGCGCCAAAACGCCCGTCAGCAGCGGGATTTAACAGCTCCAACGTGCTCCCGCCACCACCTGCCCAATTCCCCCATTGTCCGCCGTCGAGGTACGGCAGCTCGTTGACCACGACAGGGAAGACGTTGGTCACGAGGAGCCCCGAAATGGAATCGGAGGTGATCGCCGTTTCGGGGCGCGTCAGAACCAGCCTTCCGCCGGAGTTCGAAAGTTTGCCCGTATAGTTTCCCAGCAATGGGCTCGAAAAGGGCACCGGATTGTTGGCTGCCAGCCAGTTGGTATTGCGGGCCACCACGGCATACGCGCCAGGAGCCAGGCGCGTACCGCCGCGAAAGGTATAGTTTACCTCACCGGCCAGGGCCCACCCGCCGAGATCTACTTCGGTCGCCCCGCGGTTGAACAGTTCGACAAACTCCGCGTCAGCGCCACCCAACAACGGGTTGAAATTGATTTCGTTGAAGATCACATCGCCCCGAAACTCCGCACTGTTCTCCACACCTGGCGTGGATGTTCCGAGCATCTGAAACGTGGAGGCCGCCACGGGAATCCTGCCCCAGGACATGCCTCCAAGCTGGCCGTCGAAACGGACTCCGTCGACAACTTGGGTCAGAGACGGATCCACTAGAAAGACGCCATCGCCAGCCGGACTCCAACGGAACCCCAGATCATCCTCGGTAAACAACGCCAAGCTTCCCGGCGCAAGGATCGTTCCCCCAAGAACGGTATAACTCCGCAACCCCGCGGCGTCCTGCAGGCGATACCCGGATAAGTCCACCGGCAGAATCCCATTGTTGCGGAGTTCCACAAACTGACGCCGGCCAGGCAAGGGGTTGGCCAGGATCTCATTGATTGCCAGGGAACCGGTCGGCGCATCGGGAAGAGGATCGGCGCTTCCCGGTGAGCCTCCCATCTTCGCGCTTGCCGCCCAGGCCCGGGCATCGGCTTCACCATAACTGGGACGGGCCAGCACCAGCGAAGTCCCCACTCCATCAGCAGCGGCCGGCCAGGGAGCATGATCGGAATACGACACTGCCAGTACCACGCCACCCGATCGTTTGCTCACACGGAAGGAGCCCGATCCGTTAGACAGGTGTTTTGCGTAAGGCCCGGCTATCGTGGCCAAGCCATAAGCGGCTTTCATATCCGCCGGATTGGCCGCCAAGACCAGATACTCTTTCCCACCCAGGATGGTGTTGGTTGGAAATGTGAAAGTGATATCTCCTGAAATCTGCCAGCCGCTCAGGTCCTCGTAGAAGGGATTGGAATTGTACAGTTCGATGAACTCCAGATCCTTGCCATCAGCACGAGCCTTCGGATGATACATGATCTCCGTGATCGCAACACCCGTGGCCCTGCTCGACGGGCCGGGGGGCTCATAGGTTCGCTCGGCTGGACTGGCTGTTCGCAAGCTCACCACCGCGACCCGGCTCGTGGCCGTGCCAAACGTATTCGAAGCCCAAAGCCAATACTGTCCGGCATCGGCCGCCCCAGCCCACGGAATCGTCAGGCTCGCGTTCGTCGCTTTGGGGACCGCCGAGCCACCGTGAAACCACTGCAACTGAAGTGGGAGACTTCCCGAAACCACAGCCGACAAAGCGATCGAATCTTTGAAAAGCACGCTGACATCCTGCGGTTGCCCGGTGATTACCGGAGCCGAGTTGGTTGGCGCAGCGGTTCCTGAAATCTCGACACGGAAACCTGTGGGATTCACTACCGCACTCCAGTTGCTCATCACGATATCCAACGTGTTGGCACCTGGCAAAAACCCCTTGGACAGGATGAAATTGGGAGAGAAATGCAGATAATTGTCGGCGCCGTTGGATGGGAACACGATTCCCGTATTCGTGCCATTCAGGAGCACCGCCATGCCTTGGTTGTCGAAAGCGCCTCGCAACGTCAAAGACGCCGTCGCCGCGTCGAAGCCGTACAGATCAAAGCCCAACCGGTAAGTGTAGTTCCCGGCGGAACTTCCGCTGGACTGATCGGCCAACGGGGCAATCCATTTCGAGTTCGCACTGTTCGCCAGCCAGGCGGTGACCGGAAATCCTTCATTCACCACCAACGCATTCGGCCCCGGAGAAAGCGGATCCGGAGTCATCACCAGTTTCCAATGTGGATCCACCGCGCCCCCTGCCAGGGTCCTGCCCGCAGCGTCCACGCCGGTGTTGAACAGGCCCGGAATCGGATCTGCCCCGGCAAGGCAGACCAAGGCCAGCCACATCCATGAGACCACAACGAAACGCATAGCCACGACTGACCGCAATTCATGCCAGATTGCGCCCCGTAAATACAACCCAAAATCAACCTTCCTCGGCCCTCTCACGAACGCCACAGAATCATCCCCCTGACACCCAAGAGTTGTCGGAAACCGATTTGCGGCGCTCCTCCCCATCATTCTTATAGAAGGAACGCGAGTATAAATGCTCCGATATAATAAACTGTTTGCGCCCCTCACCACCGTACAACCCGAGAATCACCGCCTGGTAAACCTCATAATCGCTTTTTCCCAACGGGTCATCCATAGACACAAAACTCCGACAAACACTTTCGAACGGATTGATCAACCTCGGGTCATCAGGCGATCCGGCGCAACACCTGATTGTCCCAAGGGCAATCTACGCCAGCGTTGCAGTTAAGGACAACGAGACAATTTCCGGCACTTCGGGATTTTCTGATCCATTTCTCGGTTGAGCCGTAACAAGCCAGGAGCCCGCTTCCCCAAAAAAGCGGTTGTGGTCGGCGGAACTCCGTTTAGTCTCGCCCGCAGAGTCATGGAAAGAGCCAACCCGCTTGTGACCTCTGCTTCCGCCCTCGCAGGCAACTTCGAGACGGCCACTGCCTCCACCCCCGCTGGTGCCAGCGTCCTCCAAAGATGGGTTGCCCAATGTCGGCCCGGATGGTCCCTGCCAGGCGGATTCTACTCCGATCCCCTGATTTATCAGTCCGACGTGCGTTCGATCTGGCGGGCAGGATGGCTTTTCGCGGGGCATTCATGCGAGATCCCCAAACCCGGCGATTTCTTCACGATGGAGGTCGATACGGATTCCGTGATCGTCCTCCGGAACGCCCAGAATGGCATCCGGTGCGTGCACAACGTGTGTCGTCATCGCGGCTCACTTATCTGCACCGAGACACATGGCCATGCCCACAAACTGGTTTGCCCCTACCACCAATGGACCTACGGCTTGGATGGCAAACTGCTCGCGTGTCGGGGCATGCAGGAAGATCTCGACAAGTCGCAGTTCGGCCTCCACCCCGTCCATGTGCGGGAGGTCGAGGGAATGATCTTCGTTTGCCTGGCAGAAAATCCGCCGGGATTCGAATCCTTCATTGAAACGGTCAGCCCAGTCGCCAGGCCCCAAGGGATGGGGCGGGCAAAAGTCGCCAAAGCCGTCGACTACCTGGTGCGGGCGAATTGGAAACTGGTGTGGGAAAACAACCGGGAATGCTACCACTGCAATCTCAATCATCCCCAGTAT
>DATJII010000245.1:0-5141 GCA_035493435.1 Candidatus Limnocylindria bacterium | reverse complement strand
CATCGGCCCGGAGAGCTTTTCCACCAGCACGCCCATACCTCCTACCTGTTTGACCGCGAAGTAGGCGGCGGCAATGACCGCCGTCATTTTGATGACGAACTGGATCATATCGATGACCAGCACCCCCCAGAGGCCGGAGTGAGTGGCAAAAATGACGTTCAGCAGGCCGGAACAAAGAAGAGTTTGCCAGGGAGGCAGCCCGAAGAGGATGTTGGCGATTTTGCAGGCGGCCAGGTTAACCGTGGCCATGATGATGCAATTGAAAAATAGCCCCAGATAGATGGACCGGAAGCCGCGCACCCATTGGGCTGATTTGCCCGAGTAACGAATCTCGTAAAATTCGAGGTCGGTCATCACCTCGGAGCGGCGCCACAGGCGGGCAAAGAAGAATACGGTGGAAATGCCGGTCAGCACGAAGGCCCACCACTGCCAATTGCCGGCCACGCCTTGGCGCCGGACGATATCGGTCACGAGATTGGGAGTGTCACTGGCGAAAGTCGTGGCGACCATGGAAAATCCGGCAAGCCACCACGGAACGGAACGTCCGGAAGCGAAGAACTCAGAGGTGCTTTGGCCGGCGCGCTTGCCGAAGAAGAGGGCGGGTACGAAGCACACCAGCAGGCTTGCGACGACGATCAACCAGTCGATCCATTGCAATTTCATGCGCGAGTTTGCCGTAGCTGTTGTCTGCGGCTGTCGCGACTGTGTAGCGAAGAGCGGTGTGGAGCGCGAGGATTAAGAGGTTACGGACGAACTGCGTGGACGGGATTTCTCGTATTCAGGTCGGTGACAAGGGCTTCAATCTCCGTCTTTCGAACTTCCTCGTTACGACCGGTTGCACGGATGACCTTCTGTGGATTACTGTCTCCAATGCTTTTTGAGCGCCAACGACTGCTGCTGACGTTACTGGACGCGATTGGCGGGCCGGTTGGGCGAACCGATTTTCAAAAACTCCTGTTCCTGTACACGAAGGACTGCGAGTCGACGCCAAGCTACGAATTCGTACCATACCGTTTCGGAGCGTTTTCGTTTACTTCATACGCGGACAAACGGAAGCTAATTGCGGAAGGTTTGCTGGCGGACGACGAGAATTACTGGTCTCTGACAGAGGAAGGGCGAGGAGTGGCGAGAAAACAATCTGTGGAGCCGCTGCAAGTCGCCTCGTTTTGCCGCAAATATACAAACCTTCGCGGCAATGCTTTGGTGGCAGAACAGTATCGCCGATTCCCTTACCATGCCACTCGGAGCGAAATTCTAGACAAATTGAAACTTGGAACGGAGGATCTTGCCCGCATTGGCGCTGCCAAGCCACCTAGAAGAAAAGGCGGAGTAGTAACGATTGGGTACGAAGGCAGAAGCTTGGAGAATTATCTCAATCTACTTTTGGTTGAAGGAGTTACATTGCTTTGTGATGTCCGTCGGAACCCCTTGAGCAGGAAATATGGTTTCTCAAAGGGCACTTTGAGTAAGGCGTGTGAGGGTGTGGGCATACGTTACGAACACTTGCCCGAACTGGGTATCGCGTCAGATCAACGTCGGGAATTGCACACCCAGAAGGATTACGACACGTTATTTGAGGAGTATGAGCGTGGTAGCCTCCTCCACGAGGGTGCTGCGCTGGAACAAATTGGTGGCTGGATAAGGGCGGGTGAGCGCGTGGCGTTAACCTGTTTTGAGCGTTTGCCCCACCAATGTCACCGTCACTGTGTTGCTGAAGCATTGGAACGAAGTTTTGGCTCAATGTTGGTGGCACAACATCTGTAGGCAGCAATAGGGCGGGTAACGTGAGCAAAGAACGCATACTCATTACGGTCAAGACCTACCCCACACTTTCGCGGAAGTATGGCGAAACGGTTTGTACTGCGGGAGTTCGAGAAGATGGTTCGTGGGTCCGGATTTATCCCGTGCCCTTCCGACGATTGGAGGAAGCGGAGCAATACCGAAAGTATGACTGGATCGAATGCGACTTGATCAAGAGTCGCGGCGATCCTTGCCCCGAAACCAGGCATCCGGCGGACGTGAAGCAATTGATCCCGGTCGAGCACATGGGCACTGATGACAAATGGCGAGCCCGAAGGGAGCTTTTATTGGGAAAAGCCATCGTCCACGCCAGGCTCCAGCCATTGATAGATGGAGCAAAAGCGAATCAGTTATCGTTGGCGGTTTTTAAGCCCACCAAGATTCTCGATTTTGTGTGGGAAGAGGAAAGCCGGGAATGGGACTCGAAAAAGCTCGCCGAGATGCGCAGTCAGTTTGACCAAAGTGAGCTTTTTGAGGAACACGCCTGGCGTGATACATTCCGTGTAATCCCCAAGCTGCCGTATAGTTTTTCTTATCGATTTCTCGACCAGGACGGTCGGAAAAGCGAAATGCAGGTTTTGGATTGGGAAGCCGGGGCGTTGTATTGGAAGTGCCTTCGCCAGCATGGCAGCGAAAACTCCGCGCTAGAAAAGGTTCGGACCAAATATTTGGAAGAGTTTTCGAGGACCGATCTCCATTTCTTCCTTGGCACCACGCAACAGTTTCATTTTGTCGGCCCAAATCCGTGGGTGATTATTGGCGTGTTTCAAGTCCCGCACGAGAACCAATTGAGCCTTTTCTAGGTTCAGATTGGGCAAGCTGGTCTCCATCCTTCCATTGCTGAGTTTGCCTGGGCAATGAAATCGTTTCGTCTAGCTGCCGCATGCCGCAGCATGGAGCCCCTTGGCAATGGTTTATTATCGCTATGCGCTGTAGGACCTCCACTTCCGTATAACTCACCGTGGCAGCATCGGAGCGGTGCATGCAGGTAGCGAAGGGACCGGGCTGGGGCGTATGCGAGCCGTGCAGGGTGCGGAGCCAGGCAAGGTCGCCCGCGCCTGGATGCCGAAGGGCAGCGCGGAAGGTCTGGCTACGGATATCATGGGCCCGGGGTTCGTCGAAGCCTGAGGAGATCCACTGTTGCGGTTCCCAGGCATGCTGTAGTTCGGCGAGGTTCTGCCGGTTCCACTGCCATTGACGGACGGATTCACGATCGGGAAATACGCCTATCAAGCGAAACGGGTTCATGGCCCGCAAGGGGAGTTCGGCTAGTATCGCGGCGACCTCGTCCGGTGAGGTCGCATGGCGGACGGAGAGTATTACCTGGCCCCTTGAGACAGCTGGGGCAGGGGCGCGGTTAGCAATCGAATACCAATTGATCAGGGCAAGAGTTATTCCTTCGTCATTGACACTGATCCAGCTACCACCACCCGGTTCCCGGGGATGCGCCACTTGTCTGTGATCGGTAGTGAAAATTTCCGGGCGTAGTCCGGCGATTCGAGTCAATTGCTCGTCCCGGTTCATCGCCAGGCGATAGCCACATTTGTTAGGAAACAGGGTGACAGTACACATACTGCGACTCAGTCAGCGAGTGGGTAGGTGGCGATGACCAGATTGGTTTCACGCCAGCGCCGGATTAATTCGGCAATGGGCGTGGTACGGGTACCGCCCTGGCGGTTCGCGGCGCCGATGGCGAAGACCAATTCCCACTGGCGAAACAGGGTGCGGTACGCATCCGCGAGGGAGTTTCGGGAATCGTAGATGCTCGTGGCTTCGGCGGAGGCGCCGTTGAGTTCGATAATCTGGAAATTCTTTCCCGCCTTCAAGTCGGCTTCCGAGTTGAAGCGGATGTCATAGCGACCGATGAAGAAACCATCGATACGTTGGGAAATACGATCGATTTCAGCCTCCAACTCCGACGTCCGCAGGTGCAACCCGTCTTTGAAGATGCATCCTTGGGCGTGATTTCCGGCCTCCACCAAACGTAGCGTTGCCCCGGCCGGAAGGACCTCGGTGCGCCGGGTGGTGAAGCGTTGCAGATAGCGGGCGGCGACGAATCGGGCACGCGGGTCGTTCCATATAAGTTCCTCGATGGTGCGAACACCATCCCCAATCACGACGGGAAATATTTTTTCCGTGATGGCAAAGATTCGTCCATGCGGCTCGGAAGGAAAACGATAGTAGAAGATGCCGACTTCGAATGGGCCAACGACGTATCGCTGGAGTACCAAAGGGGCCGTCGTGCCCTTGAAATAGGCGGCGGCCTCGGTTTCCGAGCGGATGATTTTGACCCCGACGCCCCGTTGTCCCACGTCGGGTTTGAGAATTACAGGATAGGACAAATCCCCAGCCGACATAAGTTGCTGGAATTGGGCCAGTCGGTCTGCGACGGGGCCAGGACTGATCAACCAGGTGGCAGCGGTGAAGCCAGGGCTGGTACGCTGGAGATCATCCAGGATGTCAGCTTTGGATTCGCTTACCAAGCCGCCGGTGAGAATGCCGGGATTGGCGGCACTGGGTACGAGGAGTCCTCGATGCCTGATGGCCAAGCGTATATAGTTAACTACTATGGGAAGGTAAAACAAACTGGCGGGCCAGAACTCCCAGCGCATCCAGCGGCCGAACGTCGCTCGCGACTTGTGGATAAGCCCGTGGCGGAGCAGGTAGTTGATGCCGCAAACCAGGCCGAACAACCCGAGAATGCCAACGGTGAGCAGGAGTCCGAAGTGATTCCAGCGTTGTGACCAAATGGCTAGTTGGGTGCCAAAGCGGTGGGCCAACAGGAAAATCAGGCTGGTCCAGAAAGCCACCACGACACCGGTCACGGTGGCGAAGCGCGGCAGCGACATGCGCAGCAGCCCGGCGGCGAGATAGGTGGGGAGGCGGGTCCCAGGAACGAATCGGCTGCTAACCAGAAGCCAGATGCCTTTCTGGGCGAACCATTGTTCGCTCCGGGCGATGGCTGCGGGATCGGCAAAGCGTTTTATCCAAGCCCTATCCAGAATCCGTTTGCCAAAGATTCGGGCGACTCCGTAGAGCAGCAGGTCACCGATCCAAATGCCGAAGAAACAACCGAGAAATCCGGCTGCCAAGCCGAGTTTTGCGGCACCGGCGAGGATCGCAGCCGTTATCGTGGGAAGGTCTTCCTGGACGAAAGTGGATAGCCCCAACAACAGCGCCTGGGCGATGGGGTTCCACTGTTCGAATCCCAGTGGCAAGTGGCTTGGCAAGTCCGGGATCATATTAGGGTGCGGACGTTTTCTGGTGGGCCACGGTGGAGGGGGCAACGCCGAAATGGGTTGGTAGCTGCGCTTCCATCAGGCGGGCCATCACCGAAATGA
>DATJII010000244.1:0-15808 GCA_035493435.1 Candidatus Limnocylindria bacterium | reverse complement strand
GTTGTGAGAGACATTCAGGAACAGTCAACACCCTTAGTGGGACGGGGAGGCTCGTTTTGGATTGTTGGTTGGCCTGCGACTCCACCGTATAGGCCCCAGCGTCGGATGGAGCCGCGCCGGAAAGGGTGTAACTCGAGTTAGTCGCATTTTCGATCGCGAGCCCGTTTAGTTCCCATTGGTAGCTCCTCGGCTCACCCACGTCCTTCACCGAAAAGAGAACCGGTGATCCGGCTTCGACTTCCTGCGACAGGGGACTCTTGACAATAACCGGGAGCCCATTCGTCGGTGCCGGTGACGGAATGGGAGCCGTCGAGGCGATTCGAACCGGGTTTGCTCCCACGAGTCCGCCATTTTGTCCGTCGCGGGGGCAGGAATCGAAAACGATCGGTCCGTCGCTCTCGTCAAACCGGTAATAGGCAACCAAGCCGTTTTCGTCTCCTTGCATTGACCGGTGCATTCGATCTGCTATTTCAGCCTGTGAGAGCCTCACGCTCCACACCGTAACCTCGTCGATTATACCCCTGAAATAGTTAGGTTCCACACCTGGATAGGTGCCAAATTGGAGCGGCTGGATGCTTGAGCTTCGGAGCGGGCGTCCGGACCAGGGAAGCGACGCCTTTAAATTTCCGTCCACGTAGAGGCTTCCCCCGTTGACGTTGACCGCGAAAGCCACATGATGCCAGGTCCCGTCGGCGATCCGACCTCCGTTGAGGCCGTAGACGCCGTCCCAGATATTATCGCTGGCATCACCAAAGTACCACGCCCTGACATTTCCATCGATCATGTAGAGCTGCCAACCGTTAAATGAGCCCGAAAGGTATTTGTTGACCAACCCTGCGGTACCCGTGGTCTGGCTGGTTTTGACCCAGGCCGTGACGGTCATGGGAAATGGGTTGAGCTCTTGCCTGTGCAAAACGGTCACCGAATTGCTCCCGCCTGTAAACGAGAGGGCATTCCCTGGGCCTATGCCTTGGGAACGACAAGCATATATCAGCGATAGCCAGATGAAAAAGGCGGTCGCTTTCAGAAGGGGAAAAGTCCTGAAGCCCATCCAGGCGACTAGGCCCCAGAGATCGCTCCGAAGCAACGTTATTTGTCGACTTGAGCGAAGTCGCCATGGGTTGCTTTCACAAGTGATTCCAGGACAGCCACCGGTCGGGGCCCGACAAAGCGGCGGCGGATCTGGCCGCTCGGATCGATGATCAGGGTGGTGGGCAATTCACCGCCATTGTATTTGGCACTAACCGCTCCAGTGTCATCCATCGCCACTCGATAGTTGAGTCCTCGCTGGACCGCCACACGGCTTACCTGGGCTCGCAGCCTGGCCCGATTCGGGTGCGCGTCCTCGTCGTCTTGGGCTTCACCTTCGTTGTGGATGTGGTCCGCGAGGTGACCATGCTCATCCGGTACGCCGTCCAAGGATATTCCCAAGACCACCAGATCGTCCGGATGTCGCCGTTGTAGTTCTATCAAGTCAGGCATTTCACCCACGCAAGCGGTGCACCACGTCGTCCAGAAGTTCAGGATCACGGTTTTGCCGCGAAAATCGGAGAGGTGAACTTTGTGCCCGTTCAAATCCGCGACCTCAAAATCGCTTGCTGGGAGGGTGATTTCCATGGGATTAGCGTCGAGAACCGCCGGGACATCGTGATACACGAATTCGTTCCTGTGCTGCTTCCACCATTCGCGCGCTGCAGCCAGTTTCGGTTCGAGTTCCACCAGATTCGCCGTCGGTATTTCAGACTTACCAGTGTGTTGATCGAGGACCGGTACCACATCTGCCAAACGGGTGCCAAAGTCATGTCCGCCCCAATGTGTGAGTAAGGAGAGTGCCGTCACTGCCACCTGCGAGTCGGGACGGTTCAATGCCTCTAGGGCCAATGGAATCCCTTCGGCTGCCGCGAGACGACGAAGATGCTGTAACCCGAGCAACTGAACCTGCGGGTCTGGGTCGGCCAATTGAACACCAATGGCTTCAAGCAACCCATTCTGATCGTGGCCAGCCAATATCGACAGCGCCAACTCTCGCACCCCTAGGTCAGGGTCCCTCGCTCCCTTTGCCACCAATCTCAGCAGCGGTTCCGATTGCGGAATACCTGTCAGAAGCTTGCCCGCCTCCTGAATCGCCACCATGCGGTGGATGATTCGCCCGGTTTTCCAGGCAGCCACCAAAGCCTCAACACGGTCTGGCGCCTTTTCGAATGCCTCCCGCAGGATTTCCACCGAGGGTGCCTCCTCGTGAAGTGTGATTTGGCGCATGATGAATCCTTGCAGCGAAGGTTGTGCCGCCCAAACAACCAACGCTGACGCCAGAACTCCGGCGAATCCATATCGGAGCCAAGTATTCTTGGCGGAATGCTGTGAACGAATGGCGATCGGCTTCATGGAATCCACTTCGGTGACCTGAGATGAAGACGTGAGGAGGAACCACTCCTTACATGATTCTTCACGGCGCTTCACTACTTTAAGCCGGATAGAATCAAGTTGACTCGACACTAAAAGCCTGTAATTTCAGTCAAAACAGAAATAACAGGAATATGACACCACTGCCCCAATGGCATCGAAAGCCGGTCCCCAATGGAGGGACGCTCGGTGCGCAAGTGGGGCTTAGCGCGGTCCAAGCCAAGCTGCCCCGGCGCAGTCTTTGGCTTGATTGGGTGCCGCTCTTGCTGCTTCCGGGTGTGGCTATCGTTTTCCGTAACTGGCTGCCGGCCTGGGTGTTCATGTGGCTCCTTTCAGGGGCCGTTTTCCTCGGTTGCAAGTGGCTTACCCTGCGGCGGGTTGCGACAGTCCATCCCCTCCGGGCCAATCTGGCCTACTTCTTTGCCTGGCCCGGAATGGAGGCGGACGCCTTCCTTGCCGGTGCCGCAAACGAGCGACCGAGGAGCGGGCAGTGGGTGAGGGCAGGCTTGGTAACCGTAGTTGGCGGAGTGTTTTTCTGGCTGGCGATCCATATGTCACCCGGCGACAACCTGTATTTCAAAGGTTGGCTCGGGATGGTTGGGGTCGTGATGACGCTGCATTTCGGTCTGTTTCATTTGATGGCGCTGAGCTGGCAGGCGGTCGGACGGGATGCCAAGCCGCTGATGCGGGCGCCGTTGCTGGCTGTCTCGTTGGCAGACTTTTGGGGCAGGCGGTGGAATACGGCGTTCAACGCGTTGGCTTATGGTCTGGTATTCCGCAAATTGGCGCGTCCGTGCGGCGCCGCATGGGCCACACTCGCCGTCTTTCTAGTCTCTGGAATGGTCCACGATGCCGTAATCTCATTACCAGCTCGCGGTGGCTATGGTTTGCCGACCGGATACTTTTTACTGCAAGGTGTGGGAGTCCTGTTCGAGCGTAGCGAGACGGGGCGCGCCGTTGGGTTGGGTAACGGTTGGCGTGGTCGGGCATTTGCGTGGCTCATGGCGGCCGTTCCGGCGTTTTGGCTCTTTCACCCACCTTTTATCCTGAATGTCATCATACCCATGCTGGACACTTTCACCGCAGTCGGAAAGGTATTATGAACGCGACCCTGGTTCTCAAGCTCACCTCATTCACCTATCTCGGAATAATTGCCGCCGGACTCCTTATGCCACGGGTGGTTGGTCTGCGAGGGCATCTTGGAACACTACCCGGGTTTGTTCGCCGGCTCTTCTGGGTTTATTATATGTTTATCGGTCTTTGCCTGGTCTCCTTCGGCCTGGGGACCTTTTTCCTCGCCGATCAACTCGCCTCCGGCACACCACTCGCGCGGGCCATGTGTGGTTTTCTGGCGTTATTTTGGATGTTACGCTTCGTTGTGGGGACGTTCGTCTTCGACCTTCGGCCATACCTGACCAATCGTTGGCGCCACCTCGGACTGGCGGCGGCCAACCTGGTCTTCGCCTTCTTGCCCATAGTTTATATATGGGTGGCGGTCAGGGGAAAGGGCTGATGCGTTCCGGAAGCATCTCGACACCGCCCCTGTCCGGCAGATCACGCTAGAATCGACCTGCTTGCCGCAATCCCGCAGGGGTCACTGGGAGTAGCCGGGGGTTGAGTTGCACGAAGCTCCCGGTCAACGGGCGGCGGTAGCGAGCGCGCCTGGCAGGCCTAAATCGCGCTTGAACGCAAGGCGCGCCAATCGGGGGGCAAGCATGCCCGCAGGGTTCTGGGGTGGCGGGCCTCCCTTCTGAAATGAACCGCTATCATTTCCCACGGGCTGTATCTGCTTGCTCGCTCGCGCCTCCAACTTGCCGCTGTTTCACAGCTTTGGCGCTCGGTCGTTCGGTGGACTCTATACCGGTGGTATCGTTGCGCTCGACCACCTGCCTTGATCCCTCCGGGATCGTACCTGCGCGAAGCCCCGCTTCCATCATCCCCTGCAGTACTTTCAGGTCGATGTCGGCCAGTTTATTTATGTATACGCAGCCCATGCCCGCCTTGTGCTTGCCCAGCTTTTCCAGCGCGGCGGCATGGGCCTCGACATAATCGCCGAAGTACAACGACAGGTTCGTTTTGCGCGGTGCGAAGCCGATCCGCATCCAGTCGGCTTCCCGGCCGGTGGATGGGCTTTTGTGTCTTTTGAGACCGAAACCGATGAAAGAATTGTTCCACAGCACGGGCTCTTCCTTGCTGGCCTTCTTCATCATCTCCAGCAGCACAAAGCTGTCTTCGCGCTTTTGCCCAGGGGTGATGCTATTGAGAAAATCTTCCACGCTTGCCGTGGTGGGTTTCGTTTTGTTATCGGCCAGTTTTGTTTTCATTGCCGCCCTTTTCAGCCAGGATTCCAGTCAGCCTGCCTTGAGCCAGTGGCGCTTGGCGCGGGCATCTGCTTCAACCACGCCTCCAGAAGGTTCACCAGGCTGTTGAGAAAAAAGACTGTCCTCGTAAAGGTGTTGGTCAGATCAAACAGGAACACTTTGCCGTCTTCCCGTAGTCCAGCCTGAGTCTCGAAATATCTCGTCCGCACCCGCGCCATGACCTCCTGTCGGTCGCTCGTCATTTGCTGTACCATTTCCAACTGATGGGGCTCCCTGTCCTGGAGTGCTTCCGCCGTGGCGAAGAGCAAGGTTTCCAGCGACTGCAAGAAGGCGTCGGGCAGGGAGCCCATCTCCCCGATCATCGGATTGGCGAGCAATTCGAGGAATTTCAGGACGCTTTCCTCCACCAGGCGCGCGTGGCTGATCATTTGCTGCAAGTTGTCCATGCGGGTGGCCACCGCAGGTCGTGTCTTCAGGTGGCTCAGGTCGTTGAGGCGGGTATGGAGCCTTTCCATCCCGTTCCGGAATGAATCGGTCGAACCTGGTTTGGACGGTCCGGTCGCGAGCTCCCCAAACCCGCTCGCCAACGTGTGAAACAAAGCAGCCAGTTCTGCCAGCAGTCGTTCCAGGGTGTTTTCCAGATCCTCCATTCGGCCGTCTTCCAGCAGCATGACCCGGTCCGCGATATCCAGAATTCGATGGTCATGGGTCACCACCAGAATCGTGCAGCCAAATTGATGCGCGAGCGTTTGTAGGAGATCAGCTACCTCCCGCCCCGTGTTTCGATCCAGGGATGCAGTTGGTTCATCGGCCAGAATCAGTTTTGGTTTTCGGACGAGTGCCCGGGCGATGGCCACCCGCTGTCTTTGGCCTCCAGAGAGCCTCCCCGGAGTTTTGTCCACATGATCTTTCAGGCCGACCAAGCGGAGAATTTCCAGCGCTTTTTCGCGGGATGTTTCCGAAGTCTCCGTGCGGTCGAAAGAGAGCGGCAATTGAACATTCTGACAGGCCGTGAGTGAGGCAATCAAGTTGTGGGCTTGAAATATAAAGCCGATTTCCCTTCGCCACGCGGAAAGCTCGACGTTGCTGGCCCCGGTTAATTCCCGGTCAACCACTTTGATGGAGCCGACCTGCGGGACACGCAAGGCGCCGACCAGGGAGAGGAACGTGGTTTTTCCCGAGCCGGACGGCCCCATGATGATCGCAACTTCACCGCCTCCGAACTGGACCTGCACGTCATGAAGGACTCGCCGCGCCAGGGAACCTTCGCCAAAGGTGTGGCTCAGCCCGGAGACGGAGAGGACCGGCGCCGCCGGGGTTTTGGACTCACTCGAATTCATGCGGCAGACGAAGAGGTGGACAAGGGACGCTTCATGCGAAGTGTATTTAGAAAAGGTCCGCCGGGTTCGCTGAGCTGAGCTTGCGCGCCGCCAGCGCGCCGCCGGCGGCACACATGGCCGTCGTCAGCAGAAAAGATATCAGGGCGCGGGACGGGCTCATTTCGGTGGGGAGATGCGCCATCGCCCGGGTGATTCGGTAAAGTCCCGCGCTCAGCAGGATGCCTGGAAGGAATCCGCAAAAGGACAGCATGAACGATTGCTGAAGAATCAGGTTCATAAAGAAGCGGTCGGAAAAACCAATTCCCTTGAGCGTGGCGTACTCGGGCAGATGGTCGCTCACATCGGCATAGAGGATTTGGTACATAATGACCGCACCCACGATCACCGCGACAATCAGGGAGGCGGTAATCACAAAGCCGATCGGAGTCCGCTGCGCCCAGTAGGCGCGATCAATGTCGAAAAACTGTTGGCGGGTGACCACTCGCACGTCGTTGGGTAGGATCTGCTGAAGTCGTTGCGCGGTGCGGGTGGGATCTTCTCCGGGCTTGAGGCGGACCAACCCCACGCTGATCATTTCCTTCGGGAAATACTTGGCGATGCGAAAAAAGGCCGTGTCGCCCGCAATGATATTGCCGTCCGCCGCGAAGGTCCTTCCCATTTCGAACAGGCCGGTCACCCGCACTCGCGCTCCGTTCAACTCCGATTCCACCAGGCCAAAGCGGTGAAAACGATCCACCACCGGCCCGTAATCAGTAAAAGAAGTTTCATCGAAAAAAACTTCATCCGCGGCCTTGAGCGCCCCCGGATTGTTCGTCCAACTGGGGAAGTTGAAGGCATGTTCATCCGGGCGGCAACCGAGCAGGAAAATTTCCCTGAGTTCCATCGTCTCCGGATTCCGCCACGGTCCATGGCTGACATAGATCGAGGCCACCGATTCCACCGCTTCATCCGAAACGACCTGGTAAAGTCTGCGTCGGGTGAACTTGTCTGCATCCGCGAGCGAGACGTAGTTTTTGCTGATCAACACCACATCCCCGATCATGGCGTGGTGGGGCCTGACAACGGCGGCGAAGAGGGCGTCGTAAAGCCCGAGTTGGAAAAGCATCATGGTGACCGCGAACGCGATGCCCGCGACGGCCGAGATGAACCGTTTGCGCTCACTGGTCAGTTGTCTCCACGCGATCGGAATGCCCAGGGGGAAGATTCGTTCGGCCAGGAGTTGGCGGACTCGGTTCATGGCAGGATCACGACGTTCACCTGATGGTTTGCCAAGCTCTGGAGTTTCTTGGGGTCCTCCAGCTTGATCCAGACCTTCACGACACGGCGATCGGAGAAGGAGGCTGGATCCGGATCGTAAATGCCGCTGCGATCAACCTGACGGCCAATCTCAGTCACCGTGCCGGTGACCTCACCGCTAAATCCATCTCCCCGAATCACCGCGCGTGCCTGGAGCCGGACGTTGGGGATATCCGTCACGTAAACTTCCGCCTGCACTTGCAAGTGATCCAGATCGCCCATTTGCAGGATGGGATTGCGGTCCGCCATTTCGCCCGGATAAGTGAGGATTTCCAGGATGTACCCGTCGATCGGCGCCCGAATCGTGGCCAGCTCCAATTCGGCTTTGGCTCGCTGCGCGTTGGCGCGGGCGGCGAGGATCCTGGCTTCCGCCAGCCGAATGTCCACCGGGCGGATTTCGCGGATGGCCATCAAGAGATTGGTGCCTTGCTCATAGTTCTTCTGCGCCACGCTCCAGTTGAGCCGTGAATGTTCCAGATCGTTTTCCGAGATCACGGTTCGTGCCGCCAATTCCTTGTCCCTTTTAAGAAAGAGGCTGGCGGTCTTCAATTCGTCTTCCAGCCGGACCACGACGGCTGCCTGCGCCGCGATCGCACCGGCTTTTTCTCCCGCCTTGACCTGCTCGAGCGACGTGAGCGCCACTTCCAGCTCGGCTTCCGCCTGTCGCAACTGGGCGAACGCGGTGTCGTAGTTGTGCAGCCGGGCAAGTTCCTGATTTTTTTGCACCTTATCGCCCCGGCGCACGAAAAGTTCCCTGACAATACTGGGCCCTTGCAGGGTGTAAGGACCGCTGATCTGGGTGATTTTCTCGCCCGGCGTGACCCGGCCCAAACAACTGATTTTTCGCACCGCAGCAGCGGTGGTCGCGGCATCGTTGGATCGGTTGTCCTGGGCGGACACCAGGATCCCGCCGACCAAGAGCATCGCTACTACGAGCAACCAACGGTTTCCTGCCCCTCCTGAGATTTGTATCGGCACCATAAGCTGAAGCTGGGGAGTCTGAATGGATTCCACGAGTTTGGCAATTGCTCCTCTCCGTCGTCTTTCACCGTTTCATCGTGGCGCATTTTGACCCTGACCCCGTTCCCGTATCCGACCCCGAATCGATCTGGCGATCGCGACCCCGCCAAGGGGTCGCAGACAATAGCTAGGGGGGAGCCACAAAACTCCCCGAAGGCCGTTTCACTGACACCAGAACCGCCTGCCTAACTCGGAATTATACCAATCGTCTTCAGCCACGTCTCCACCAACTGGGGCCATCCGGTAATCGGGGACTTCGTGCGTCGAAGGCCAAAGCCGTGTCCACCCTCGGGATACAGATGCAGTTCGACGGGGACCTTGGCGTTCCTGAGCGCGAGGGAGTAGGCCATGGAGTTTCTAACGTCATCCACGGGGTCGTTCTGGGCCTGGAGCAAAAACGTGGGTGGTGTGTTGCTGGTGACGATAACGTTGGGGTTTAACCCTAATTGTTTGGTGTCGGTCCACGATTTCGGATCGTCGGGGGACCACGGAGACAGGTGGCCCGGATAAAGCGCAATGGCGAAATCCGGGCGGCAGGTTACTTGGTCCGCCGCGTCCACTGGTGAATAGGAACGCTTCTCAAAGTGAGTGCTCGTGGCGGCCACCAAGTGCCCTCCGGCTGAGAACCCGATGACGCCAATCTTGTGCGAATCGATGTGCAACTCTGGGGCGTGGAAGCGGACCAGACTGAGGGTCCTCTGGGCATCCTGCAAGGCGAGCGGGGACTCTCTATAGCGTCCCACTTTCGGAGTCGGCGCGCGGTATTTCAAGAGCACTGCGGTAATCCCTCGGGAGGTTAGCCAGTCACAGATTTCGGTGCCTTCAAGATCGATGGCCAAGATGTTGTAGCCTCCGCCTGGAAACACGATGACCGCAGCACCCGTATTCGTTCCTTTTGGTGAATAGACCGTCATCGTCGGCTGGGAGACGTTTTCCACGGCCACCCACGGTTTACCAGCCACCAGGTTTGTGACCAGTGTTATATGTTCCGGACCCGGGACCGGCTGCGCATCCGGCACCGCCCCCGGCCAGATGGGCAATTGCGTGTGTCCCGGCGACGGCTGCCACACGTTCGTCCGCGCGTCGAGCCGGTCAAACGCCAGCACGGCCCACAGAGCGAAGAAGAGACACTTTATCACGGCCCAGACGATGTCTGGCTGGCGTGCGCTGTCAACCGGGATTGCCTTTTAGGGTTGCGGGGCCAGAGAGGAACTTGAAGGCAGGCGGGGTGTCTTGGCGATTGGGATTAGGCATAAATTGTTACCGTCCGTTCTGTTGCTCCCGCGTTGTCTGATGACGAGTTTGAGCCGTTCGGCGCTCGCCAATAGATCCTGATGTGGAACCCAGGCCTGCGCGCCTCGGAAGGCGCTTAGCCTGGGCTAATGTACGTAGGCCCTTCAGGCCCAAGGACTATGTGGATTGAGCTGGTCGTCTGCCGAGGCTTTGACTGCCCGTTTTGCGCTTGGTGAATGGGGGCGCTTCTCGACATCGCCCCGAAAATTCGAGTGATCGTCGTCGACTCAGGCGAACCGAAAGCCGACCCAACCTCGGGCGAGGCTCCTGACGAGCCCTGCAATTGGTTAGAGGCTTCGTTTTGAGGAAAAGTGCAGTTTAACGAAGTGTGGGTGCCGCCGGAAGTTGACAACGCGTCATTCTTCGTTTCAATCGGTTGCCTCTTCAAGACGAAGCCACCCACCGTTAGTTAGGGCTCGTCGGGAGCCTCGCCCTCCCGGGCTTGGCCAACGCGTCAGTTCCTTCATGGCTACATGGAGAAGCTTACCACGCTGGGGGGCTTTGGGATCGCCCCTTTCAACTTCTTCCTCGCTTAGTGGGACAGTGCAACGATGCGCCTGATGAATGGTTCTTCTGTTTCTCGAGCTTGCCAAAGACGCAGGCGGCAGGCATTGGTTGGGCCGTCATCCATGAAGTCCGCCAGTTCCATCGCATCACTCCTCGTAGCCAGCCTCGTATCCGTTTTGAACGCCAATGCAGACGAAACGCCGCGCAAAACGGTCGAGCTTTGGCCAGCGAAGGCGCCGGGCGAAACCAAGGTGTTGGGTCCGGAAGCGGACACGACCAAACCGAAGGATGACCTCGTGGCCGAAAAGCGATTGATCCGGCTGGGGAATGTCTCGCAGCCCACGCTGACTGTTTATCCCGCGCCCAAGGACAAAAACACGGGGACCGCGGTGCTGGTTTGTCCAGGAGGCGGCTATAATATCCTGGCCATGGACTTGGAAGGGTCCGAGGTCTGCGAGTGGTTGAATTCCATCGGCGTGACCGGTTTGCTTTTGAAGTACCGGGTCCCCCGGCGCGAGGGGTTGGAAAAGCACACTGCACCGCTGCAGGACGCGCAACGGGCGATGGGCATCGCGCGGGAACATGCGGCGGAGTGGGGATTCCGCGCCAACCGTATCGGTGATCTCGGATTTTCCGCGGGGGGGCACCTGGCGGCGGTGCTGGCTAGCCAATATGCCAGCCGTACCTATACGGCAGTCGACAGTGCGGACCCGTTGAGCTGCAAGCCCGATTTCTCGATTCTGATTTATCCCGCGTATCTTGTGGGCGAAAAGGAGACTGACAAGCTGGCGCCTGAGTTTCATATCGATGCCAGCACGCCGCCCACTTTCATCGCCATGTCCGTGGATGACCCCGTACGGGTGGAAAATGGAATTTATTATACGCTGGCCCTGAAGCAGGCGAAGGTTCCCGTCGAATTGCACCTTTATCCTACTGGCGGGCACGGCTACGGTCTGCGTTTGAATTTGCAGGAACCGGTTACCTGGTGGCCGAAACTGGCCGAGTCGTGGCTGCACCAGCGGGGGTTGCTGACGCCGGCGAAATAGCGGGTATGGGTTCGTGGTGGCGGCGGGGGCAGATTGCCCGGGAGACCAGAGTGAATCTCGTTGGCCTAAGCGAACCGCAAGGCGGCTAAAATCCCGGGAGGGAGAGACTCCGTCGAGCCCATACTTATAGAAAGAGGCTTCGGGTTAGGTTGGAACATTTTCCAACGAAGTATGAGGCGCCAGGACCGGATGCCATTGGTTTCGATGAGTCTGCTCAACCTCAAAAACGAAACCTCTCACCGGTAGCAGGGCTCGACGGAGTCTCTCCCTCCCGTCTTTTGGCGGACGCGCCGGGCGGGCGGATCTTTTTTTTGGGGGGAAGAAATGCGGTTGGCACCCCTGGTATGCCTGCCCCCTCATCCGGCCTGCGGCCACCTTCTCCCCCAAAGGGGGCGAAGGAAGTTGCTTCGCTTTAATTACACGCGTTCGTGTCCCCTCGCCCCCGGCATTTTCTAGGGGAGAGGGTTAGGGTTAGGGGGTAATAGATCCAAGATGTGCCGCTATTAATAGATATGTCCGGCCTACCCCGTATAAGCTCCCGGCAAACTGGCTGGGCTGAAGGCTTGCTCCAAGGTGGCTTCCAACTCGTCCCACGCTTCCGAAACGCCCTGGGTTCCCGGGCTCCCCTCCAGGGGCTCGACCGGGGCGGCGAAGGTGAGGGCCAAAGCGTCGGCGGCGTCGGGCGATGCGATGCCCCGGGATTTCATCTCGTCCTTGCTCTCCAGCTTGAGGCGGCCGAGGGAGTCGTAACTATATTGGGGGCCAGTCAACTCGGCGGCCAGGACTTCGTCGCCACCCAGGCTCACGCCTCCCAGCCGCAGCCATTGGCGAACGGAGTCCCACATCTCCGCCCGCCGATTGACATAGCGCTCACTGCGCCAGGCGGACTCGCCGAATTGCACGCCAGTGACGATGCTTCCGTAGCCCAGTTCGACCAAGCGATCGAAGATGCCCGCGCCCAGCCCTCCGGCATCCAGAAAAACGCGTGCGGGGCGTTCTTCCCGAATCGCCAGGACGATGCGGCCTGCCACCTGCATCGTGTCTGCTTTCCGGATGCGTTCGACCCCCAGCACCCGGCGGCCCCGGCGGCGGAGGATGGCGGTGGCGTCGCCGCCGAAGCGGGCAGGATCCACTCCTATAATGAGCGGTCCCTCCGCGTGGGCGGAACCGGACACCGCCGTGGCCACCAGGGCCGGGGATATCAACGGATCGTGACCCACCGCCACGAAAGCTTCGGCCGCGCTGGCGGGATATTCCGCGTGGAACCGCGCGACGTCCCCTGCGAAGTCGTCCACGATCTTGAAGTGCCGCCACGCCACCTGGCCCGGTGAGAGACCATGTGCGCGGGCATAGGCGGATTCTTCCTCGGTGGGACGGAAATCCGGTGGAACCGTGCGGGTATATTCCTCCTGCCAATGCCAGGGGATGAAGACGGCGATATAATCCGATTCACCACGCTCGGCGGATTGCCAGAGGCGGTGTAACAGGTTGCCGGCTCCGTTGGCCGTCGATTCCAGCACGATTTCGGTGCCTGGCAGGTTGGGCACGGTTTGCGCGAGGCCCGCCATATGATCTTCCGCCGCTGGCCAATAGGCGACCTCCGAGCCGTGGACCAACTGTACTGTGGCAGACCGCCCGGTGGCCCGGGCTCCGGCCGTCGCGACTTGGTAGCCGGAATCCAGTCCGTCAAAGACCAGTTCGCGCTCGTTCGCCGCACTGGTCGAGGGCCGCAGGGCCGGAGGCAACCGGTCATAGAATCGGCGCGTCATATCGAACAGGTTCTGGGTGGCGTCCTGGCGGTGGGTCAGGATATAGGCCCGGCGGCCAAAGCCACCCCATACGCGCCAGAAGAAGCGGGCCTGCATATAGGTGCTCACGCCCTGTTGCCGCCCCTTGAGCACCAGGGCTCGCACTTTGCCGGTCTGCGCCAGTTGCCTTTCGAGGCGCTCGTGGAGGAAATGTTGCGCCCGGTTCAGGCGCAACGGCGTGTCCCGCCCTGACTTCGCCCGGACCCGTAGAAGCGATTCCGCGAACCAGGGGAAATCAGCCTGCAACCGCTCCAGGCCCGCTTGGGTCGGCGTTTTAGGGGCCGTCGTCACCGGTTCGTTCGAGGCGGGGAATAGACTCACGAAAGGTCCTTTCGGTCAGGGTAAGGCTTTTCGGTCAGGCTCAGGAGAGCTTGTTCCAAGGTTGGGCCTCCGGAGGTTTCAACCTTGGGTTTGTCCGCATACCACTGGGGCATCCAGCGGGCGGCAAGCCAGCGACGGACGTCAACTTGGAGAGTCACGGCCCGCATGCGTTCTGGCGAGGGATCCTGGGCTGCTTCGTCAGCCAGTGGCAGCAACTCATCCACCAGCCGTTCCACGGCTTGGGCGCGGGCTGTTCGATAGCGGTCCTGCAACGCCGGTTGCAAGAGCCAGCTCGCGAGAAACCCCTCGTCCAGACGGGGTGGGGCCTTGGGCAGGCGGCTTAGTTCCGCGGCCACGCGGCGGATGGACCAGCCCGCCGCAATCCATTCGAAGACCCGTTCGCCGCGCTGGACCTTGGCCAGCCAGCGGCTGCGACGATCTGTTTGTGGCAGGCTCGATTTCATGACCACGCCTGGCGGTAGAGGGCGACTCCCACAAAGTTGCCGATGTCCGCCGCCGCCCGTTCCCGGACCAGGATATATGGGGTATTCGCGCGCCGGAAATCGCTCACGACCCGTTGGAGCATCCAATCTTCCGTTCCCGGTCGAAAAGGATGAGTAATAGGAAGCCATTCGCCGTCTGGCAGTGCGGCATGGATCTGGGGAGCTTTCATAAGCAAAAGAAAAAAGCAGGTGGAGGGGTCTGGCTGGGCGGCAAATCAGTCCACAGTTGCCACCGGGCGGCCATCATCGTTGAAGCGGGTGGAGAGCGGATAGGCCATCCAGCCGCGTCGGACGGCCCGTTGAACCATTTCACGGGCCTGCTCCCAAAGGATGCATTGATGCCGCTGACGATCGAGATCCGCGAACACTTGATGGTGAATCTTCGTTATCATGATATGTTTTCGAGGTTGTTCAGTTTAAGATTCCCTTCCGCTGCCTGCCCTTGCACTCGCAAAGGCGGACCGTCGGCTCGGGGTGAAAAAGAAACGTTCCCGCCGACCCAGCTTCATCCCGGCACTTTCCCGCAGCGCGGGATTCTTCATAGGCCACTGGGCGTACTGGTTCCAAAACCGGCCATGAAAGCCGAATCTGGTAAATGTCCTGCGGCGCAGGACGGGTTTTTGCCCCGGAAGAATCTCCGGCAGCGGGAACGGAAAGCGCAAAATCGGAAGAAATGGTTGAATTAAATTGCACAAATAATTCTTCAAGATTAATTTTTCAGGACAAAAAAATCCCATTATCGGGCACCTTTGAGAATTCACCGATTTTCTTTTGAGAGCTGTCACCTTGGCTACGATCTTGCAGTCTTACAGTTGTATGAATCGCCGTTGGACGGGTCGCCCCACCGCCGTCGATTGGCTTAACCATTAGTGAACTAGCGCTCATGTACCCCGAAAATATTACACTAGTACAAGAGATGTCAAGCGACAAAATTACACAAGTTGATCTCTTTCTTCAACGAGTAGATGCGCTCCCCGCGTTCCACGATCTACCGGATTATCGCATTGCGGAGATGTTTAACGTTCGTCCGCAGTATTTTTCACAGATCCGCCAGCGTAAGCGGGTGCCTGGACCTAAGATGCAGAAACGCCTAGACGAGCTTGAATTAGGCGTTAATGGATCTTCCACAAGTGAAAGTAACGCACAAAATACGACCATGCCCAATCGCGCCGTCCCGGTGGTTTCCTGGGCTCGTGCCGGAGAAGGCATTCATTACGAAGACCTTTGCCGGCAACTCGAGGAATGGGTGTCTACCGATTCGCGGGATGCCAATGCGTTCGCAGTCATCCTGGAAGGCGATTCGATGGAGCCGCGTTTCTTCGCTGGCGATCGGGTCGTGGTAGCTCCCAACAGTGAACCACGAAATGGGGATTACGTCCTCGCCCGGATGCGCGACGGTGGCGTGCTCTTTAAGCAGTTCCAACGGACGGGTCCGGAGGGCAGGGTGGTTCGACTCTCCAGCATCAACGCCAACTACCAGCCGAAGGAATTGCCCGTGGACGAATTCCTTTACATCTATCCGGCCACGGAAGTGATTTCGAAACTGCGCCGCTAGGCTGCGTCCGACTTGGTTGCATCCCTTCCCCGGATGCACCGTCCTTTTGCTTGGCAACGATGGAGTCACTTCGACTCCATCGCGGGATGACGGGAGCCTCACCCCATCCGTCCCGCCTCTCGTCCTCGTCCGTTAATTATAGCCGATTCGCGGCAACTTCTCCGCAACCCTTTCCGGGCGAGGAACCTTCCCGACTCAAGCCCGGCGCAAATCCCGCCGATACCTCTCCCAGCCCCCGTTTCGACTCAAACAAGGGAGAACCAATGAAGATGGAACAACGCCTGGGACTGACCGGCCGCCTTATCGTGGTGATGCTGGGCCTAGGTACCATACCACTGGCAGTGATGCTGGTGGTGGCCATTCGTAACGTAAATCAATCGGCACAGACGGCTGTG